>JAUNJD010000218.1 GCA_030523205.1 Bacteroides sp.
GTCACACTGTCACAACTGTCACGCTTTGGGAAGTCTTTTCTTCATGCCATTGTAACAATACAGGACCTCAAATGCAACAAACGGGCTTCAGACGTCATTTCTTGTATAGGAAATTTCAATCAGTTGTATTTCGTATTGATTTTATACTTATCTTTGCAAAGTCAGACAAGAGAGCCATTAAAAAACATTGTACCCAACTGTTAGACAAAGTAAATAAAAGCGATGCAAAAATCCGACTGGATCATCAACTTGGAACACGTCTCTAAGTATTTCGGTGACAAGGCCGTACTGAGCGACATCAACCTATACGTCCGCAAAGGCGAGTTCATCACCATACTGGCCCCTTCGGGGTGTGGAAAGACTACGTTGCTGCTGACGGGCACCGTGACGAGCTGCATCTTCAAGGGCGTGCACTACGAAATGCTGGTGCAGACCACCGAGGGCTACGAGCTGATGGTGCAGGACTACCACAACTTCGACGCAGGCACCGAGGTGGGGCTGCTGGTGAAGCCCTTTGACATACACGTCATGAAGAAAGAGCGCACCACGAACACGTTCGAGGGCCACCTCATCGACCCCGGCCACGTGCGCTTCCTGGGCTGCACCTTCGAGTGCCAGACACCAACGACGTGTGGGACGACGGCGACCACGTAGGCATCACCATCCCCCGCAAGAAGATAAAAGTGAAGCGCCTATGACGATGAACTTCTTCCTACGCCGACGCAACTGGACGCTGCCCTACGCACTCTTTCTGCTGGTATTCGTCATCGTGCCCCTGCTGCTCATCGTCTATTACGCCTTCACCGACGCCGAGGGCAGCTTCACGCTGGGCAACTTCCGCAAGTTCATGATGCACCCCTGCAAGCCTTGACGCGCGTCATCCTGCCCGAAATTCTGCCGGGCATGATTAGCGGCTTCATCCTGGCCTTCACGCTGTCCATCGACGACTTTGCCGTCACCATCTTCACCATTGGCAACGAGGGGCTGGAGACGCTCTCCACCTACATCTACGCCGATGCACGCAAGGGTGGACTGACGCCCGAACTCCGTCCGCTATCCACCATCATCTTCATCACCGTGCTGGTGCTGCTGATTATCATCAATCTGCGAACAAACTCGATGAAAAACAAAGAAAGAAGATGATGAATATACTCGACATAAAAGACATGATTCAGCATTGTCTGAATAGGCAATCGAATTGGAGAAGAAGAGCCATCCGCATGGCATTCACCGCCCGCATGGCATTCTTCATTTCCATAAGTTCTTCATTTCTAGCCTCCTGCCAATCGCCCGACGAAGCCCGCACCCGTGTGCTGAAAGTCTATAACTGGGCCGACTACATCGACGAAGACGTGCTGGCCGAGTTCCCCGACTGGTACAAGGAGCAGACGGGCGAAGACGTGGAGGTCATCTACCAAGTGTTCGACATCAACGAAATCATGCTCACCAAGATAGAGCGCGGACACGAAGACTTCGACGTGGTTTGCCCCTCGGAATACATCATCGAGCGTATGCTGAAGAAAGACCTCCTGCTGCCCATCGGCCGCGACTTCGGGCAGACACCCGACTATCTGTCCAACGTGTCGCCCTACATCCGCCACGAGCTGAACAAGACCAGTCAGCCCGGGCGCACCACGTCGGACTACGCCATTCCCTATATGTGGGGCACGGCGGGCATACTCTACAACGAAAACTTCATCGACGAAGCCGAGGCCGACACTTGGCAATGCCTTTGGGATGCGAAGAACCGGGGCAAGATTCTGATGAAGGACAGCTACCGCGACGCCTACGGCACCGCCATCATCTACGCCCACGCCCGTCAGTTGGCCGAAGGCAGCATCACCGTGGAGCAACTGATGAACGACAATTCCTCCGAAGCCATCGCCTTGGCCGAACAATACCTCAAGGACCTGAAGCCCAACATCGCCGGTTGGGAGGCCGACTTCGGCAAGGAGATGATGACCAAGGGCAAGACGTGGCTCAACCTGACGTGGAGCGGCGATGCCGTGTGGGCTATGGAAGAAGCCGAAGCCGTGGGCGTGCCGCTGAACTACGTGGTGCCGCGCGAGGGCAGCAACATCTGGTACGACGGCTGGGTCATCCCCAAGTACGCCCGCAACCCCAAGGCAGCCGCCTACTTCATCAACTACCTCTGCCGACCCGACATTGCCCTGCGCAACATGGACGCCATAGGCTACGTCAGCGCCATTGCCACGCCCGAAATCATGGAGGCCAAGACGGACACCACCATCGCCCGGCACTACGACCTCAGCTACTTCTTCGGCGAGGGCGTGGGTGCCGACAGTCTGCACATCAACCCCGTGCAATACCCCGACCGCAAGGTGGTGGAGCGTTGCGCCATGATACGCGACTTTGGCGACCGCACCGACCTTGTGATTGAAATGTGGAGCCGCGTCAAGGGCGACAACCTCAATACGGGCATCGTGCTGCTCATATTCGCCGTATTCGGCCTGCTGTTTGTCTGGCTGGTGCGCGAGAAGATTCGCCACCACAAGCAGCGTCATCGGCGCGATTTCCGGCGTCGGCGTCGGAAATAGGCAGGGCAGGGCCGTAGAAAAAAAATTGCATCCCCCATTTTACTTTTCTATCTTTACCGGGTCTATTATACAGACACCCCTTCAAAAACGGGTGCTTGAAATAGAAACATGAATTGGCATATCTCATAAAAATGATGAATATAGACTCGGCGGTACAAACAGACAAAGATATTGTCTCGGCTCTGAAAAAAGATGCCGAGCGGGGCTTTCGCTTGCTCATGGCAAGGTACAAGGAGCCGGTGTATTGGCACATCCGTCGGTTGGTCGTTTCGCACGATGATGCACAAGATGCGGCACAGGAGACGTTTGTGCGCGTGTTTCGCAGCTTCAGCCAATTCAGGGGCGAATGTCCGTTTGCCGTCTGGGTTTACCGCATCGCCACGAACGAGGCCTTGCGTATGCTAGACAAGCAATGGGCCGGACAGATTTCGCTGGACGCTGCCGGCGCAAGCGTGGATAGCCTGATGGCCGACGAGTATGTAGATTACAACGACTTGGAAGCCGTGAAATTGCAGAAAGCTCTGTTGGCATTGCCCACCAAGCAGCAGCTTGCCTTCAACCTGCGCTATTACGACGGAATGGGGTATGAGGAGATTGCACAAATCACCGGCTCCACGGCCGCCAACGTGAAGGCCAACTATCACATAGCAAAAGAAAAGATAATAAAATATATGAACTCAATGGTTTAAGAAGATGGAAAAGAACTTTGATTTTGACCGGATAGGTAAGCGTATGCCTTACACCACGCCCACGGGCTTCTTCGACCAAATGGAGGACAACGTGTGGAAGGAGATACAGCGCGAGGAGGCTGTCCGACGCCACAAGCGCAAGCTGTTCCGTTTGCGCTCCATCATAGGCATGACAGCCGTTGCCGCAAGCATAGCCCTGTTGCTTGTCTTCCACCCGGGTCGGCAGGACAGCGGGTTGTTGCAAGTAGAACAAGCCTTTGCCAACCTCAGCAATGAAGACCAGACTTATATGCTCGAAGTCTATCAGGACGATATATTCATAATCGAATAACAACAAAAAGACCCTATATGAAAAATATTATCAAACTATGGATGCTGGTCGTTTGCATGACGGCCTTCAGCGGTGCACTCCATGCACAAACTGACAGACAACGCCTCACCCGCGAGCAACTGGCAGAGGTGCAGGCCAAGCACATAGCCAAGGGTGTGGCTATGGACGAGGAGACAAGCAAACGCTTCATTGTCACCTATTGTCAATTCCAAAAAGAGATATGGGCACTCGGCCCGCGACCCAAGCAGCAAGATTCGTCCATGTCGGACGAAGAAATGGAACAGGTGCTGAAGGACCGCTTCGCGCACAGTCAGAACATACTGAACATACGAAGAAAGTATTTTGACATATACAGCGAATTTCTGACGCAGAAGCAAATCATGCAAGTCTATGAACTGGAGCGGCAGATGATGGACCGCCTGTCCAAACGCAAAGAAAAATAAACATTATTCATTATCAATTATCCATTCATCAAAAATGAAACTTAAAACCTTAATCTATGCCTGGGCATTGTTTGCCCTTGCATCGTGTGCAGACAACAACGAAGAAATGGAAAACACACTGACCCCCGACGGACAAGGGCTGACCGGAACCGGAGGCCTTATGGCCGTCATCTTCGATGGCCTTCATGACAACTGGATGGCGGGCGACGCCATAAAGCTGGTTTACGACGGACAGACGGTAGCGGTGCAGACGCAGGAATCCGGTCGTACATCAAGCCTCGCGGAAACCGTCGATGGCACGTTTACTGACGACAATCCTTTGATGGGCGTGTATCCGGCAGACAATATGGTGGCATCCGACCACGAAAGTATAACCATCAGCATCCCTTCCACCCAAACAGCCGGAGGCAATGGATACGACGAGAAGGCGGTAGTGGCGGTGGCTCGCACCGTCTCCGATTCGCTGTATTTCCGTACGGTATGCGGTGGCATCAGGCTAAGCTTCGAGATGTCGGGCGTGACGATGGTAGAGCTGGAGAGCGTGGATGACTATGCCTTGGGCGGTACGGCCAAAATAAAATGGGACGGTGAGGGGAATCCTCTGACCGATGAGGTAAGCAGCGCCAACTCCATCATTACGTTCAATGCTCCGGATGCCTCCGGCTTTACGCACGGAACGGATTACTATATCTCCACCTTGCCCTGCGATGTCTATGGAGGCTATCGGCTATCCATCTACAAGGACGGCTTGGTGGCCCATTACTTCGGCGTGCATCAGACAGTGGAGCGTGCCGACTACATCACCCCGACCGATTTGGTGGAAAGCGAGCTGGAGTTTGACGACCCCGATGCGCCCCTTGTGGAAGAAGAGCGCCCCGAGCTGGACGCAACGACCAGAAGCCTTCTCCTGCAATATCAGAACAACCCGACGGACGAAAACAAGCAGGCATTGCTCGACCAAATGGGCATTCGCTACGATAAAGTGGTGGCACGCAAGAAGGCCAAGCTCCGCGAACTGGAGCGGGAGGCAAAGACCTACAACCTGGTAGAAGAGATGCAGGCCATTGTAGATGAGATGGTGGAGAACCGCGACATCCGGCTGGAGCAGCAATTCTTACGACTTATCGACCCTCGAACCGATGACGACCCCGATGATGCTTGGATGGTGCTGCGCGGTGCATCGGCCCCGAATGCCTACATCGGCTATGCGCCCGTGACCAATGCCGAATATGCTGCTTTCAATGCCGACTTCGCCTACGAAGCAGGGCAGGACAACTATCCGGTGGTGGGCATCTCGATAGCCGAAGCCACCGCCTATTGCGACCGACTGACGGCTCAGGACAACTCCCACGCATACCGCCTGCCGAGCGACGAAGAATGGATATTGGCCGCCGGCCACATGCCCAAGGATGTAGCCATGAACGCCGACCACGTAGAGGCCGGACTGACGGCGGTGGATGCTTACAGCCAGACGACCGGCGCTTGTGGAGGCATCGACTTCTGGGGCAATTGCTGGGAGTGGACTTCATCGACCGATGCCGACGGACTGTACATCGTCAAGGGTGGCAGTTGGGATTCCAGCCGCGACGATTGCCGTAGCGAGAAGTCGGATGTCGTGCGGGTAGGTACGCAGGGATACGACAATGTAGGTTTCAGAGTGGTGAGGACCGACAAATAATAGACATACGGCCGGTTGCCCGGCGAAGCCCTGAAAGACGAAGAGGGGGTAGCCAATATGAAGAACCTCGGGCAGAATATGGCTTGGTTGCTGAAACGGTTGTAGCCTCTCGCTCCGTCTCCATCTGTGTCGTCAGGTTTGGCATCCGTAATAAAGGTACAAATATCCGTAATCTGTGCACAGACATCTGGCGATGAAAACGTTACCTTTGCCATATCACTAAATGATATATCAAAATGAAACAGATTTTATTAACCATGATGGCTGCGGTGGCTATATGCTTCACAGGCCATGCGCAAGGAACAAAAAGTGTGGAAAAGGGAAAAGTCTTGGTAGCCTACTATTCGGCTACGGGAACAACGAAGAAGGTTGCCGGATTGCTGGCTACGGCGACGGGCGGCACGTTGCATGAGATACAGCCGGAAAAGACCTATACTTCAGCCGACCTCAATTGGCACGATAAGTCTTCACGTAGCAGCAAGGAAATGGCCGACTCCAAATCACGTCCTGCCATCCTTAAGAATCTGAAGAACGCGGATAGCTACGATGTAATCTACATCGGCTTCCCCATTTGGTGGGATGAGGCACCTCGTGTCATCAATACCTTCATCGAAAGCTATGGTTTTGCCGGAAAGACGGTGATACCTTTTGCAACTTCGGGCGGTAGCAGCATCAGCAATTCGGAGAAGGTGCTCAAAAAGACCTATCCGAAACTGAATTGGCAAGCCGGTAAACTGCTGAACTATGCCACAAAGGAAGATGTGACAAAGTGGGTGAATAAATAAAAAAACGATTGCCACGTTGCCACGTTGCCACGGCCCCAAGTCGTGGCAACGCATAATTTTCTCCGTACCCGCTCCATACCTTCTCCGT
>JAUNJD010000219.1:0-1931 GCA_030523205.1 Bacteroides sp.
CCACTGGAATACTATGAACAAAAGTATGGTACGTGGATGTACGGACTGAACAAGCTGTACCTCCTCATGGAGAAACAACACAACCGTGGACAGGAAGGTGCCGGACTGGCATGCGTAAAGCTGGAGGCTAATCCGGGGGAAGAATATATGTTCCGCGAACGGGCACTCGGTTCGGGAGCCATTACCGAGATATTCGGTACGGTGCAGAGCAACTTCAAGGAACTCACTCCCGATAAACTTCACGATGCCAACTATGCCAAGCGTGTGCTGCCCTTTGCCGGCGAGGTGTATATGGGGCATCTGCGTTACTCCACTACGGGCAAGTCGGGCTTGTCGTACATTCACCCCTTCTTGCGTCGCAACAACTGGCGTGCCAAGAACTTGGCATTGTGCGGTAACTTCAACATGACCAATGTGGACGAGATATTTGCCCGCATCACCGCCATCGGTCAGCACCCCCGCAAGTATGCCGACACTTACATCATGCTGGAGCAAGTAGGCCATCGCCTCGACCGCGAGGTGGAACGCCTCTTCAACCTGGCCGAAGCCGAAGGACTGACAGGCATGGCCATCACCCGATACATCGAAGAACATATCGACCTGGCCAACGTGCTTCGTACATCGAGCAAGGAATGGGATGGGGGATACGTGATGTGCGGACTCACCGGAAGCGGTGAAAGCTTTGCCGTGCGCGACCCTTGGGGCATCCGTCCGGCCTTTTGGTATCAGGACGACGAGGTGGCTGTGTTGGCCAGCGAACGTCCGGTTATTCAGACGGCCTTCAACGTGCCGATGGAGTCCATCAAGGAACTGATGCCGGGACAGGCCTTGCTCATCAACAAGGCGGGCAAGCTGCGCACCGTGCAAATCAACAAGCCGCGCGAGGTGCGTCCCTGTTCCTTCGAACGCATCTACTTTAGCCGAGGCAGCGACGTGGATATTTACCGCGAACGCAAGCTGCTGGGCGAGAAGCTGGTGCCCAATATCCTGAAAGCCATCGACAACGATATAGACCATACCGTCTTCTCCTTCATCCCCAACACTGCCGAAGTAGCCTTCTACGGTATGTTGCAGGGATTGGACGAATACCTCAACGAGGAGAAGGTACAGCAGATTTCCGCCCTTGGCCACAATCCTAGTCACGAAGAGTTGGAGATTATCCTTTCGCGCCGCATCCGTAGCGAGAAGGTAGCCATCAAGGACATCAAGCTGCGTACCTTCATCGCCGAAGGCAATAGCCGCAACGACTTGGCCGCCCACGTCTATGACATTACCTATGGCAGTCTGATGCCGGGTGTGGATAACCTGGTCATCATCGACGACTCCATTGTACGCGGCACGACACTGAAACAAAGCATCATCAGCATACTCGACCGCCTCGGCCCGAAGAAGATTGTCATAGTCAGCTCGTCGCCGCAGGTGCGCTACCCCGACTACTACGGCATCGACATGGCCAAGATGAGTGAGTTCATCGCATTCAAGGCTGCTATCGAGCTGTTGAAGGAGAACGACATGAAGGATGTGATTGCCTCGGCCTACCGCAAGTCGAAGGACCAAGTGGGCTTGCCCAAGGAGCAGATGGTGAACTACGTTAAGGAAATCTACGCTCCCTTCACCGACGAGGAAATCTCTGCCAAGATGGTGGAACTGCTCACCCCTCCGGGCACCAAGGCTCGTGTACAGATAGTCTATCAGCCCTTGGATGGTCTGCATGAGGCCTGCCCCAAGCATACGGGTGACTGGTACTTCAGCGGCAATTATCCCACACCGGGTGGTGTGAAGATGCTGAATACGGCGTTCATCAATTACATTGAACAGGTTTATCAGTTTTAATGGATAATTAAGAATTAGAGTTGACAAGATACAAGTTGACGAGGCAACAAGGGTGTTCTGTATGCTCTGCCTCGTAGCCTCGTTAACTTGTCCCCTCG
>JAUNJD010000219.1:1941-6570 GCA_030523205.1 Bacteroides sp.
CTCAAGAACATAATAACTTAAAAACTCAAGAACTCAAAAATAAGAACTCAAACATATAAAATGAGAAATGTAACTCTTATCCTCGACGACGGGAGCCGTTTCCACGGCAAGTCGTTCGGCTATGAAAAACCGGTAGCAGGTGAAGTGGTCTTCAACACAGCCATGTCGGGCTATCCCGAAAGCTTGACCGACCCTTCGTATGCCGGACAGTTGATGACACTCACATACCCGCTGGTGGGCAACTACGGTGTGCCTCCTTTCAGCATCGAGCCCAACGGGTTGGCCACCTTCATGGAGAGCGAACGCATCCATGCTGAAGCCATCATCGTGAGTGATTATAGCGAGAACTTCAGTCATTGGAATGCCGTAGAAAGCCTCGGCGACTGGCTGAAGCGTGAACAGATACCGGGCATCACGGGCATCGACACCCGCGAACTGACCAAGGTGCTGCGCGAACATGGTGTGATGATGGGAAAAATCGTTTTCGATGACGAACCCGAGAACGTGCCCGAAGCCGCATACGCCGGCGTAAACTACGTGGATAAGGTAAGTTGCAAAGAAGTCATTCGCTACAACGAGGGAGCCGACAAGAAGAAGGTGGTGCTCGTGGATTGCGGCGTAAAGACCAACATTATCCGCTGCTTACTGAAGCGTGATGTGGAAGTCATTCGCGTGCCTTGGGACTACGACTTCAACGGGCTGGAGTTCGACGGCCTTTTCATCTCCAACGGTCCGGGCGACCCCGACACTTGCGATGCCGCCGTGCAGAACATCCGCAAGGCCATGGCCGACGACAAGCTGCCCATCTTCGGCATCTGCATGGGCAACCAATTGCTGTCGAAGGCCGGAGGCGCCAAGATATACAAACTGAAATACGGACACCGCAGCCACAACCAACCCGTGCGCATGGTAGGCACCAATCGTTGCTTCATCACTTCGCAGAACCACGGTTATGCGGTAGATAACAATACGCTGACCGAAGATTGGGAACCGCTCTTCATCAACATGAACGACGGCTCCAACGAAGGCATCCGCCACAAGCGCAATCCTTGGTTCTCTGCTCAGTTCCACCCCGAAGCCGCCAGTGGTCCGACGGACACGGAATTCCTCTTCGACGAGTTCGTGAAGTTGCTCTGAAGTGCAATGAAACGAATGAAAAATCGGAAGTAAACGTAAGTAATTATAACCATAAAAAGGCGCTCTCGCAACTTGTTGACTATCAGATGTGTTAGATGTAGGCTATCTCAGTCGTATTCTTAGGCTACCTCGGTCGTATTCTTAGGGTAGTTCAGTCGTATAGTTAGGCTACCTCAGTCGCATACCGATTCTACATTATCTGAAAATGTAAGGAAAAAGAACTGCCTTTTCAATGAATGACAAAGCGAATATGAAAGAAAACAATATAAAGAAAGTCCTGTTGCTAGGTTCCGGCGCACTGAAGATTGGTGAGGCCGGCGAGTTCGACTACTCGGGCAGTCAGGCACTCAAAGCCTTGAAAGAAGAAGGCATCGAGACCATCCTTATCAACCCGAACATCGCCACCGTGCAGACTTCGGAAGGCGTGGCCGACCAAATCTACTTCCTCCCCGTGACGCCCTACTTCGTGGAGAAGGTCATCGAGAAGGAACGTCCGGACGGCATCATGCTGGCATTCGGCGGACAGACTGCCTTGAACTGCGGTGTGGCCCTCTACAAGGACAAGATACTGGAAAAGTATGACGTAAAGGTGCTGGGCACCCCCGTGCAGGCCATCATCGACACCGAGGACCGTGAACTCTTCGTAGAACGTCTGAATGAGATTGACGTGAAGACCATCAAGAGCGAAGCCGTAGAGAATGCCGAAGACGCCCGTCGTGCTGCCGCCGAGTTGGGCTATCCCGTCATCGTGCGTGCCGCCTACGCCTTGGGTGGACTGGGCTCGGGCTTCTGCGACAACGAAGAAGAACTGAACGTATTGGTAGAAAAGGCTTTCTCCTTCTCTCCGCAAGTGCTGGTAGAGAAATCGCTTCGTGGCTGGAAGGAAGTGGAGTACGAAGTAGTGCGCGACCGTTTCGACAACTGTATCACGGTCTGCAACATGGAAAACTTCGACCCGCTGGGCATCCACACCGGAGAAAGTATCGTCATCGCCCCCTCGCAAACATTGAGCAACACCGACTATCATAAACTGCGCGAACTGGCCATCCGCATCATCCGCCACATCGGCATCGTGGGCGAGTGCAACGTGCAGTATGCCTACGACCCCGCTAGCGAAGACTATCGCGTCATCGAGGTGAACGCCCGTCTGAGCCGTTCGTCTGCATTGGCATCCAAGGCTACGGGCTATCCGTTGGCTTTCGTGGCTGCCAAGCTGGGATTGGGCTACGGACTGTTCGACCTGAAAAACTCCGTGACCAAGACCACAAGTGCCTTCTTCGAACCGGCACTGGACTACGTAGTCTGCAAGATTCCCCGTTGGGACCTCGGAAAGTTCCACGGTGTAGATAAGGAACTGGGCTCCAGCATGAAGTCCGTAGGCGAGGTGATGGCCATTGGCCGCACCTTCGAGGAAGCCATTCAGAAAGGCTTGCGCATGATAGGACAGGGTATGCATGGATTCACCGAAAACAAGGAACTCATCATTCCCGACATCGACAAGGCTTTGCGCGAGCCGACCGACAAGCGCATCTTCGTCATCTCCAAAGCTTTCCGTGCCGGATATACCGTTGACCAAGTGCACGAGCTGACCAAGATAGACCGTTGGTTCCTGGACAAGCTGATGAACATCATGAACACTTCGAAGGAGCTGGAGCAGTGGGCTGCCAACCACAAGCAGATAGCCGACCTACCCGATGAGCTGCTGAAGAAGGCCAAGGTGCAAGGCTTTTCCGACTTCCAAGTGGCACGCGCCATTGGTTATGAGGGCGACCTGGAAGACGGCATCCTCTACGTGCGCAACCACCGCAAGCAGCGTGGCATTGTGCCCGTGGTGAAGCAGATTGATACGCTGGCTGCTGAATATCCCGCACAGACCAATTACCTGTATCTGACGTACAGCGGCATTGCCAACGATGTTCACTACTTGGGCGACCGCAAATCCATCGTGGTGCTCGGCTCCGGTGCCTACCGCATCGGCTCGTCGGTAGAGTTCGACTGGTGCGGCGTGCAGGCCCTGAACACCATCCGCAAGGAGGGCTACCGCAGCGTCATGATAAACTACAACCCCGAAACCGTTTCGACGGACTACGATATGTGCGACCGCCTCTACTTCGACGAACTGACCTTCGAACGTGTGATGGACATTCTCGAACTGGAGAATCCGCACGGTGTCATCGTCTCTACCGGCGGCCAGATTCCTAACAACCTCGCCCTGCGCCTTGATGCACAGAACGTGCCCATTCTCGGTACGAGTGCCAAGAGCATCGACAACGCCGAAGACCGCGACAAGTTCTCGGCCATGCTCGACCGCATCGGTGTTGACCAGCCCGAATGGAGCGCACTGACGTCGATGGAAGACATCAACGACTTCGTGGGCAAGGTGGGCTTCCCCGTATTGGTTCGCCCCAGCTATGTGCTCTCGGGTGCAGCCATGAACGTTTGCTCCAACCAAGAAGAGCTGGAACGCTTCCTCCAATTGGCTGCCAATGTCAGCAAGAAGCACCCCGTAGTGGTGAGCCAATTCATCGAACACGCCAAGGAGGTGGAGATGGATGCCGTGGCACAGAACGGCGAAATCATTGCTTACGCCATCAGCGAGCACATCGAGTTTGCCGGCGTACACTCGGGCGATGCCACCATTCAGTTCCCGCCGCAGAAGTTGTATGTGGAGACCGTGCGCCGCATCAAGCGCATCAGCCGCGAGATTGCCCGCGAGCTGAAGATTTCCGGTCCGTTCAACATCCAATACCTGGCTCGTGAGAACGACATCAAGGTAATAGAATGTAACCTGCGTGCCAGCCGCTCGTTCCCCTTCGTCAGCAAGGTACTGAAGATAAACCTGATTGAACTGGCAACGAAAGTCATGCTGGGCATCCCTGTTCAGAAGCCCGACAAGAACCTGTTCGACCTCGAATACGTAGGCATCAAGGCCAGCCAATTCTCCTTCAACCGCTTGCAGAAGGCCGACCCTGTATTGGGTGTAGATATGGCAAGTACGGGCGAGGTAGGCTGCATCGGCAATGATACGTCGTGCGCCATCCTCAAGGCCATGCTTTCCGTGGGCTATCGCATTCCGCAGAAGAACATCCTGCTTTCTACCGGAACACCGAAGCAAAAGGTGGATATGCTCTCCGCCGCACGTATGTTGCAGAAGAAGGGATACAAGTTGTTCGCAACGGGTGGTTCCAGCAACTTCCTCACCGAGAACGGCGTGGAGAATACGCGCGTCTATTGGCCCAGTGAGCCCGACAAGCAACCTCAGGCACTCGATATGCTCCACAACAAGGAGATTGACATGGTGGTGAACATCCCCAAGAACCTCTCTGCCGGAGAGCTGGACAATGGCTACAAGATTCGTCGTGCCGCCATCGACCTGAACATTCCGCTGATTACCAACGCCCGCTTGGCCAGTGCCTTCATCAGTGCCTTCTGCACGATGACGCTGGACGACTTGGCTATTAAGAGTTGGGCGGAATATAAATAATAATTGAT
>JAUNJD010000220.1 GCA_030523205.1 Bacteroides sp.
AGTTTTTTCTTTTTTCGTTTTTTAGAAATTGCCCATTTTTTACTTGATGTATGCTTATTGCGTAATTGTCTGTAAATCAATTATTAGAACGTTTTATAAAAAAGAACATTTCGTTTTGCGACGCATGGTGCAGTTTTTTGTATATTGCTATATATCAAATATTTACGTTTTTATATATGTTGCAGAAAGGAAGAAGTGTATGCTTGTGCAATTATCTACTTAATAGCTTGATATTCTGTTATTTATATATTGCACTTCTTCTTTTTAAAAAAGGTGCTGTTTTGAACGTTTCGTTTTGCGGATTATATATGAAAAAGAATTTATTACCTGTATGTGCATTAGCAGCAGGATTGCTGTTCGGATTTTCCGCGTGCAGCGAAGACAGCGTGTCTACTTTAGACCCCACCGTCTCCACTACCACAACCGACTTACCTTCGGCGGTCTTGGAAGAATTTAGTGCCAAATATCCTTCGGCAAGCAACGTGACGTGGACCACGCTAGATGAATATTATGTAGCTAACTTCTATCTTACCTCCACACGCTCGGCCGGTGTAGTTACCAACACGACGGCCTGGTTCAACAAGACCAATGGCAACTGGGGCATGACCAAGACAGAGATTCCTTATTCCGCACTCCCCGATGCTGTGAAAACGGCATACGAAGCTACTGAATATGGCATAAGCGGCTCTTCATGGGTTACCGACCAGACAGTGGACTACCTGCAACGTCCCGACGGCAGTGAAGACATATACGTCATCGAAGCCTCCAAGACGGAATCGGGCGTAGAAACAGAAGTGGACCTCTATTATACGGAGACCGGTGTCTTGGTAAAAGAGGTCATTGATGCTGAGAACGACAATGACCACAAGGAATACCTGCCTCAAGAAACCGCTACTACCATCAACGAATGGCTGGCGGCTAATTTACCCAACGCCACCATTGTAGAAATTGACGTAGAAGATGACGGAACAACCGAGGTTGAGCTTATCAACAATGGCTGGAAGCTGGACGTTCTGTTCGATTCGTCCTTGCAATGGGTATATACCAAGACTGAGTATAACCGGAATGGACTGTCGCAAATCCCCGACGTCGTACTCACTACCCTGCGCAGCTCGACCTACTACACTACCGACTATGCCATAGATGATGCCGACAAGTATGAGACGCGCGACAACGGTACATACTACGTATTCGAACTGGAATATGGCAACGACCAAGACGTGAAACTGTACATCGACGAGCAAGGTAACCTCATCTCGAAGCCACAGAACGGAAACAACACGGACAATGCCGGAGGTACAGGCAATGCCGGTTCCGTGGACACCACCATACAGGCATTTATCAACGAGAAATATCCGGGTGCCACCATCTTGGAGAAGGAATATGATGACGGTTATCTGGAAGTAGAGATTCTGCACGAAGGCATCAGAAAATCGGTGAAGTTCAACGGAAGCAATGAATGGGTGAAGAGTGACTGGGATGTAACCACCTTACCCGAAGCTGTAACAGCAGCCATCACCACCGGTGGATACCAGATTGCCGACCACGAATTTGAGTACGAAGAAACGCCTACCTATGCTTGGTATGAAGTAGAAGCTCGCAAGCAAGGTGTGGAATATGAACTTTACATCTCACCGGAGGGTGAAATTCTGAAGGCATACGTAGATTAAAGCTTGTTTCGGGAAAAAAGTAGAGGGTGTGTCAAAATGCGAAATGCATTTTCATAATGTCTGTCATGCTGAGCGTAGTCGAAGCATCTCCTCCCTATACACACGAGAGAAGAGATCCTTCGACAGGCTCAGGATGACAAAATGATAGCGCATTTGTTTTATGATACACCCTCAAATCTTTATATTTAGGCATTATGATACGCCCTCTAAAATAGTATATCGTACGTCACTGTTTCTTTACCTTCACTTCGTAAAGGTCGGCACGACGATCCTTCAGATTACGGACGCTTCCATAAGTGTGCAGCTCGTTCAAGAGGTCAAGGTCAACATCGGAGACTAGAATCATCTCGGTGTTCGGCGTGGCCTCTGCACGTTTGCCGTCAGTAGGGAAGGCAAAATCGCAAGGGGTGAACACACCCGACTGGGCATACTGAATATCCATGTTGTGCACACGCGGCAGGTTGCCTACGCTACCCGCAATCACTACGAAGCACTCATTTTCGATGGCACGGGCATGGGCACACACCTTCACACGGCTATAAGCATTCTGCGTATCGGTAAGGAAAGGCACGAACAGAATTTGCATACCTTGGTCGGCCATGATGCGTGACAGCTCGGGAAACTCAACATCGTAGCATATCAGCACACCTATCTTGGCACAGTCTGTCTCGAAGGTCTGTATGGATCGGCCACCACTCAGTCCCCAACTCTTTATCTCGTCGGGGGTGACGTGTATCTTCTCGTACATCTCGTAAGTACCATCGCGACGGCAGAGGAAACCGATGTTGTAGAGGCGACCGTCGTCCTTGATGAGCGGCATACTGCCGGTAATGATGTTGATGTTGTAGCTGATAGCCAACTTGACGAAGCGTTCGCGAATCTCTTCGGTATAGGCGGCCAAGCCACGGATGGCTTCGGATTCGCCCTCGTTGTTGAAATTGGCCATAAGCGGAGCATTGAAGTATTCGGGGAAGAGGACGAAGTCGCTCTTGTAGTCGGACACGGCATCGACGAAGAACTCAACCTGCTCGAAGAGGCCGTTCAGCGTGGTGTAGGTACGCATCTGCCATTGTACCAGGCCGACACGAACGGTGGTCTTGGGGCTGACATACTCCTGCGTGGGCGGCTGATAGTAGATATTATCCCACTGGAGGAGGCAGGCGTAGTGCTTGGACTCTTCGTCATTGGGCAGGTAATTGCGCATCACCTTGCGCACGTGGAAGTCGTTGCTGAGCTGAAAAGTGAGCACAGGGTCGTAGATTTCCTTCTGGCGCACACGGTCGATATACTCCTTGGGGCGCATCTGGTCAGCATACTTATGATAATTGGGAATACGTCCACCGAACATGATGGCTTTCAAGTTCAACTTCTCGCACAGTTCCTTGCGATACTCGTACATTCGTCGAGCCAAGCGAAGGCCGCGGTATTGCGGATGAATAAAGACTTCGATGCCGTAGAGAATATTGCCTTTGGGGTCATGTGTATTGAAGGTTTCCTTGCCGGTGACTTGGGCATAGGTGTGGTCGTTCTTCACGTCGTCGTAATTGACGATGATGGAGAGGGCGCATCCCACGATTTTCTCATCAACCACCGTTACGATTTGTCCTTCGGGAAAGATTTTGATTAACTTTTCTATTTGCTTATGTGTCCAGAAAACGTCGCTACCGTCGGTATAGACACGTGTGAAGGATTGTGCCAACTGGTCATAGTCCTCAATCTGCAGGTTGCGAATCTGCACTTTGTTGATTTTGATTGAATCCATAATGATTGTCGTTTAAATAGCGGTGCAAAGGTACAGTTTATCTTGAACACAGAGGCACAGAGACACGGAGTTTTTTTTCAGTAGACGAGACAAGTTAACAAGACTACAAGAGGGCAATGCTTACTCTGCCTCGTAGTCTCGTTAACTTGTCTCTTGTCAACTAATCGTTGGAACTTACAGAACCTTACTTCTTCTTTGCCCTATCACGCCACAGCTTGGTCATGTCTTCCAGCGTCTTACCCTTGGTCTCGGGCACGAGCTTCCAAACGAACAAGGCAGCTATCACACAGATAATACCGTACAGGCCGTAAGCGAACATATGGCCGAACTTATCGCCCATATCGCCCAACGACATATTGTACATCGGTACGAAAGTAGAGGATACGATGAAGTTGAATATCCATTGGAAAGCCACGGCAATGGCCACGGCAGCACCACGAATGGTGTTGGGGAAGATTTCGGCAATCAGTACCCAGCAGATGGGACCCCAGCTAAACATGAAGGAGGCACTGTAAACCATGATGCTGATAACGGCCAACATAGGCGGAAGGCCGGCAACTACGTTGCACAGCGCTACACCGAAAGCACCGATAGCCATACCGATAGAGCCAGAAATAAGCAACGGACGGCGTCCCCACTTCTCTACCGTAAACACAGCCAGCAAAGTGAACAGGATGTTGATGACACCCATAATGACAGTCTGCACCATCGGGCTAGCCATGCCCATCGTCTCGAAGATACGCGGAGCGAAGTAGAGCACAGCATTGATACCCACCGCCTGCTGGAATACGCTCAGCATGATACCGATGAAGATAACCATCCAGCCATAGGTAAAGAGACGTTCGGTCTTCTCCTCAGCTGTAGCTTTGATTTCGGCCAAGATAACTTTTGCCTGTGCAAGGCCATTGATACGGCTGAGCACGTCGAGTGCCTTTTCGTCGCGACCACTCATGGCCAGATAACGCGGAGTCTCGGGCACGAGCAACACCAACAGAGTAAACAACCCGGCAGGTACCGCCTCGCTGACGAACATCAGACGCCAACCTATCTCAGTAGTCCATGCGGCAGCCTCGGGATTCAATATGCAGTTAACCCCTTCGATGGCTTTGATGACAGGGTTTGCATTACTGCCCAAAATCAGGAAATTGACAAAGTAAACAACCAACTGACCGAAGATGATGGCAAACTGATTCCACGATACCAATGTACCGCGGATATTGCTAGGTGCAATCTCAGCAATATACATAGGACAGATGGCCGACGCCAAACCAACACCTACTCCACCCAATACACGGTAGAAGTTGAAAGCGATGAGCAACGAATAGGAAGGTTCACCGTAGTTATAAAACAAGAACTCCGGATAATAGCTACCCAGAGCCGAGAGGAAGAACAGGATGCCGGCTACGAAAAGCGTCTTCTTACGCCCCAGGTTAGATGCCAGGTATCCTGAAATGGCACTACCGATGATGCATCCAATCAATGCACTGGAGGAGGTAATGCCGTGAATGGTATCGGTATAGACAAAGTCGGAAGCACCCATAAAGAATGCCTGAAGACCTTTTTCCGCACCCGATATGACCGCCGTATCGTATCCGAATAGCAATCCACCGATAACGGCTACAAGCACAACGGAAAACAGGTAGGCTCTACTACCTTTTTCTGTATAGTTCATGATATTTTTTTAGATTAGGAGTTACTAAAGTGAACAAGGAGACAAGTTGACAAGGGAACAAGGCCTCAGTATGCTGACCTCGTACCCTCGTTAACTCGTCCACTTGTCAACCGTAAAGCTTGTTCGGCTTAGCAATACATATTTACAATAGCTTCGTACAGCTCTTGCTTGCCACTGGTCTGCTTGGGTTCGCCATTGGCTTTAGCATATGCTACAACATCTTCCAACGTCAGCTTGCCTTCTTCGAATTCCTTGCCTTTACCGCTATCGAAGGAAGCGTAGCGATCGGCCAGCATCTGCTTGTAGGGAGACTCTTCGAGCAGACGGGCTGCGCTCTCCAGCGCACGAGCCATAACATCCATACCGGCGATATGAGCGATGAAGATGTCCTCCAAGTCAGTAGAGTTACGACGTGTCTTGGCATCGAAGTTAGTACCACCGTTGCCGAAGCCACCGTTACGGATTACCTGCATCATGGCTTGCGTCAGTTCGAAATTGTCGATGGGGAATTGGTCGGTATCCCATCCGTTCTGATAGTCACCGCGGTTGGCGTCGATAGAACCAAGCATACCGTTGTCAACGGCTACGGCCAATTCGTGTTCGAAGGTGTGACCTGCCAGCGTAGCGTGGTTTACTTCGATGTTCACTTTGAAGTCCTTATCCAGACCGTGAGCCTTCAGGAAGCCAACAACGGTTTCTGTATCTACGTCATACTGATGCTTGCTGGGTTCCATGGGCTTCGGCTCAATCAAGAACGTACCTGTGAAACCTTTGGAGCGAGCATAGTCGCGAGCCAAAGTCAGCATCTGTGCAAGGTGTTCCTTCTCACGCTTCTGGTCCGTATTCAGCAAAGACATATAGCCTTCACGACCACCCCAGAACACATAGTTGGAACCACCCAGTTCGATGGTAGCATCGATAGCATTCTTTATCTGTACAGCAGCACGAGCCACAACGTCGAAATCGGGGTTGGTAGCAGCACCGTTCATGTAGCGTGCGTGACCGAATACGTTGGCAGTACCCCACAACAGCTTGATACCTGTTTCGGCTTGTTTTTGCTTAGCGTATGCTACGATGGCCTTCAGGTTAGCTTCGTATTCCTCGATGGTTTCAGCTTCGGCACAGAGGTCTACATCGTGGAAGCAATAGTATTCGATACCGATTTTCTGCATGAACTCAAATCCTGCGTCCATCTTGTTCTTGGCTGCCTGAACGGGATCGGGATCACCGTTCCAAGGGAACTTCTTCGTACCGCCACCAAACTGATCGCCACCTTCAGCGCAGAGAGTGTGCCACCATGCCATGGAGAACTTCAGCCAGTCCTTCATCTTCTTACCCATAATCACCTTTTCGGGGTCATAGTAGCGGAATGCCATCGGGTTCTTACTTTCTTTACCTTAAAACTGAATCTTACCGATTCCGGGAAAATACTCTTTCGTTGCCATAATTTTTTAGTTTTTAAG
>JAUNJD010000221.1 GCA_030523205.1 Bacteroides sp.
AGCTAAGTATTAAGCACTTGTGAATTTAGTCAGACAAAGAGTGTCCAAGTCAGGATCCTTGAAGAGCATGGCGGCCAAATACTGCGCCTCAGCATCTCCGCCATCGGCCAACGGACGCAACGTCTTGGCCGCCTCGGTATATTGCTTGTTATCAATCAATGACTTTGCCCTATTCAGTTGGTAGCTTTGGGCGTTGAGTGCTCCTGCTATGAGGAGTACCATTATAGACAGCGTGATTCGTTTCATAAATACAATATCTCTTTCCATTGACTATTTAGTTAAGTTCAACTCCAGCACAGAAATAATCTGCGCTTTGCCATTGTATGCACTTCCTTTATAGTTGTGATGTGGCTCCTCCTTTACAAGATTACCTTTGCTATCATACGTTTGCCAATAATACACTTCAGCCATGCGCAATCTGGTAACCCAAATCGTGACGGTCTGCCCTTCTTTCAGCTTCTGGTTCGACAGCCAATACGCTATCAACTCTTTAGCTTCATCCATAGTGGGCAAACGCCAAGGACTTTTCACGTTAGAGACTATTTCCTTCCAAGTAGCCTGCATGGCTGTGCGACTGTAAGCTTTACCAGACTTCTTGTCGGCACTCACCTCGAACAATACAGCATCCTTATACCGATACCCCAACGACTTTACTCCGGCATATCTCTTTAATAGATATTTTCCCATGGCAGACCCTGCGTTACCAGCCTTCAAGGCATAATCATGGCCAAGTCCGTGATTTTGCTTCACCCCCCAACCTTCGTATATGCATTTGGACAATACGGCCAACGTCGCTATATCTGGATTTCGGTTGGCTTGTGCTAGTATATCGTCATAACTGCTTACGCGATTGATGTAGTCGAAAGCACACAATTCACCAAACCCAGGATTCTCCTTATAGATAAGTTCGAGCAACTGAGGTGAAATACTCACCCTATATTCCTCGGCCTTGGCCGATTCGTAGTTGGCTACGATTCCCATCTCCGACAATTCGGAAGACGTATTGGTAATAGCAATCTGCATAGCCTTATCCAAGTCTTTCTCAACGCCTTCACCCCGGACATAACATCCAGCCAAATAGGCACCCGGATAGGCATCACGCATTTCAGCAGATTGCTCTACATACTTCTTGGCCGTCTCGACGGCCTTCGCTTTGTTGCCTTTTCCATCGAAATGCTTAATCAAGCACTCGGCAGCCTCCACATACCCCATCGAGGCCGACAGAGAGAGGTACTTCACACCTTGGTCTTCGCTCTTTATCACGCCTAGTCCATCCAGGAATAGCGTTCCAGCCAAATACTGCGCCTCAGCATCTCCGCCATCGGCCAACGGACGCAACGTCTTGGCTGCTTCGGTATATTGCTTGTTAGCTATCAATGATTTTGCCTTGTTCAACTGATAGCTTTGGGCGTTGAGCAACCCTTCAAAGAAGACTACTGCTATGAATAATGATATTGTTCGTTTCATAATTGGTAAGGGCTATTAATCCATTTCGTCAGCGATTGAATTGATGAAAAAGGGATAGAAACATACCTCCAATTCCGTATCCGACTTGCTATAAAGCTGCACCCTAGCATATTTATCGCCATTCTTGGCTTCAAAGATCTCGCCTTCTTGCTCGAATCCTTTGGATGCAAGTTCATTGCCTATGGCTTCCAGCAGTTGATTGAATGTAATGATTTTGTCGTATTTCAATCGAATCACGACACCGTTCAACACAGACTTCGGATTCCAAGTAGGCTCCTCGTATGACTTCTCTTGGTGCGCAAACCATCCGTCATTGACTACCCTAATGATTTCCGGACGATAGACCACCGGAGCGTCAAATTCGACGTAGGCCCTTACGTCCCATTCTCCAACATTCGGAGCCGGAATGTCAAATCGGTCGGCATAGCCCGAACGCCGGGTAGAGACCACATCCGATACATCCTTGCTATACAACCGGGCTATCTCATCTGCCGTGGTCTTTCCGTTGAAAGCTTTGTAGCCCGACGGCGTGATGCCCTCCAACAAGTCGGCAGCTATAGATTTCACGTTGACATAGTTTACATTGAAATAGCTTGCTACATAAGCTCGCTCAAAGTCGGTGTTTTTTATTTCATTCCCCGATGGATCTACGAGCAGAAAGTAGGAACCCGTGGACATGATATAGTTGTCGCCCAACATACTATACGAGGCTGATTTATAGTCAAAATCAACGATTACGTTATCGTCTTTATCTATCACGCCCCATTTATCGCCTTTCCAGGCACAGAAGTGCCCTTTCCCCATATTCCGTAGTGCCATATATTTTCCTTCGCGTATCACTTTCTCTCCCTTGGTGTTTATTACCCAACAGTTGCCCCCATCGTCCAATCTGCAATACCCGTCTTCAAAGACGATGCCAGATGGCCGACTTTTGAGCTTGAAGGGCTTAAGAACTTCTTTCCCTGTTTTGTCCACAAAGGTCACGCTATAGCCATCCGAATTATCGTTGACCAACAAGACAGCAAGCATACCGTCCCCGAAGAAAGACAACTTGACAACTTCATATTTCTTCGAATTTATTTTTCCTTGCAGCTTACCGTCTTTGTCGATGATAAGCCAATCTTCTCCCCCTTTTTCTTTCACAAGTGCCAATCCTTCGAAGAAGTGCTCTCCTTCTTCATATATGGCCTTTATGGCTACATTTCCTTTCTTGTCCAGATAACCTATCGCCCCATTCTTCGACTTGAACTGGGCACGACCTTCAGTAAAGCTATGCACCCGCACAATGTCTTCGGGAAGTTCGGCTACAACTTTTCCATCCGTATCTATCATCTTTATAGGTTGATTAAGTTTGGAAACAAACGCCAATCCCTCCTCAAACAAAGTTACGCCTTCAAACTCCTCATCTATAACAGGTTGCTTGGGCGACTGAACGGAATACATCATGAATTTATCCCCGTTCTGCACCCAGTATGTTCCATCATCAATTTCAGATATAACGCAACTCGGCAGGTATTCCTCTTTCACAACCACCTTGCCACTGCCATCCATAATGCTCCAGTTAGTACCACTTTCGAGCTGTACGGCCAAATATTCATAGCCTTTCGACCCACTTTTGTCCGAACACGATGAGAATCCCAACAGACCTGCTAAGGCCAATATGGGAAAGACTTTCTTCAATCTTTTCATTTTTGATAAATATTTAATGGTGAATAATTGTTTCAGGACATGTTGACATCCTCTGCAGGCGTGCCCACAGAGCGTATGGCGCTAAGCAATATGCTTGAAAAAGGATAGAATAAAGGTTTGCGAAAAGAGGGAGGCATTTGGATTCTACTATTGACCCCATAAGCATTTGAATTTGCGGTCCAAAGTCCCCCATTTAGACCTTTGTTTGTTTGTTTCATAATCGACATAAAAAAAAAGCGCGGGAACTGTACTGTTACTTATCCCGCGATTCGAGGCCTTCGCATTGCCCATCTTGCAGAGACAAGCAACGCAGAGCCCACGCCGATATGAATACAACATTTCCATAGGCATATAACCAACACAAACTGTTTCTTTCCAATCTAAATACGAGATTGGATTTTGAAATAGTCATTGATTATTCCATACGAAATGTAAATAATCACACCCGGGACATCTACCGTTGCCCTGTCTTTTGCAAGATTGAAGTTTGCGAAGTTTCGAATCGCCAAGACAAGACGTTAAGTAAACGCCTTTAATATGTCATGATTCCCATATTGTCCCACCCATCCGTCTTCCAGCCGTCTTTTCCAGCTTGAAGACATCGGCGTGTAAATCCCGTTCCCCTTTACCTAGCTGTTCCCTTGGGAAGAAGTGTTGATTGAAGAATAAATTTACAGAATAATATGAGTAATCGGTTGCAAATGTAAAAATAATATTCCAATAATTGTGTACATTCCTATAAGTAATGTGCTTTTTAATAATTATTAACACAACAATATCATCGTGTCACTTTTTATCCACACAGCCTACCTTATCTTTTTCGATTGATGCCAAAAGATAGATTGTTTCAACTGTATACATTCTATACAAAGAGAGTGAATCAAAACTCCCTTTTTAAGAAAATTACCTCTGTTACGGCTATCTGTTGCAGGGGTAAATCTTTAATTTAGGCATTATAATACACCCTAATCTTACAATGATAAAATGGGGTGCATCAAAAAAAACGAATACCCTTCGGTTTGTCAATCCCAATGAAATTTTCATTTTTGCAGCATAACAAATTTCATGACAAACTCATTTATACCCTAAAGAATATGTACAGCTGGAACCGTATGCCCGATGCCTTGAAGGAGCAAGTCTTCAAGCACCTTGACCAATTGGCCGCCAAGGCCAACCTGTCCGAAGCCGACCGCATAGCCTACGATAAGGCCTTGGATCGTTTTTATGTGAACCGTGCCGTAGAGGAGGATATACTCAGAGAAGGTTGGGAGAAAGGACGACAAGAAGGTCAACGACACATAGCCCTCAATATGAAGAAAGCCGGTATTCCCTACGCTACCATTGCCTCTTGCACAGGTCTTAGCCTTGAAGAGATAGAAGCCCTATAGTTTTTACCAACTCCTTTCCTCCGTCTATCCGAGAATTTGTTTCGGAACATCTTTCAGACGCTGGATTAGGCGAACTTATCAGTTTTAAATTTAAATTTTACATTCTAAATTATTCAAAAGTCCGCCTAATCCTTTAATTCTGCGTCTAAAAAATGTTTTTTTTGAATGCACCCTTTTAGTTTTCGGACAGCCTTCTTTCTGACTCCTTGACGAAGAACCTGCGAAACCCTAAAATCTGAAATCTGAAATTCCTCTCACTCCCACTCAATCGTCGAAGGCGGCTTAGAGGAAATGTCGTACGTCACGCGGTTTACACCTTTCACCTTGTTAATGATGTCGTTAGAGACCTTTCCGAGGAACTCGTAGGGCAAGTGTGCCCAATCGGCCGTCATGGCATCGGTAGAGGTCACGGCACGCAGGGCTACGGCACGCTCGTACGTGCGCTCATCTCCCATCACGCCCACCGACTGCACGGGCAGCAGAACGACACCGGCCTGCCATACCTGATGGTAGAGCGACGTCTCGACACCGTTGGCATCCTTCACCGTCCAGTCGCGCAAGCCCTGAATGAAGATATCGTCGGCATCCTGCAAGATGCGTACCTTCTCCGGCGTGATGTCGCCCAAGATGCGGACAGCCAATCCCGGTCCCGGGAAGGGATGACGGGTAATCAGATGTTCGGGCATACCCAACTCACGACCTACGCGGCGCACCTCGTCCTTGAACAGCCACTTCAACGGCTCGCAGAGCTGGAGGTTCATCTCCTTGGGCAGACCGCCTACGTTGTGATGGCTCTTGATGGTCTTTCCGGTGATGTTCAGGCTCTCGATGCGGTCGGGGTAAATGGTGCCCTGTGCCAACCAGCGGGCATCGGTTATCTTGCGTGCCTCGGCATCGAACACTTCCACGAAGTCGCGTCCGATGATTTTGCGTTTCTGCTCGGGGTCGGTCACGCCTTCCAGATCCTTGAAGAACTTGGCACTGGCATCCACACCGATTACGTTCAAGCCCAAGCACTCATAATCGTGCATCACGTTGCGGAACTCATTCTTGCGCAGCAAGCCATGATCTACAAAGATGCAAGTCAGATTCTTGCCGATAGCGCGGTTCAGCAGCACGGCAGCCACCGAAGAGTCCACACCTCCGCTCAGCCCCAGAATGACACGGTCGTTGCCCACCTGCGCCTTCAGCTCGGCCACTGTGGTATCGACAAACGAGGCTGCGCTCCAGCTCTGACTGCATCCGCAGATGTCGGCCACGAAGTTGCGAAGCATCTGCGTACCATCCTCCGAGTGGAACACTTCGGGATGGAACTGCACGCCCCATATCTGTTCGTCCTTTGCCTGATAAGCGGCAATCGCCACCTTGTCGGTAGAGGCTATCACTTTGAAGTTCGCCGGAATAGCAGTAATGGTGTCGCCGTGGCTCATCCACACCTGCGTATTCTCCCTCACTCCTTTGAACAAGACATTGTCTTTGTCGAAAGAAGTCAGGTGTGCACGTCCGTACTCGCGGGTGCCGGCCGGTTCCACCTTTCCCCCGTTGCTGTAGGATATGAACTGCGCTCCGTAGCAGATGCCCAAGATGGGGTAACGTCCGCGAATCTCGCTCAAATCGACCTTGAAGGCACTTTCGTCGTACACCGAGAAGGGGCTTCCCGACAGGATGACACCCTTTACGCTTTCATCCCCCTGCGGGAACTTATTGTAGGGCACAATCTCGCAATAGACATTCAGTTCGCGAAGACGGCGACCGATGAGCTGCGTGGTCTGCGAACCAAAATCAAGAATGATAATCTTCTCTTGCATATTCGTTTGTTATGGATTATAGTAAATGATGCGCAAAAATAGGAAAAAGTAAGCGAATAACGAGAATTATGAATTAATCAATTTTGAAATATCCGTCATCCACCGTTCCCCAAGTCCGCATTTTGTCCTACTATTTCTCAATTTCTTGTCGAAAGCGAAAAAACACGTCCTGAAGGGGGTCTGCTCCGTACCTTCTCCGTACCCGCTCCG
>JAUNJD010000222.1 GCA_030523205.1 Bacteroides sp.
GAGCGTGCAAAGGCTATGCACTGTCAGTGCAAAAGGGATGCACAAAGCGTGCAAAGATTTTGCATTGACAACTAAGATGAGAAATAAATAAAAGTGTATAAAGGGGAGGAGACTGTCCGAGAACTCATGATGTGCTTTCTTTTAGGCACGGATGACACGGATTTTCACGGAGAATTTTTAGAAAAACAGTGTTTATCCATGTAATCCGTGCCTAAAAATGTCTTTTTATAAGCCTATTCTTTTTTTCGGACAGCTTGGGGAGGGGAGATTCTTATTCAACGCCCAACTGAACGCGCAACCACTTCTGCCATTCGTCCCACTGCTCTTGATACCAGTAGTGTCCGGTCTCCAGATAAAGGTGCAGTTCCTTGGGAGCGGTGATGGAATTGTAGGCGGCATACATGGAAGTGGGCGGGCAAACATCGTCGTTGTAGCCCCAGCTGTACCAACCGGGCACCTTCAGCAGACGGGCAAAGTTGGCTGTGTCGTAGTAGCGCACGGTCCGACGCTCTTGGTCGGTGCCGCCACCGGAGTAGTAGAAGTAATGAGGCCAACCACAAGCACGCTTCTTGAAGTAGGCTTCGTGGTCGCACATGGCCGGATGAACGGCAGCCAGAAAGGTGACGCGCGAGTCGAGCGCAGCCGTAATGACGGAAAGGGCACCGCCTTGACTGGAACCGGTAACGCCCAACGCCTTGCCATTGTACTGCGGCAACGAGCAGATGAGGTCAACGGCACGCAGGGCACCTACCACAACGCGGTTGTAGTAAATCATATCGCGGTTGTCGCGACAATAGTTCTGATAGCCATACAGAGCACCTTTGCCCAGATTGTCATAGACGGATTGCTGCATCGTGACGGGGATGCCGTGGATGCCTACCTCCAGCACGATGGCCTTGCCCGAAGCCGTATAGGTGTCGCCCGAATAAGGACGGACGCCCGCACCTGGCACGCGCAGCAGCGCCGGATATTTGCCTTCTTTCTTGGGGATGCTGAGGATGCCGTAGAAGCGGCTGCCCCACGATTTGGTGTTGAAGCTGACTTCATATACATTGTCCAGCTCCGTGCAACGCTCGGGCAGCAGGGTCATGACGGGATTCAGCGGGGTATAGCGTGCTTCGGTCAGCACCTTTGTCCAATATTCCTGAAAGTCGGAAGGCATCTCGGTGACGGGCTGAAGGGTTTCGGGGGCATAGGCAGCGGTAGCCAATCCTTCGTAGGTACGTCCATCGACGTAGGCTTTCACCTTGCAGCGCAGGAAACCGGCAGTCTTCAGCGTGCCTTGCAGCTTCAGCGTACCGTCTTTCAGCACCACGCCCTGCTTGGTTTCGGTGGGATACATTTCGGGGCCCAGTTCGTAGTCCACCGTCACGCCGGGCAGCAGATTCTGAGCTTTCATCACTTGTACGACAAACGTACATTTTTCATTCAGGCTATACACCCAGTCGGTGTGCGAAGGAGATACCACTACGCGGATTTCACTGCCGCGTATCTGTGCCATAGCGGTCAACGCGAAGCACACAAACAGGAGGAAGGAAAATGTCTTCTTCATATTATCAGATGTTTATGATTTTTAGATAGTGCAAAGATAAGCGGTTCCGGTCGGGCATTCTAATACTTTCTTATCCTATCGTTTTCAAGTTTCGTATGTTTTTATTTTCTTAAGGAGGTGGTCATTAATTTTAAATTTTAAATTAACTATCCATTATCAATTATCCATTAAACAAAGCTTAAACCACAATCTTCTTCTTTCGGTAATGGTCGCGGAACTCCTTAGGCGAACAGTCTTTCTTGCGCTTGAACATCCGGTTGAAGTTGGACAGGTTGTTGAAGCCGCAGTCGTAGCAGATTTCGGCAATGGTGCGGGTGGAGTCAACCAACAAGCGGGTGGCAAAGCCCAGACGAATGTCGATGATGTAGTCCGAAAGCGTCTTGCCCGTGCGCAGGCGGAAGAAGCGGCTGAAAGAAACGGGCGTCATGCCCACCATCTCGGCCAAGGTATGGAGGCGGATATCCTCCTGATAATGTTCGGCGATGTACTTCTGCACCTTCTGCACGCGGCGGCTGTCCGAGAAGGTTTCTATCTTGGCAAAGGACGAACTGGAGAGCACACGCGCCTCCTCGCTCTGTGCCAGCTCGTAGAGGATATACAGGAAATCCATCACGGCATAGAATCCCTGTTCCTCACCCGAAAGGCGATCCAGCCGGTTGTAGACTTTCATGATGGTCTGCATGGGGAAGCAAAGTCCGCACTGTGCCCGTTCCAGCATGTGGCGGATACTATTGAACTGATTCTTATTGAGCAGCGTATCGGACAGGAAGTCGGAGGAGAACTGAATGGTAATCTCGCGGATCTCCTTCGAAGTACACTCGTGCTGTTCCCACACGTGCTCCAGCTCCTTACCGGTAATCAGCACCAAGTCGTAATCGCCTATCACTTCTGCCGAATCGCCCACCACCCGGCGCACACCGGAAGCGTGTTCCGTAAAGTTCAATTCGTACTCGGCATGACAATGCATGGGATAGGTAAATTCCGTTTTGCGGCGGTCGGCTATATAGAAACAATCGCGGTCTGAGAGGGGAGTTATTTCCCGAATAATGTAGTTCTGACTATCCATAGTAGAAGGTGTTAAAAAAGTATCACTCCACAAAAATAGAGATTCTTTTTATAACAGCAATAGTTTCCACCGAATTTCTGTTCGATTCTCAGCCATTTATGCAATTAAAAATCCGCCCAATCTACTGAAATCCGCATCTAAATAATGTTTTTGGTTTATTGAGTCACTATCGAGTACGTAGCATCCTCCAATCCTTCACCCGATACCGTCAGCGTACCTGTTCCGGCTTCCGCCGTGCTTTGCAGCAGCACTTGGGCCAGTCCGTTGAATGCCTTGACACGAAAACTGCGGCTGTCGGCATCGGTCGGACGTTCGGCTTCCTGCCAAGCGGAATCGCCGTTGCCCACGCCAAGTATGCGGACAGGACCGCTGACGGTCAATGTCAGTTCGTTGCAGGCGGTAGGGACGAAGCGTTTCTTGCGGTCTTGCAGTTCGATGCGGACGACGGAAACGTCGCGCCCGTCGGCTTGCAGCGTGTTGCGGTCGGCAGTAAGCAGGATGCGCGAGGCGATGTCGGTGGTCTCTATCTTGCGCGTCAGCTGACGCTTGCCGTTCTTATAGCCCACGGCCTTCACACTGCCCGGACGATAGACGGCACGCCACGACAGATGCCCGTTCATGGGCATGGACTGACGACCGAGGTTCTTGCCGTTGACGGTCAGTTCCACTTCATCGCAATTGCTATATACCCATACGTCGATGCTGTCGCCTTCGTGTCCTGGCAAGTTCCAGTGGGGCAGGATGTGCAGCACCGGTTCGTCGGTCCACCAAGCTTTCAGGTAGTAGGCCTCATCCTTGGGGAAGCCGCAATAGTCCAAAATACCGAATTGCGAACCGGTGGCAGGGAACTCCAACGGATTGGGTTCGCCGCGATAGTCGAAGCCTGTCCAGTAGAACAATCCGGCCAGCCAAGGACGCTCGTCGTAGAACTTCCAGCCGCGTTCGATGCAGTTCAGCAGGCTGTCGCGCCCGTTGGCACTACGGTTAAGGGCGGGCATACGACCAACAGACGACGGAGCATCAGCAGCAGAGGACAAAGACTTCAAACAGGTAGCATCGCTGAAGTAGATGCCGCGCGTGCCGCAACCGCTTGTCTCTTCCGAGCCAAGAGCCCGACGCAAAGGATAGTCCTTGCGGTGCTGCTCCACGGGGTTCTGAAGGATGTAGTTATAGCCGGCCACGTCGGCAGGGACAACCACCGTAGGGCCACCGCTCGTAGCTACGGTCATGGGGCGCGTGGGGTCCAGCCGATGACAATACTCGCGCATGGTGGCGGCTATGCGTTCGCCACTCTGAGACCACTCGATGCCCCACTCTTCGTTGCCCACGCTCCACAGGATGATGCTAGGATGATTGCGGTCGCGATCTATCATGCGCTTCAGCAGGCGGATGTGTTCTTCGTTGACACCCGTCAGGCGGTTCTCCTCGATAACGAGGATGCCAAGGCTGTCGCAAGCATCAAGCATCTCGGGTGTCATGGGATTGTGCGAGGCACGGTAGGCATTGCAGCCAAAATCCTTCAGTCGGCGCAGGCGATAGGCTTGCAAGGCGTCGGGAATGCCTGCACCCACACCGGCATGGTCTTGGTGCATATTCACACCCTTCAGCTTCACAACCTGTCCGTTCAGCAAGAAGCCACGGTCGGCATCAAAGGCAATGTGGCGAATGCCGGTAATCGTGGTATATGCATCGACCAATCGGTCGCCTTGATAGACTTCGGTAAGCACTTTATATAGATAAGGTGTATCAGTGCTCCACAAGTTAGGATTGTTCAGGGTGAAAGAGCTATACCCCGTAACTTCCGCCTTGGGAAGGAGATTCAAGGCAGGAGTGGATTTGCGCTCCACCACGCCTACTGTCCGGCCTTCGGCATCCTGCACCACGTGGCGAAGTGTGCAAGTCACGGTGTCCAGTGAGGCATTCTTCAGCGTGGTTTCTATCTGCAATTCGGCAGTGCCGAAGTCCGGTGAAAGAGTACTATGCACGAAGGTACCAAACGGAGCAACGTGTACGGGAGCCGTCTTACAAAGCCATACGTGGCGGTAAATACCGGCTCCTTCGTAGAACCAGCCTTCTTCGAGGGTGGCATCGGCACGCACGCACACCAGATTGTCGCCTCCGTAGTTCAGGTATTCGGTAATGTCGTAGGTCTGCGTGGCATAGCCGCTCGGTTCGTGCCCCAGGTAGAAACCGTTTACCCAGATACGCGCATCGCGGAAGATGCCGTCGAACTGAAGGAAAAGGTGCTTGCCCAGGTCTTCCTGTCCGATGGTAAAGGTCTTGCGATACCATCCCACACTGGTCTCGGGATAGCGGTAGCCCACGGTCTTATAGCCATGACTGTGGCTGGCAAGCGAATCGTATGGCAGGTCTACCACCCAATCATGCGGCAGGTTGACATTCTTCCACTCCACGCCCCACTTCTCGGGTTGGAACTTGGGCGAGTAAGGGCCTTCGTTGTGAATGGAAGCAGCCTTCGTCAAGTAGTTGAAATATTCCGTTCCGCACCCGAAATCTTTGGCGGGCGAGGAAGCATTACCGAAAGCAAACTGCCAGTCATCATCCAGCAAGATGCGTTGGCGGACGGATTGAGCTGAAAGGGAAAGCGCGATTCCCACGAGGAAAAGGAATGTAAACAGGTGTCTCATGATTGTAATGATAAGGTTTGTCATTCTGACCGAGACCGACAGCCTTCTGCATCGGTCTTCGATACGGCTGCAAAGATAGAGCGGCAAGCCGACATCTGACTATATTTTTTTATCTTTTTCTGATACAGAAGGATGCAAAAGCAGAAAAACATATCGTCTTTCAAAGAAAAGTATTTAAATTTGAAGCAGATTTAAGAAGTCGACAAGAGAACGAGTTAACAAGGCAACAAGGGATTAACAATATTCTCTGCCTCGTTGTCTCGTAAACTTGTCAACTCGTTCACTATCTAAAAACTTTAAAAACTTAAATCCTCATGCAAGACAAGAAATTCGGTTACTTCGACGACGCCAACCGCGAATACGTCATCACCGACCCCAAAACGCCTTGGCCCTGGATTAACTATCTGGGCAATGAAGACTTCTTTTCACTCATCTCCAATACTGCCGGTGGCTATTCTTTCTACAAAGATGCCAAGTTCCGCCGCATCACGCGCTACCGCTACAACAACGTCCCCATGGACAACGGTGGCCGCTACTTCTACATCAAGGACGGCGACACCATTTGGTCGCCGGGCTGGAAGCCTTGCAAGACGCCCCTCGACAGCTACGAATGCCGCCACGGCATGAGCTACACGCGCATCATGGGTGCCAAGAACGGCATCGAAGCCAGTGTACTCTTCTTCGTTCCCCTCAAGACTTTGGGCGAAGTGCAGAAGCTGACCCTGCGCAATACGGGCAGCACCCCCAAGCGCATCAAGCTCTTCTCCTTTGCCGAATGGTGCCTCTGGAACGCCGCCACCGACATGGAGAACTTCCAACGCAACTTCTCCACGGGCGAGGTAGAGGTGGAAGGTTCCGTCATCTACCACAAGACCGAGTACAAGGAACGCCGCAACCACTACGCCTTTTATAGTGTCAACACTCCCATCGACGGCTTCGATACCGACCGCGAGACCTTCGTAGGCCTGTACAACGAATTCAGCGCCCCCGAGAATGTATTGGACGGCCAACCCGACAACAGCATCGCCCACGGCTGGAGCCCCATCGCCTCACACTATATAGAGGTGGAATTGGCTGCTGGCGAAAGCAAGGACTTCATTTTCCTGCTGGGATATGTGGAGAATAAGCAGGAAGAAAAATTCAACGCTACCACGCCGAATGGTAATTCTTCATTCTTCATTCCTCATTCTTC
>JAUNJD010000223.1 GCA_030523205.1 Bacteroides sp.
TTGCTCAGGAACTTATAAATAAAGTTAAATCAAAGTGTTGCGGAATTAAGGTTTAAAAAAAAGAAGAAAGTATAATTTAAAAAGAATACGACCTATTATCTAACTTTATCTCTAATGCAGAGAATTGAGCATATAAATTACAAAATAATATTTTTATAATGATTCATCACGTATGTTAATGTTAAAACAATTATCAAATATCAAATAATAAGTCTTAATATAAACAAAACACATACCTTTGCAAAAAAATAATAAATCCGCACGAAGCAGATTAAATTGGGTTCACCTACTCCATGCGGAAATATAAACAATAGAACCCACACAACAAATATGAATACAACAAGAAACATTACTAAAACGCTGCTTCTCCTCATTGGCCTCTTCGGATTGGCATCATGCAACAGCGATGACAATGAACCTACGCAGGCTCAAATTCTACAAAATGCAGAAGGTATTATTCCTTTAACTTCCAGCATTGGAAACTGGGATGCTGCATATCTGACAAAACTAGGATATTTCTGTTATAGTGAAGATGCTGGATTAGAAGTAACCGATGGGAAATACAGTTCGGTGACTTATATGACAGCAGATGGTTCGGACATCGTAAGCCTTCTTTCCACTAAAAGCGAAAATATACCTACGCAAATGGTAACCAAGGGTGGTATTGTATATTTCAGTTTTCCTAATGATTCAATCTTGGAACTAATTTATGACAATGGAACAACCGTCACAATGCTCGACAGTATCGCATACTCAAAGGAAGACTTGCCTGGATTAGGAAGTGCTTATAGCACGGATGCTTTTAAGGCAGCATTGGCGAACACTGCTTCTTTACTAAACAATAACAGTTCTACCCGTTCAACAGCGAAAGAAACAACTACCCTCTCCCTATACGATGCCTATGGTTCTGTATTCGAAGAAATAAGCAATGAACCATACGTACAAGATGATGAAATCGTTGACGAAATCATAACGAATGAATCAGGTAATTACCAATTTACAGAGACGATAGATAATTGGTATGATGACGAAGTCAAAGAGAATGTCAGCAATGTGCTCACGCTTTGGACAGGAAAGGCATCTTACAAAGTCGGAGGTTCATCATGCACTCTAAGCGGAACAATATGGTGCTCTTCCAACATATACAACGAATATGGTACTTATGGCATACTTTGTGATGAAAGTGCCTCAAATCTCTCTCTTGGAAATGCCGAATATGAAGGAACAGGATATCAGGATGAAGACGATCTAAGCTACAGTGTGGACTTTCGCGGCTTCAAACCGAATACCACATATTACTATAAAGCATACTATGAGTTCAATGATAGCAATCACGGAGGCATCATACCCAAATATGGGAATTCGACCGATCAAGTCATTTACGATACGACAGTTAAGTCTTTCACAACCGGTGATAACATCCTTACCGTTGATGTAGTAATGTGCATTGATGTTACCGGTAGTATGTACGATATTATCAACACTGTTAAAAAGAATGCTATCGGATTCTACGATTCTTTCAATGCTTGTTGCGTGGAAGAAGGCATACAGCTATCATCATTAAATGCACAAGTCATTGCATTCAGAGATAAAAATGAAGATTATAATTGGCTAGAAACGAGTGCCACTTATTCATTGCCAACGCAACAAGCCGAATTTAACAGTTTTGTCAATAACCTAGAAGCTGACGGAGGTGGTGATACTCCTGAAAGTGGATTGGAGGCATTACAAGCTGCATTTCAAAAGAATGACTGGGGCACAGACGATGGATATCATAGACAGGTAGTCATCTTATGGACTGATGCGCCTTATCTTATAGGTTCCTATTCAGACGTGTCACTTTCTTCTTTGGAAGAACTATGGAATGCTATGCCTTCGGGAAGACGACTGATATTGTTTGCCCCTTATGGAACCGTCAACTCCAATGGTGAAAGCTGGGGCGAACTGGACGGTTGGAAGAACCTGATTCATGAGGATGACCTAATTAATGGTTTCAATAACTTTGAATACATCCTCCAGTCTATTATTGGTGAATTGACAAGCAGATCTGCTCGGACAAGTTCCAATAAGACAGAAGCTACTTACTTCTTCTGTCCAAACAATTAAGATAGGAAACCTGATAAGAATTCGAAGATTAAATCCTACATTGAAAATATCAGTTCATAACTAAAATAAAAGCCATAGCAAACTCTAATTTGAGGAATGCGCTATGGCTTTTTTCTTTATTCTTCACTACCGGCAAACTCCATCAGGTAGGCCTTGATGAAGCCGTCTATCTTGCCGTCCATCACGCCGCCTACGTCACTGGTCTGATAGTTGGTGCGGTGGTCCTTCACACGGCGGTCGTCGAATACGTAGCTGCGAATCTGCGAGCCCCATTCTATCTTCTTCTTGCCGGCCTCTACCTTGGCTTGCTCGGCCATGCGGTGCTTCATCTCCTTGTCGTAGAGCATGGAGCGGAGGAGGCGGAGGGCATTCTCGCGGTTCTTGGGCTGGTCGCGCGTCTCGGTATTCTCGATGAGGATTTCTTCTTCCTCGCCGGTATAAGGGTCCTTGTACTGATAACGCAAACGAACGCCGGATTCCACCTTGTTGACGTTCTGACCGCCGGCACCACCGCTTCGGAAGGTATCCCATGAGATACGTGCCGTCTCGATGTTCACCTCGATGGTATCATCTACCAACGGAGTGACAAACACGGAGGCAAAAGAGGTCATGCGCTTGCCCTGCGCATTGTAGGGCGACACACGTACCAAGCGATGCACGCCGTTCTCACCCTTCAGATAGCCGTAGGCATAGTCACCGGCAATCTCGATGGTACAGGTCTTGATACCTGCCTCGTCGCCCTCCTGCAAGTTGGCGATGGTGGCACGATAGCCGTGGGTCTCGGCATAGCGCAGGTACATACGCATCAGCATATTAGCCCAGTCCTGACTTTCGGTACCGCCGGCACCGGAATTAATCTTCAGCACACAGTCCATTTGGTCGGCCTCGTCGCGCAACATATTCTTCAGTTCGAGGGCTTCGACGGCAGCGGCAGCCTTGGTGTAGGCCTCTTCCACTTCGTCTTCGGTCACTAGTTCGTCCTTATAGAAGTCGTAGGCCAACTGCACCTCGTCGGCCAACGTCTTTACTTCGTTGTAGCCGGCAATCCACTGTTGCAGGCCTTTCACCTTCTTCATCTGAGCCTCGGCTGCCTTCTGGTCGTCCCAGAAGCCGGGAGCCTGTGTACGGAGCTGTTCCTCCTCCACCTGAATCTTCTTTCCTTCGATGTCCAGGTAGCGGTTCAACGCTTCGGTACGTTCTTTGACGTCTTTCAGTTGTTCTGCGGTTATCATCGATTTATTATGATTTTGAATTATATGAATCTTGAATTATGGATTATGGCAAAAACCCATAGCTCCTTTTAATCATCAGCTATAAAAAATTTCATTCGGTGTGCAAAGGTATGAAAAAAACGCATACATTTGCACTTATCATTCTAATTAAGTATTGCTTATGAAGTATTCATTCAAACAAATCGGTTTCCCCCTCCTGCTGGCCGCAGTATTAGGACTGGGCAGCTGTACGCAGAAGTACAGCTACGAAACCGTACCCAACGACCCACTGAAGGCGCGCATCTACACGCTGGACAACGGACTGAAAGTGTACATGACCGTCAACAAGGACCAACCACGCATACAGACGTACATCGCCGTGCGGGTGGGCGGCAAGAACGACCCGGCAGAAACAACCGGACTGGCACACTACTTTGAGCACTTGATGTTCAAGGGCACCACTCACTTCGGCACGCAGAACTACGAAGCCGAGAAACCTCTGCTGGACCAGATAGAGCAGACGTTCGAAGCATATCGCAAGACGACCGACAGCCTGGAGCGCAAGGCCATCTACCACACCATCGATAGCCTGTCCTACGAGGCATCCAAATATGCCATCCCCAACGAATATGACAAGCTGATGGCTGCCATCGGCGCCAACGGCACCAACGCCTACACCAGCTTCGACGTGACCTGCTACACCGAAGACATCCCGAGCAATCAGGTGGACAATTGGGCCAAGATTCAGGCCGAGCGATTCAAGAATTGCGTCATCCGTGGATTCCATACCGAACTGGAGACCGTGTATGAGGAGAAGAATATGTCGCTCACCCGCGACCCGCGCAAGGTATATGAGACCATGCTTTCGGCCCTCTTCCCCCACCACCCCTACGGCACGCAGACCGTACTGGGCACGCAGGAAGACCTGAAAAACCCGTCCATCACCAACATCAAAAACTACTACAAGGTGTGGTACGTGCCCAACAACATGGCCATCTGCCTCTCCGGCGACTTCGACCCCGACCAGATGATTGCCACGATAGACAAATACTTCGGCGACATGGAGGCCAACCCCGACCTGCCTACGCTGGACTTGGCCAAGGAGACGGAAATCACTGCGCCCATCGTGCGTGAGGTCTATGGTCCCGAAGCCGAGAGCGTAGCCATGGCTTGGCGATTCCCCGGAGCAGCCGACAAGGACATCGAGACGCTGCAAGTGGTAGCCCAAATTCTCTACAACGGACAGGCCGGCCTCATCGACCTCGACCTGAACCAGCAACAGAAGGTGCTGACCGCCTACTGCTACCCCATGACAATGGCCGATTACAGCATATTCACCCTGCAAGGACGACCCAAGCAAGGACAAACGCTGGAGGAGGTGAAGAGCCTGCTGATGGACGAACTGAAGAAGCTGCGCAATGGCGACTTTGACGAAGGCATACTGGAGGCCAACATCAACAACTTCAAGCTCCAGCTGCTGAGACAGCAGGAAAGCAACGAAGCCCGTGCCGATATGTTCGTAGATGCATTTGTCAACGGCAGCGACTGGGCCGACGAAGTAACCATGCTGGACCGTATGTCGAAGCTGACCAAGGAGGATATCGTAGCCTTTGCCGACAAGTACCTGAAGGAAACCAACTACGCCGTCATCTACAAAAAGCAAGGCAAAGACCCCAACGAAAAGAAAATCTCGAAGCCCCAAATCACCCCCATTGTGATGAACCGCGACACGGCAAGTGCTTTCCTGAAGGAGATTCAGGCCAGCAACGTGCAACCCATCGAGCCGGTCTTCCTGGACTACTCCAAGGATCTAACACAGCTGACCGCCAAGGCCGATATCCCCGTCATCTACAAGAAGAACGAGGCTAACGACATCTTCCAACTGATGTACCTCTTCGACATGGGAACCCGCAACGACAAGTCACTGGGCACTGCCGCCCAATATCTGGAGTATCTGGGTACCTCGGACATGACTCCCGAACAGGTGAAGAACGAGTTCTACCGCATGGCCTGCAACTTCCGCGTATCGCCGGGCAGCGAACGCACGTACATCGTGCTCTCCGGTCTGAACGAGAATATGCCGAAAGCCGTAGCCCTCTTCGAAAAACTCTTGGCCGATGCACAAGTGAACAAAGAAGCTTATGCCAACCTGGTGAACAATATACTGAAGAGCCGCACCAACGCCAAGCTGAACCAAGCCCAGAACTTTGCCCGACTGAGCACTTACGTGATGTGGGGACCGAAGAACGCCTCTACCAACATCCTAAGCGAACAGGAGCTGAAGTCGATGGACCCGCAACAACTGGTTGACCGCATCCACGAGCTGACCGGCTACAAGCACCGCATCACGTACTACGGCCCCAGCACAGGCGACGAGCTGCTGGCCGTCATCAACCAAGAGCACAACGTACCCGCCACGCTGAAGGACCTGCCCGCAGGCATCGACTACAAGCAACAGCTAACCAACGAGCCCAAGATTTATCTGGCGCCCTACGAAGCCAAGAACGTCTATATGTCGCAAATCTCTACCCGCGACGAGAAGTTTGACACAGCTATCGAATCGGGCCGTAAGCTGTACAACGAATACTTTGGCGGCGGCATGAACTCCATCGTCTTCCAAGAAATGCGCGAAAGCCGCGGATTGGCCTACACCGCCCGTGCCAGCATGAGCAAGCCCAGCTATCCGAAGTACAATTACAGTTACTCTTCGTACATCGCCAGCCAGAACGACAAGATGATTGATGCCATCAACACCTTCAACGACATCATCGAGAATATGCCGCAATCCGAAGCCGCCTTCAAGTTGGCCAAAGACGGACTGATTGCCCGCCTGCGCACCGAGCGCATCATCAAGGATGATGTTATCTGGTCGTACATCAACGCACAGGACTTCGGTCTGACGGTAGATAACCGCATCCAGTTCTACCAAGATGTACAGAAGTCCACCCTGCAAGACGTCATCGACTTCCAGCAGAAGTGGATTAAGGGACGTACGTACAACTACGCCATCTTGGGCGACAAGAAAGACCTGGACATGAAGGCTCTGAAGAAGATTGCCCCGATAGTGGAGCTGAAGACGGAAGACATCTTCGGATACTGATTCAATTGACAGTTGAC
>JAUNJD010000224.1 GCA_030523205.1 Bacteroides sp.
CCCATTATCAATTGTCCATTGTTAATTGTCAATTGATACCTTGGGCTGATACATGACCACCTCGTTTTTCCGTAGGGATGCCTGCACGTCAATCAGGCGTTGGTTGCTGCTTCCGCGGAAGTAGAGGTCATCGTCTTTGAGGTCTTTCCGGAACTTGCCATCCACCAATACGTCGATATATTCCAGCAACTTGGCTTGGCGAGGGTTTTGGCGCACCTTCTCGAAGGTATAGCCCGTGTAGCACCAGATGTTTTTCCCGCTTTCCCGCTTGATGGCAGAGGCCAGTTCGGCGAAGCCCTCCGGTTGGAACATGGGGTCGCCTCCGCTGAAGGTGACGTCGGCGAAGGTGTCGGCCAGTACGGTCTTCAGAATCTCGTCCGTGCTCATCCAGTGTCCGCGGTTGATGTCCCACGAATCCGGATTGTGGCAGCCGGGACATCCGTTGGGACATCCGGCTGCATAGATGGCGGTACGGAATCCGGGACCGTCTGCCGTGGTATCTTCTAATATGTCGAGAATCGAGAGCATTTCCTAAAATCGTAATTTGTCAATCTAAAATAGTAAATCGTAAATCGTCAAATAGTAAATAGTAGTAAATTGTCAAATAGTAAAATAATTCTATTCGTGAGTTACTCGGTCGTTCAGTTCTGCCAGCTTGGCTTGGTTCCAGCGGTCGGTGGTGCCTACCAGATAGCCGGTGATGCGTTGCAGGCGATCGAGGTGCTTGCTGCCACACTTAGGGCATACTTCAAGTTGCGGGGCCGAATTCTCGTAGCCGCAGTCCAGACAGCGGTTGCGGTTGTGGTTGACGGAGCCGTAGCCGATGTTGTAGTGGTCCATCATATCCACCACCCGCATGATGGCTTCGGGATTGTGGGTGGCATCGCTGTCAATCTCCACATAGAAGATGTGTCCGCCACGGGTCAGGTCGTGATAGGGAGCTTCCACCTCGGCTTTGTGGCGGGCGCTGCACTTGTAGTACACGGGCACGTGGTTGGAGTTGGTGTAATACTCGCGGTCGGTGATGCCGGGCAGGATGCCGAACATCTTCCGGTCTCTGCGGGTGAACTTGCCGGACAACCCTTCGGCCGGAGTAGCCAGTACGCTGTAATTGTGCTGGTATTGGTCGGAGAACTGATTGGCACGGTCGCGCATATAGGTCACAATCTTCAAGCCCAGTTGCTGTGCCTCTTCCGACTCGCCATGATGCTTGCCGATGAGGGCAACCAGGCATTCGGCCAGTCCGATGAAGCCAATGCCCAATGTGCCTTGGTTGATGACCGAGGCAATGGTGTCGTTGGGCTTCAGCCTTTCGCAGCCCGTCCACAGGGCAGACATCAGTAAGGGGAACTGCTTGGCAAATGCCGTCTTCTGGAACTCCATCCGCTCGTGCAGTTGGCGTGCTGTGATGTCGAGCATGGCATCCAGCTTGGCGAAGAAGCGGGCGATGCGGTGCTCCTTGTTGTCGATGCTCATGCACTCGATGGCCAGGCGTACGATGTTGATGGTAGAGAAGGAGAGGTTGCCTCGTCCGATGGATGTCTTTGCGCCGAAACGGTTCTCGAATACACGGGTGCGGCACCCCATGGTAGCTACCTCGTGCATATACCGTTTGGGGTCGTCGGCCCGCCATTCGTCACTCTGGTTGAAGGTAGCGTCCAGGTTAAGGAAATTGGGGAAGAAACGGCGTGCCGTCACTTTGCAGGCCAGTTGATACAGGTCGTAGTTGCGGTCGGCAGGCAGATAGCTGACGCCTCGTTTTTTCTTCCATATCTGGATGGGGAAGATGGCTGTTTCGCCATTGCCAACCCCTTGGTAAGTGCTCTTCAGCAATTCGCGGATGATGCAGCGCCCCTCGGCGGAAGTGTCCGTGCCATAGTTGATGGAGCTGAACACCACTTGGTTTCCTCCGCGTGAGTGGATGGTGTTCATGTTGTGGATGAAAGCTTCCATGGCCTGATGTACGCGGGCAACCGTTTTGTTCACTGCGTGCTGCACGATGCGATTGTCATCCTTCAAGCCGTCCAGCGGCAGTTGCAGGTAGTCGTTCAGTTCCTTCTGATAGAGGTGAGAGTAGTCTTTGCCATTCAGCTCTTCCAAATTCTTGATTTCTTCGATATAGCTATAACGCACGTAGGGAGCTAGATAGAAATCGAATGCAGGTATGGCTTGGCCACCATGCATCTCGTTTTGCGCCGTCTCCAGTGATATACAGCCAAGGATGCTGGCCGTCTCGATGCGTTTGGCAGGGCGCGATTCGCCATGTCCGGCCGAGAAACCGTGCGTCAGGATGTGGTCCAACGGGTGTTGCACGCAAGTCAGGCTCTTGGTGGGATAGTAATCTTTGTCATGGATGTGCAGGTAGTTGTGGTTGACGGCATCCAGCACTTCCTCGCTCAGCAGATAGTCATCCACGAACGGCTTGGTGGTTTCGCTCGCAAACTTCATCATCATGCCGGCGGGGGTGTCGGCGTTCATGTTGGCATTCTCGCGGGTGATGTCGTTGGACTTGATGTTGATGATTTCGAGGAACATATCGCGCGTCTTGGCCTTGCGGGCAATGCTTCGTTGGTTGCGATAGGCGATGTACTTCTGGGCTACATCCTTGCGGCTGCTGTTCATCAGTTCCATCTCTACGGCATCTTGAATAGATTCCACCGTCATCTGCGCATCTCCCTTGAAGGAAATGTGGTCAGTTATCTGATGAATCAGTTGTAAGTCTTCCCCTTTATCCGTATGTAGCATGGCTTTACGGATGGCGGTGATAATTTTTTCTTCGTTGAAGCCGACGATGCGTCCGTCGCGCTTGATTACTGTCTGTATCATGGCGCTTTAAATTTTTTGATTGTTAGTTTGGCTGAATTGCGATTGCAAAGGTATCATACTTATTGATATAATTTTCTTTTTGGAAAACTTTTGTGTATTTAAAAAGTGTTAAGTTGTTGATTCATAGATGTATTTATCTTTAAAATGGAAAACTTTGTTTGTGTAATCGATTTTTGTAGTTTTCCTTATTGATTATTTATATTATATAATGAGTTTATCCTTTTTTAATACGGTTAGCAAAAAATAAAGGCTACGTGAACGAGTTTTCGATTTCTTTTCTTTATATTTGTGCGCGAATAGGTTTGCCTTAGGCTTTCGCCTGTGGCAATTAAAAGGGAATCGGGTGCAAATCCCGGACAGTCCCGCTGCTGTGAGGCTTCATGCCAAACATTTCTGCAATACCTCCTGCCACTAATCCTTCTCCGTTTGGAATGTGAGGATTGGGAAGGCGCAAGAAATGGAAGCCAAGTCAGAAGACCTGCCATTCGTTTGTGTTTCTTTGCTACTCGTGGGATTAGGGCAAAGCACTGTAAGTTTATCAGAATAATCAATAAAAGAACGAGTATGGAAAAAGTGTTTCCTCCGTTCAGAGTAGACATTGCGGGCGCATTTTGCGTACCTCGTGCATTGAAGGATGCGCGTGAGCAATATCGGAACGGACAAATCAGTCTGCATACGATGCAGGCCATTGAAGATGCAGAAGTGCGTAACCTTGTAGGACGGTTGAAGTCGGAAGGCATGAAGGTGGTGACCGATGGTGGTTTCCGAAACCGGGAATTTGTGGAAAATTGGGATGAATACCGTTGTGCGGTGCTCGAAGGCTTTTCTCATCTGACGGGTGTCACAGGGGGCGATGTGCTGGCCAAGCAGCATCTACCTTCGCCGGCCGAGATATTGGCAAGGATTCTTCGGGCTACGGATGCCGAGCAGTTGAAGCGTGACTATCCCGATAGGAGTTTGTTGACGGACGAGATTGCCGTGCAGTTTAAGCGTCTGCTGGACGAACTGCACGATGCGGGTTGCCGCTACATACAGTTCGACGGGGTGCATTCGGTGGCGAACGATGAATCGGTGCAGCTGAACAATCGGGTGCTTCAGGAGCGTCCGGCGGATATGTATGTGGCCTTTCATGCTCCTACGGATATGCTGATACGGCTGACCGGGGCAGATGCCTATTTCTTGAACTACGACTGGGGACATTGCGACCGAAGCCGTCTGCTGTGGTTCATACGCGAAGAAAAGAGTGTGTTCGGCTTTGTGCTCTCGCGCTATCCCGAGGAGGAAGAGCTGGACGAGTTGCAGATGAAGATAGAAGAAGTGTTGCGCTACATACCTTTGGAGCGATTTACGTTGTGTCTGCCCGATGCCGGCACCTTCCAGACTCCTCTGGAGCCGGATGAAGAAAAGCAGTGGAATACGTTGCGGTTGGGAATGCAGATGGCCGAACGGCTCTATGGAAAGGGTGAATAGGGGCGACTGAAAATGCCCGATACGTGGCATGAGTGAGGATAGGCACGGAATGCACGGATTTTCGCGGAAAGATGAGGAATCTATATCCAAGTCTATCCGTAGGCATCTGTGCAGTCCGTGCCTACTCTTTTTTTACTTGATTACTTCGGCCAACTTCTCTTGCAGCTCTTCGCCATGCAGGCCACGAGCCAAGATTACGCCTTCGCCGTCAATCAGTATGGTGTGAGGAATGCTGCTGATGGCATACAGACGGGCACCTTCGCAGTTCCAATATTTCAGGTCGGACATTTGCGGCCATGTGATGTTCAGCTGTTTGATAGCTGCCTTCCAAGCTTCACCGTTCTGGTCCAGAGAAACACCTACGATTTCAAAGTTCTTTCTCTTGTATTTGGCGTATGCTTCCACCAGGTTAGGCATCTCGCGACGGCAAGGACCGCACCAGCTTGCCCAGAAATCTACGAGGACTACTTTTCCCTTGCCTACGTAGTCGGACAGCTTCACGGCTTTGCCTTCGGGAGTCTGCATCTCGAAGTCGGTGAACTGCTGGCCCACAGCCGTAGCCTTCATCTTAGCCACATTTTCCTTGATGCGGACGATGGTTTCGTCCTGAGCATATGTCTCGGGAATCTGAGGCATCAGCGGGTCGAGTTCGTTCACGTCCATATAGTAATAGTTCTGTTTCAGCAGGTGTATACCCACCGGATTGGTGATGTTCTGCACAATGCCGTTCTTGGCAGCGTCCATGATTTTGGTTTCCAATTCTCCGGCTTCCTTGCCTTTGGCTTCGCGTTGCTCGTCGGTCAGCGTTGTGTCGGACATACTGCCGTAAATGGTTTCCATCTGCTTCATCAGGCCGGTGATTTCCTCTCTGATTAGTTGGTAAGCATCGTTGTTCGGCGTTCCGGTAGCGGAGTCGTTTTCTTTGGCCAACTTGATGCTGATTTTGCCGTTCTCCAGAAAGAAGTCCGTAATCAGTCCTTGTTCGCTGTCGCTTTTATACGTGATGTAGCAGTTGATGGCGCTGTCCTGCGTTCCCTTAAAGGTAAATGTACCGTTCTTGATGATGGCCGAGTCCAGCTTTACAAGACTGCGGTTGGCTACGTTTTGCAGATAGACGGTGTCGCCGTCGGCTGCTCCTTCTACAGTTCCGGTTACGGTGTAACCGTTGTTGCCGCTGTTACATGCAGCGCACAGGGCTGCAGAGGCAAGTAGATAAAAAATCTTTTTCATTGCTTTTTACGATTAGATAAATAAATTTTGTGAGGACAAAGATAAGCAATAAAAAATCCCCTCCGCTAGGTGCAGAGAGGATTTTGTAGTTTTAATCCCATTTTTGTAATAAAAGCCGTGCTTACTATTATTCAGCAGCAGTTTCGGCAGGAGCCTCTTCAGTGGCAGCGGCTTCTTCAGCCGGAGCTTCTGCGGCAGCTTTTGCAGCTTCCTCAGCAGCCTTCTTCTCAGCCAGTGCTTTGGCTTTAGCTTCGTTCACTTTCTTTTCAGCTTCCAGGCGTGCCTTGGCTTCAGCCTTCTTTGCTTCTTCGTCCTTAGCCTTCAGAGTAGCCAAACCGCTTTGTTTGTTGTTCTTCCAAGCTTCGAACTTAGCTTCTGCTTCTGCTTCGCCGAATGCGCCTTTTGCTACACCGCCCAGCAGGTGCTTCTTCATGTAAACACCTTCACGAGAAAGGATGTTACGAACGGTGTCGGTAGGTTGTGCACCTTTCAATACCCAGTCGAGTGCACGGTCGAACTTCAAATCTACTGTGGCAGGATTGGTGTTAGGGTTGTAAGTACCAATCTTCTCAATAAATTTACCATCACGTGGTGCTCTTACGTCTGCAATAACGATGGAATAGAAAGCGTAGCTCTTACGTCCATGTCTTTGCAATCTGATTTTTGTTGCCATTTAATTTAAATGTTTTTTAGTTAATGATTTGAATGATGCTACTAACTCGTAATAGCGGGCGCAAAGGTACGGAATATTTTTGATTTATAAGCCATAAGCCGCAATTTATTTTTCACGAATCCTGCTATTTGCATGATTGGTGGGCGCGTATCTTGAGGTTTAGGTGCTTTGTGACGTGAATAGGATATCGCACACAATCGGCATCCGCTCCATACCAACTCCAT
>JAUNJD010000225.1 GCA_030523205.1 Bacteroides sp.
TAATGAATAATTTAAAATTCAAAATTCAAAATTTAAAATTAATATCTCCCTCATTGTCCGAAGTACACCCGCACCTTTCCGTAGAACGCCCGTCCGGCTTTCTGCAAACTGAAGTTGTCATAAAGTTTGGCGTCCGCCAAATTCTTGCATTCGAAGGAGAAGTTATACCGTCCTTTCTTCAGGCTGTAAGTCAGCTCCAAGTTCTGCGCAAACTGTTCGGGCACCCGTTTCTTGGTAGATGACGAACCTATATTCTCCCAGTAGAGTGGGAAACTGTGTACGTAAGAATTATCGTATGTCAGCGTCAGCAGATTACCCTTACCCAGACAGTTGCGCCAATAGAAGGAGATGTCGGCATTGGCATAGGTGTAGGGCTGATTGGGAATGCGCACATTGTAGTACAGGCTGACCAACGAACTACCTTCCGTGACGTATTGTTCGCGGTTGCGCATATTGATGTTGTTGTACGTACCGCCCAAGCTCACCCAACCTCCGTAGGAATAGCGCAAGGATACATTGAAGCCTTTCGTTTCCACCTTGCCATGATTCTGATAAGAGGCATAGTAAGTGTTTCCTGTATATTTGCTCGTGGTGCGGCGGATGTAGTCTTGGGTGTAGCGGTATATCAGACTGCCTTCCACGTAAAATTCGTGCTTGCCCAAACGCTTGCTGTAACTGAGGTTCAGATTGAGGTTATCGCTCTTCTCCGGGTCGAGGTCGATGGCACCCATTTCAAGGTCGTCGTCACCGAAAAGCTCATCGGTGGTGGGCAAGCGATAAGCCCGCTCATACGACAGCTTGGCCTGCAAACCTTTCAAGACGAAATAAGTACCCGCAGCACCGTAACCGAAGGAGGTAAGCCGTGATTCCGACTGTTCGTAGTCGCCGATGCCTGTCGAGTTGGTCGATACCGAACCGGCATTATACTGATTGTACATCTTTCCGAAGGCCGACAAATTCCATTTCTCCGAAGGCGTGAAGCGGTAGGACAGTCCGGTAATGTTCTTGCGCGTTATCTTAGGTTCCGTATAGTCCGAGATGCTGGAGAGTACGTTGCTCTTGCTCTGCCGCTTCATGGCATTCAGCACGTGGTTCAGCACAAAAGAGTGCTGTTCGCCCAGCTGATAGGTGGCCGTGAAGGTAGCGTTCCAGTTGGTGTTCTTGAACTCGGAGTTCTGATAGGACTGTTCGCCTAGCGTCCCGTTGTTGTACTTGCTCTCGCCCAGCCAGTTGTAGCGGTAAGAGGAAGTGTCCACGTTCTGCGTGATGTTATGGTTATAGTTGGCCGTCAGCGTCACGTTCAGCCGTTTCACAAAGAGGTCACGCTTACGATATTCCAGCGAGGGCATCAGCGAATAACCCTTACGGTGCTTCTGTCCGAAGACAACGCTCTGTATGACGCCCGTCTGAATCTCCTTGTACATATGAGAGTAAGTAAAGCCTAGCACCAAGCGGTCGGCAAACTTCTTATCCACCAGCCCCACCTTTCCGATGATGGCTTCGTTGTGATACGTGTCGTTGAAACGCTTCACGTGTTCCGTCAGCTCCGTATTGGTGGACGAGGTGCCGTCTGCGTTGAAGTGCTCCACGTAGGTATCTACGTGATAGTCGTTGTCCGAGTAGTTCTGGAAAGCATTAATCTCATACATCAAGCCATTCTTGAAGGTCTGTCCGAAGTTGACGTACGACTTATGTGTATTGAATGAACCGTATGAGTAAGATGCATCCGCAAACCACCGACGACGGGTCTTGTTCGTCACGATGTTGATGACGCCTCCTAGGGCATCCGTACCGAAACCCACAGGCACTACGCCGCGATACACCTCGATGCGCTCGGCAAAGTTGACGGGGATGTTGTTCAGGCTGAACGAACTGCCCACGCCTTCCTGCGGCACACCGTCGATGAAGAGTTTCACGTGATTGCCCGTGAATCCGTCAATGGAGAGGTTGAGGTCGGAACCTACTCCACCCGTTTCACGCAATTTCATGCCGGGCACCTTTACCAAGGCATCGGACAGAGCTTGCGTACTATTGTGCAGGCTCTTGGCATCAATGGCAACTGCATTGAATGCCGACTTGTTGACGCGGGTCACACCGGATGAATAGACCACCACTTCGCCAAGCTGCTCCACCGAAGCGTCGATTTTGATATTCAACTTCAACCGATCGCCATCTTTCAACACCACGCTCTTCTCCACCGTCTTGTAGCCCACGGCAGAAACGACCAACGTATATGTGCCGGCCGGAGCCTTGATGTGATAAATGCCTTCTCCGTTGGTAGTCGAACCGAAAGCAGTTCCTTTCAAATAAACCGTGGCAAAATCCAATGCCCCGTCTTCTACCGACAGCACTTTTCCCGAAATCATGCACGGATAGTCTCTGCCGCCTCTGTGCTGAGAAAAGGTCGGTTCACAGAAAAATAATAAGATTCCGCATAATACTGATAAATACCTATAAAACATTTCTCTTTTCATTACTAAATGAATATTTAAAAACTTACCTGATAACACATTTTCTCTTCCGCATTACCCTTAATGCAACCTTCTATAAACTTCCCGTTTTTAAGATGCCGCAAAGTTAGGGACAAAGAGAAACACAAAACAATAGCTATATTTAGGTAAAAGAAAGGAGAAAACTCAAAATGCACATAAATAGCAAATAAGCAATCCAATTCATCCAAAAACATCTTTTTTTTATTGAATTCAGCTATTATAGCGCAGTTACGGCATCCTGCATTATCACTAGAAATAGGTATCAGAGGAAAAAAGGAGGGAATCACGCACGCCTGCATCAAAGAAATACGTTCACCCATTGATGTTCTTTTTTTAATGCATTGAAAATACAAGAGTGGGAATAGATAAAGCAAGAAACAATTATAAAGGATGGTAGCAGATACACAGAAATATGTTTACCAATAAACAAAACTTGAGGCACGGAAACACCTTCTTTATTTTCGTGTCACCGTGCCTCAAGCACCTATTATGAAGTAGCTACCTCAAGGTCTATGCGCATGATAGGCCTCAATGCGCTGACGTATGTTCTTGGCCAGGCATTCGCTGTACAGCCAAGGTTCAGCACTGTGGAAGTCGCCCACATTGATGATGCCTAAGATGGGTGAATACTCACTGCCACTGTAGCCGTCGAGCACGAGCACCTGATATTGGGGCGACAGGGTGACGGTAATGGTATCGTGCAGCACAGCCGGAGTGGCATCGGTACGCCAGTTGACAGGATTGATGCACATAACGTTATCTTTGGCAATGATGGGCTGAACGTACTTCACGTCCGAAACCGAATTATAGCAGATGGTCACACCAAGATCCACCGAGTCTTGTGCAGCCTTCAAATTCTTGCATACGGCAATGTCTTGCGACGTCACCTTATAGCCAAGCACATAGGCAGCCACCATACGCTCCTTCACCTCGTCGGACATGGTTTTCATCAGCTCCACCACCGACTTTCCTCCCTGACTGAATCCGGCCAGCACAAAGGGACGCTGTTCGTTGAGCGAATCAAGGAAATACTGAAAGGAACGCTGCACGTCCTGAAAAGCCACAGCATGATAGCGGCGGTTGATGGTGTCTTCGTTGCAAGTGCCCCACGAGTCGAGCGTGATATGCCGATAGAACGGAGAATAGAAATTATTGCCGGGGGCCATATATCCGGCTATCTTGGATATTTCGATGGTCATGTCATCACGGTGGGATTGAGTGTTCACAGGGTCGGCATAATGACATACGTTGCCATCGGCGGTGGTCCAGTCGAACTCCCAAGTAGAAACTACATAGAATATGTCAGCTCCCTGCCCATCGGCATCGTTCTGTTGCTGATACCACATACTGCTATCGCTGTAATCGGGAGCCACGGGAATATACTCAGCTCTATCGGCGGTAGAGGTCTGATGCGAACTGCAAGCCACGCACATCATGGCTGCAAAGGCAAGTGCCAGTCGGTTGTTTCTAATTACCATATCGGATATTTGTTTTTTACTGTGCAAAGCTACAAAAAAATGTAGTAACTTTGCAAATGATAGGAGGGAAGATGATAAGATTATAAAATGACAAAATGATAGGATGGGAAGATGATAAGATGGAGAGGTTATAATTGCAAACCGATTGCCAATCTATTGGTTTTTAACTTCTTCTAACTCCTTTATAACTCCCTCTCTAACTCCTTCCCCAAAACTTAATTCAAGATTAAAAATGAGTAAGGAACTACTGTATATTTTTCTGGGAGGAGGCACGGGGTGCATATTGAGACACTGCATACAGATGGCTATGCACGACCGCCTTGTCCCCCACTCTTTCCCTTGGGCAACATTCGTTATCAACATTCTAGGCAGCTTCCTTATCGGACTGCTCTACGCTCTTTCGGCCCGATTCAATCTCTCCGCCGAAGTGCGCCTGCTGCTGACCACCGGCCTGTGTGGAGGATTCACCACATTCTCCACTTTCAGCAACGACGGACTGACCCTGCTGAAGCAGGGGTTATACGGAATGTTCTTCCTATACGCCCTATTAAGTGTTGCACTGGGACTTGCAGCCGCTTTGGCAGGAGGTGCCTGTGGGCATCACATGACGAGATTGTAATACCCTCGCTCGCTGAACGCCTGCCAAGCATACCAGATTAGCAGCGCGACAAAAATTATACTAAAGAAAAAATAGGCATAGCCAAAGATGTCATTTTTTGAACAATCCACCAATTCTGCATTCCCCTCCAACGGGCGAATCATAAAAAGAACCAGTAGCCCTATCAAGCCTGTCATCCAACAATTGAAGAACCACACCCATCCGTTCCGATTACGCTTCTTTGCCAGGCTGTAGCCTATAATGGCAAAGACGAAAGGAACAATCACCACAATCAATGTTCCGATGTCAACTATGTTCATAATGGCAAGTTTTAAAATGCATCCAAGAAAGACCTCAGACACACCGCAAAACTACAAAAATAATATGAATCACCCTTCACGTTTTTACGAAAAATATGCATCTTAGGCATAAATTCAGCCATTTTTCATGCTAAAATTGCAATTCTAAGCGTTTTTCACTAAATAATTCTGCGAAACAAGGAAAGCAATAGGCAAAAGTACGTTTTTTTTCAGCGAAAAAGAAAACCCAATCTGTCCGGAAACTTAAAAATACTTTTCTCATGCAATCAGTTCTCGGACAGGTTGGGGCATCAAAAGTCTATTAATAGGCGTGGCCTCCTTCGTTCATCTCGCGAGCATCAATCTTGCGGTTGTCGATGCTGCGCCAAGCATAGAAGATATAGGCCAGTACAAAAGGCACGAGAATGGAAACGTATGCCATTGTCTGCAACGTGAACCGACTGGAACAACTGTTGGCAAGCGTCAGCGAACTTTGCAGGTCGTAGGTAGAGGGGTAATAGGCCGTATTGTTATATCCTGCCACAAGCAGCAAGGCCAACACGGTAAGCACCGTACCCGCTCCGGCAAACCAAATGCCTTTGTCGAAGGCAGGCTTCAGCAGTGTGCGGACAATGCCCCACAACACACCTACCACACCCAGCAGGAAAACAACGAGCACCAGCGGCATATCGATGAAGTTCGTCAGATACTTATAAGGCTCCATATATACCTCACCCGTTTCCGGACGTACGGCATAGCCATCGGCCACCAATGTACGGACTACGAACGCCAAGAAGAACACCAAAAACAGTCCGGCATTGCCCCATAGCGAACGTCGGCAACGGGCCACCAAGTCGGGCTCGTCGATGTTGTTGATGAAGTAAAGCGTACCCAACACGCGAGCCAAAAAGAACACAGCCAACCCCAACACCACATTCCACAGGTTGAGCAAAGCATCCAGCCCGTGTCCGGCATTGGCCCACTGACTGATGACGGGCATGGCCACATCACCCATATTGCCACGGTCGATGTAGAACTCGGAGCCGGTGAAGAAGGTAGCCACCGCTCCACCCAGCAACACAGGCCCCACCACACCGTTGATGACCAGAAACGTGCGATACGTCTTCTTACCTAGCAGATTGCCGGCCTTAGACTGAAACTCGTAACTGACAGCCTGCAACACGAAGCTGAACAGGATAATCATCCACAGCCAGTAAGCACCGCCGAAGCTCGTGCTATAAAACAGAGGAAACGATGCAAAGAAAGCACCACCGAAAGTGACAAGCGTGGTAAACGTAAACTCCCACTTCCGGCCCGTAGAATTTATCATCATCTTTTTCTGCTCTTCCGTCTTACCCAAGCAGAACAGAAGCGAATTGCCTCCTTGAACAAACATGAGGAATACCAAAATACCTCCCAGCAAAGAGACGATGAACCACCAATATTGTTGTAGAAAGATGTACATAAGAATTTTAAATTATGAATTTCAAATTTTAAATTATTTCAAGATTTCAGAGTTTATTCCTCCTCCATCC
>JAUNJD010000226.1 GCA_030523205.1 Bacteroides sp.
TTTAAAATTTAAAATTCCCAATCAATGCCCCCCGAAATAGCCATCATCGAACCGAACACGCTGACCTGCATGGGCTTGCAGCAATTGTTGGAGGAAATCATCCCCGTGGCCGTCATCCGTGCCTTTCCCTCTTTTGCGGCATTCATGGACGACACGCCCGATATGTATGCCCACTACTTCATCTCGTCGCAAATCTACTTCGAGCACACGGTCTTCTTTCTGGAACGCCGACCGAAGACCATCGTACTGGCGGGTGGAGACAATCAGCCGCAACTGTCCGGCATACCCACACTGAACATCTATCAGGACGAAACCCATCTGGCCAAGAACATCCTACAACTACGTCAGTACGGACACCAACACAGGCATCCGGGCACCGCCCCTGCTCACCTCGCCGTGGAAGACGGACACGAACTGTCCTCACGCGAAATCGAGGTATTGGTGCTCATCACCAAAGGCCTCATCAACAAAGAGATTGCCGACAAACTGAACATCAGCCTGACCACCGTCATCTCTCACCGGAAAAACATCACCGAGAAGCTGGGCATCAAGTCCGTATCGGGGCTGACCATCTACGCCGTAATGCATGGCTATGTAGAGGCCGACCGCATCTGATTGCCACACCACATGGCTCGAAATCCTAATAAATGAGGATTGCCCGTCCCTGCTTTTTCCATTTACTTTGCAACCGAAAACAAGTGAACGAACCCATATAACGCATTAAAGTAAATGAGAAAAGCATTCATTGTAGCCGTATTGGCCTTCTTCGCCGCCGGACAGATTGCCGCCGAAGAGCTTGACACGCTGAAAGTAGTTGATGTGGAGGAAGTGCTCGTCATCGCCGCTCCCAAGGAGAATCAGAAGCTGAGGGAACAACCGGCAGCCGTCACCTTGCTATCGCAACAGGATATGCAGGCAGCACACGTGAAGTCCATCAAAAACCTGACTTCCGTCGTCCCCAATATGTTCATCCCCGACTATGGCACCAACCTTACCACCGCCGTCTACATCCGTGGCATCGGCTCGCGCATCAACACGCCTTCCGTCGGACTGTATGTAGATAACATTCCCTACATCGACAAGTCAGCTTTCGACTTCGACTACTCCGACGTCGAGCGCATCGACATCCTGCGGGGTCCGCAAGGCACACTCTACGGTCGCAATGCCATGGGTGGCCTCATCAAGGTACACACCAAGTCTCCTTTCTCCTATCAGGGCACCGACTTCCGCATGGGAGCCGGCACACACAATGCCTACAACGCCTCGCTCACCCACTACCATCGCATATCCGATGCGTTTGCCTTCTCCGCCGGAGGATTCTACAACTACGAAGGGGGCTTCTTCCGCAACACTGCCCGAGGGGGCGAACGAGCCGACAAAAGTCAGTCGGCCGGCGGACGCTTGCGCGGCATCTGGCTGCCTGCCGATAACTGGAAGGTAGACCTCAACCTCAGCTACGAGTATAGCGACCAGCGCGGTTATCCCTACTTCTACATGGGTGCGCTCGATGCCTCCCAGCAACCCGAAGAACTGACGTCCTACATCGGCACCATCTGCACCGACGAAGCCAGCAGCTACTACCGCAACCTGCTGAACGTGGGCTTGAACCTGGAATACCAAGCACGGCACTTCACGCTGAGTGCCGTCACGGGCTATCAGTTCCTGAAAGACCGTATGTTCATGGACCAGGACTTCACACCCCTCAACATCTTCAACATCGAGCAGCGGCAGAAGATGAATACCCTGTCCGAAGAAATCATCCTGAAGTCTAAGCCCAACCGTCGTTGGCAATGGACCACCGGCGTCTTTGGCCTCTACCAATGGTTGCATACCGACGGTCCCGTCACCTTCCATAAGGACGGCATCACCGAAGTCATCGAGAGCAGCGCCAACGATGTGTTCGACGCCTTGGCCGCCGTCAGCCCTCAAGTACCCGTCATGCACCTGAGCATCAACAACGAAAATCTACTCGTAAGCGGAGACTTCGACACGCCCACCCTAAGCGGAGCCATCTTCCATCAATCCACCTTCAACGACCTCTTGGTGAAAGGCCTCTCGGCCACCATCGGCCTGCGGCTGGACTACGAAAAGATGAAGATGGACTACAACTCGGCTGTCGATCCCACCGACTTCACCTTCTCGATGACCATGCGGGGCTACACCCTCACCAACCGCGACCCGCTCGTCGGCCTCGCCTCCTACATAGGCAAGGAATCCACCGACTACGTACAGCTGCTGCCCAAGTTCGCCCTGCAATACGAATGGAGCCGAGGCAACAACGTATATGCCACGGCAGCACGCGGCTACCGTTCGGGCGGCTACAATATACAGATGTTCTCCGACCTCATCACCGGCCTGCTGAGCAACTCCATGATGGATGCCATTGCCGCCGACGCCAACTTCAGCAGCTATGCCGCTATGGTGGAACGCATGAAGAACGACTTACCCGAAGTGAGCGACGCCACCCGCTACAAACCCGAATATACCTGGAACTACGAAGCGGGCACGCACCTCACCCTGTGGGACGGACGTCTGCAAGCCGACGTCTCAGCCTTCTACATGGACACACGCGACCAGCAGATTTCACGCTTCGCCGACAGCGGACTGGGACGCATCACCGTCAATGCGGGCAAGAGCCATAGCTATGGTGCCGAAGCCGCCATACGCACCGCCCTTACCGACAACCTGACGCTGAATGCCAGCTATGGCTACACCTATGCCACCTTCAAGGACTACGTCACCAACGTCAAGGTGAACGGCGAAATGCAGGCAGCAGACTACAGCGGCCACTATGTGCCCTTCGTTCCCAAGCACACGATGAACATCGGCGCACAATACATCTTCCACCTACGCCCTCACCTCCTGTTGGACCGCATCCAGCTGAATGCCAACTACAGCGGTGCAGGCCGCATCTACTGGACCGAAGAGAACACCGTCAGCCAAGCCTTCTACGGCACCCTGAATGCCCGCCTCAGTCTGCAAAAGGGCAACGGACAAATAGACTTCTGGGTGCGCAATGCTTTGGACAAGGATTACGCCGTATTCTACTTCGAAAGCATGAGTAACGGATTCATGCAGAAGGGTCGTCCCATACAGGCAGGAATCGAATTGCGTTGTCGCTTCTAAAAATTTACAAAGTTCCACCACGAAAGTTGAACTTTCGAAAAAAACGCTTCCGTTCGACATATAGAATCATTCTTTTTTATCATCAACTAGGGAATCACGGTTACCGAGGTTCCCTAGTTCCATAACTGTCCTAATCTAAGTTGTTTGCAACAATCAGGCCACAGAAAGCAGTGCCAAAAACCTTCCGTTTCCGCACAAACCCGGCGGTTGATATCTTTGAGTGATGGAGAAATGAAAACTAATTAAATATTATACAATTTTTCCTTGCGTATTTATTTAAAAGCCATTAACTTTGCATCAAAACAACAATTTAATCAACTTATTGCATCATGATGAAAACAAGTCAATCTTTATTTGTAACGCTTTTTGCCGGAGCATTGGCACTGAGCGGATGCATGGAAAAGGATGTGTACGCTGGGTCTCAAGTAGAAACTGAGAAGACCTACAACGACTTCAACTTTTCCACGGTTGCCGCCTCTACTTCACTCGAAGTGAGCTACCTCAATGATGGCGTTGAAGCTAACGTCTATTTCGAACTTTACGATGAAAACCCTGTAATCTTGGAAGACTATCGTTACGTGAAACGCGACGATGTAACCCCGTTGTATGCCGCCTATACCGACGAGAACGGTGTATTCAAGGGTACTGTTAACCTGCCCGCTTATCTGTCGAAGGTTTATATCTATACTCCCGCCTTCTTTGCACAGACGCTGATTGAAGCAGAGATGGTAAACGGTGCGATTGTTGCATCGGATGATGCAGTTGGAGAGGAAGTGGCTACGCGCACAGTCACCGCGACTGATGAAGCCCATGACAGCTATATGGTTTCTACGGCAAGCGATGTTCCTGATGCCTACAAAAACGACACTCGTTGGAAGACTTGGCTGGGTAGCTATGATAAATACAAGAATGGAGAAGTTCAGTACAAGTATACCGGTACTGATTTGATTCCGACAAATGTAAAAGATTTGTATGGAATTCATCAAAGTGTAATTAATATAAGTACAACTTGCCCCGATGGATATCGTAGCTATTCTGACCTTTACGTAAATGAGGAAGCAGAAGTAGCCATCACTTTCCTTGGTCAGAACACTTGTTGGAATAGTTCGTTGGGTTATTATTACTATAAGGATGGTGAGAAACCTGCAAGCATAAATGCTGCAAATGTAATAATGCTCTTCCCGAACACACAGGATGGACTATGGACAAATGATAAAACTGCCGCAAGCAAGACTGCGGGTATAGACCGTAACACAACAGTTCAACTTTACTATTATCCGAATATAGCAAGCGGAAGCCAAGAAGGTAAAACAACGAAGTTCCCGGCTGGATATAGAATCGGTCTTGTGCTGGCTTGCAATGCATGGAGCAATTATATTGTTCAGAATAATGGTAATACAAAACGCAATGTCAGATCAAAGTATCGTGCCGCAACGTCTGAAGGGTTAAGCGTAGATGCAAATGGAAATAATTGGAATGAACCCAGAACTGCCGCATACAAATATGGCGAGAGTATTATGATTTCCTTTGAGGATTACGTTACTGACGAAAACTTCAGCGACGTAGTTGTTACCCTGAAATCGAACCCTGTAGATGCCATTACAGACATCCCCGTAGTAGATCCGGAATCAAAGAAGACCACAGCAACTACGCTGAAAGGAATGTATGCCTTTGAAGACCTATGGCCCGACAATGGAGACTTTGACATGAACGATGTAATGGTTCGCAAAAAACAAACGAAAGTATTCGATAGTGACAACAAGATTTACAGCGAATCTATCTTGCTCAAGACTTTCCAGAACTATGCAATCAATGCTAACGGATTGGCTATCAAAATAAAAGGTGGTGTTTCAAAACTTAAGGGGGTTGATATCACAGGCACGAAGGAAAAGGAAGGAGCAGTTAATACAAGAGCAACGACAGAGTTTGCACAAGAAGAAGATGGCGAAGACTTGATTTTACTGCTGTCCGATGACGTGAATTCAGAAATGGGTACAGAATACATAGTAACCCTCAATTACTCAGACGACCGCACTATAGAAATAGTAGATGAAGTCATTCCATTCCTTTACGGAAAGGTGGAAGAAGGGGATGATGATACTACTGACTCTGGCACAAGCACAAGAGCAAACCAAATCACACGTTGGGAAGTACATATCTCCACCGATGCACCGACATCTAAGGCCGATTTGTCTTACTTCAATACAGGAAGCGACAAATCTGATTTGGAAAATGGAGTCTATTATGTAAACAGCAGTATTTACCCATTCGCATTCTTCTTGTCGGGTGCTAGCGAAACCGATTTGAGCAAGTTGTTGGATCCAGCCAATGAAAGTACCCCCATCGATGAGTTGTACAAAGATTACACTAAATGGGTAGAATCTAGCGGCGCGAGCAGCACTAGTTGGTACAAATAACCTTACGGCAGCCTCATATAGGAAGTAGTAGCAACGCACAATTAATATATCGGTGCTTGCTACCACTTCCGAAAACTAGAATATTTCTCCTATAAAAAAACAGCCTTCCTTTCCGGGACATTCCGAGAATAGGAAGGCTGTTTTTTTAGTCTCTTCGACAAGCCCGTTTAGGCAGCAAAATGATAAGTGCAACTGCACCTATGCAGAACTTTATACATCTATCCGCTTGCAGGTTGCTTACAGAAATCGTATCTTTGTGTTCCGAAAAACCTTAAAAGAATCCGATTATGCAACTTGAAGACATACCACACAATTATACTTATTGCTATGCCACCGCAGAGCAATGTTCCCAAGCTTCCCTTTGTCTGCGCTATCATGCGGCACGTCTGAACGAAGAGCAAGATGCCCCGAGGTCGGCTTTGTCCTGCGTCACTCCGGCCTATGTGGCCAAAGTGTCGGCCGGAACAGCGTGCAAATATTTCCGCGACAGTACCCGTTTGCAGTATGCCCGTGGCATGCAGCATCTGTTTGACGCAGTGCCCCGCTCACAATGGATGCGGGTGCGGAACGACGTGATGAGGGTGTTCAGCTGCGAACGTCGGTTCTACTATGCACAGAAAGGCGAACAGCTGATTACGCCTGCCGAACAGAAACGCATCAAGACCATCTTTGCCAACGCCGGATTGTCGGCCCCCGCATTCGACCATTATGAGATGAAACCGGACTGGACGGCATAGCCTCTTGCCTACAAATTGATACCACGATTTCGGTGCATCCGCCTTGCATCGTCACCGCATCCGCCTTGCAGCATT
>JAUNJD010000227.1 GCA_030523205.1 Bacteroides sp.
GTGGAAAACATTGTTTTCCGGTTGATAGCCTTTATCATGCTGTGTGTGATTCTTTGCCTTTGTTGCCGTACCGATTGTGCTTTGTCAGTAGCTTGATTATGAATGGCTTTTGCTACTGATAGAGTTTTTTAGCATTTACTAATTTTCTACCCTGTTGGAAGTCATGGGGAAGATTCGTATCTTTGTCTCTGACGAGAAAAAACGTTGATAAGCAAATGGCTTATCTTGGTGAGAATAAGAAGATTATACCTAACGCTAAAACGAATGCTTATGAAAATTCGAGTATTTTCGACGATGCTGTTGATGCTAATGGGCTGGTTCTCTGCTACCCTGCAAGCTCAATCGTACGCCAAGTTGTGGAAACAAGTGGAGCAAGCCCAAGAGAAGAGCCTGCCGCAGACCGTTATCCGCCTGACAGACCAAATATACAATAAGGCCCGAAAGGAGAACAACGCCGGACAGATGCTGAAAGCCTACGTCCTGCGACAAGCCCAACAAGAGCAACTGACCCCTGATAGCCTCTATACCCACATCGCTGAACTGGAGAGCCGGGTGCAGACGGAGGAAAATGTAGTCAACCGTGCCATTCTGCACTCCCTGTTGGCCGAACAGTACAATGACCTGATGCGTACGAATCGTTATGCCCTGCGTCAACGGCCCTCCCTCGGAGTGGAGGAAGTGCCTGCCGACCTGCGCGAATGGAGTGCCAACCTCTTCATCGACCGCATCGACCGCCACAGTCGTGCCGCCCTGCAAGATGCTGATGCGCTGATAGATATGGACAATACGTCCTATCTGCCTTTCGTGGAGCAGGAGGACGGTAGCCGCTTCTACGGTCACGATATGTACCATCTGCTCACCACCCGTGCCATCGAGGCATACGGCTTGTTCGACGATTTCGGGGCCGATACGCTGATGACCTCTGCCATCCGCCGCATTCACCAAGACCGCATCCACCGTTATACCGAGCGGGCAGGGCGCAAAGATGCTGCTCTGCTGTCCCGCATGGACTACCTTGAATGGCAGAATGCACAGAATCTCCTCTCCTTCGCCGCATACGGTGAACAACTGGACAGCTTGATGTCCGACTATGCCGACCGTCCCCTTTGCGCCGAAGTCTATCTGAAGAAAGCCCGGTGGATCTATTCCGACAGCTACGACCCGCATCCTGCCGAGGCTCTTCGCCTGTGCGAGGAAGCCATCAAACGTTATGCCGATTATCCCCGTATCAATGCGTTGAAGGAGTTGCGCGAACGAATCTTGCAACCTCTGCTCCAGATGAATACCCCCGACGAAGGCTATCCCGGCGATTCGGTGGATATGACCGTCAGCCATCGTCTGCTGAAGGGATTCACCCTGCGCATTTATAGCACCGACTATGCCCAATGTCCCGATTTGGAAGACGGCATCACGCAGAGTGTCCTCCGTCAGCACGCCCGCCTGCTTGGCACTACTCACTACGACCTCCGCCCGGAGGACGACGGCATTCATAGCATGGAGGACAAAGCTTACTTAACCTCCCGAACCACCCTGCGTATGCGTATGCCCGAAGCACTCGGCGTGTTCATCGTCCAAGTGGTGCCCGATGGATACAACAACCTTTCGCAAAGCCATTTCCTCACCACCACCCGCTTCAAGGCATTGATGCTGGACCTGGGCAACGGACAAGTGGAACTCACCACCCTCGATGCCCGTAGCGGACACCCCATTGGCGGAGCCACCGTCAGCATCTATGGCAGTTCGTACCGCTCGCAAAGCACCGAACCGCTGAAGAAAGTAACCACCGACGCAAAAGGCAAAGCGGTAGTCAGTTGGACCAAAAAGATGAGCCGATACACCGTCCGCAAGGATGATGACCGCGCCATGAACATCCGTCGTGTGAGTGGAGCTACTTACGTGGCCTCCACCTCTACATGGGAGCGGAGACTGACGTTGCTCACCGACCGTTCCATCTATCGCCCCGGACAGACCATCTATGTGAAGGGTGTGGCCTATGAACAACTGGAACAAGAGGTTCGTGTGCGTACCGAGGCCAACTACGAGTTGGTGCTGCTGGACGTCAACGGAAAGGAACTATCCGCCCGCAATGTGCGCACCAACGAGTATGGTTCGTTTGCCGCCGAATTTGTCCTGCCCGATGCCTGCCTGAACGGTAACTTCCGGTTGCAGACCCGCAAGCACGAGGCGGTGAAATACATCCGCGTGGAAGAATACAAGCGACCTACGTTCACCATCGACTTCGACCCCGTGTCCGAAGCCTATCTGCTGGGCGATAGCATTGTACTGAAAGGCCGTGTGCAAGCCTTCAACGGCATGGCGGTGCAAGATGTACCTTTGGCCTATCGGATGGTGAGCCACGTCGTGTTGCCCCGATACTTCCGCATTGCTGATGAACATGAGCTGGTGGCCGACACCGTGCAGTTGGATGCCGACGGACGCTTCGCTATCCCCCTTGTGCTTCGTGACCTGTCTGCCAAGCTGAACGGCTCTTCCGCTCGTTCGCAAGGCCGTTCCACATGGCAGCAACAATCGCTTTTCGAGATAGAGGTCACCGTGACCGATGGTGCGGGCGAGACGCAAACTGCCTCGTACTCGTTGACGGCCGACAAGCTTAACGCTTATCAGGTGAATCTTCAGTTGCCCTCTACGGTTTGCAAGGAAGACAGCCTCATTTATACTCTGCACACCCTTAATTATGTCGGTGCGGAGCAAGATGTACAATTGCTCAGCCGCCTTTATACGGACGATGGCAAGACGCTTGTCCGCGAAGAAACCCTGTCGGGCAATGGGCGGCACGATTTTTCGGCTTGGCGTGCATTGCCATCGGGCAAGTATCAGCTGAAGCTCTCTGTCATAGACCCCTCCGGACGGAAAGTAGGACAGGAGAGGACGGATGACTTCGTACTCTTCTCGAAGACCGATACACGCCCCGCTGCATTTACGAATCGTTTCTACTGGGCCGAGAATGAAGAGTTTGATGCCGAACATCCTGCTTCCTTCCTCTTCGGCACTTCATTCAAGGACGCCTATGTGCTGCTCGATGTATTCAGCTTCGAGAATCGCCGACGCTTGGAAAGCAGGGTGATGCAACTCAGCGACAGCATCGTCCGTATGGAATTTCCCTATCAAGAGGCCTACGGCGAAGGGGCTACGGTGCTGTTGTGCTTCGTCAAAGACGGAAGGAGCTACGAGAAGCGCATCCAGCTGAAGAAACGTCAGCCCGAACGTACACTCCAATTGAAATGGGAAGTGTTCCGCGACCGTCTTCGTCCCGGTCAGGATGAAGAATGGCGGTTGGTAGTAAAGAATCCGCAAGGTCTGCCTGCCGCTGCCGAGGTGTTGGCTCTGATGTACGATGCCTCGCTGGACAAGCTGAGCAGCCACAATCAGTCGCTGGAGGTACTCACCTACATTACGCCGGCCAACGTCGCTTATTGGAGAAGTTATGATACTCCAAGCACACGGTATTTTCAGTTCACTTCACTCTTCCCGTCAAAGTCGTGGAAGGTATTCGGCTGGAGTTTCGACCGCTTCTATCAGGCACCGATATTTTTGCAGGAATCTTATGTCGAGCTTGCCAGTGTCCGGTCGGTAGGCGGTGTTTATCGTCAAGACGGATTGATGATGTCTGCACCCCGGACCACGCGGCAGAATGTGGTGACAGCTTCGAAGATGTCGATGGATGTCACCGTAGAGGAAGAAGCTGCCGGCAAACTTCAGAAATCCGATGTAGCAGACGCTTCTGAAGACAATGATGCTTCGCGCATATATATAAGAGGAACACAAAATGAGGAAGATACCTCGGAAGCCGATGCCCTTCGCACGAACTTTGCCGAGACCGCCTTCTTCTATCCGCAACTGCGTACCAACGAACAAGGCGAGTTGGCCATTGCCTTCACCTTGCCCGAGAGCCTCACCCGCTGGAACTTCCAAGCATACGCTCATACCCAAACTATGCTGACAGGCCGACTGAATGCTACCGTGGTCAGTGCCAAGGAGTTTATGCTGACACCCAATCTACCTCGCTTTGTGCGCGTGGGCGACAAGACGCAAGTGACCGCCACGCTGGCCAACCTCAGCGAACGTACGGTGAAGGGCACTGCCAAGTTGGTGCTTTTTGACCCGTTGACCGAAAAGAACATTGCCACGCAGAAGCAGAAATTCACCGTAGAAGCCGGACGCACAGCTGTGGTTACTTTTGCCTTTGAAGCCGACGAACGCTACGACTTGCTGGGTGTGCGCCTTGTGGCCGATGGTGGTAGTTTCAGCGATGGCGAACAACATTTGCTGCCCGTGCTGAGCAATAAGGAATACATCACCGAGACGTTGCCCATGCCTGTGCGTGGCAAGGAAACCCGCACATTCACCCTCGACAGCCTCTTCAACCGACAGAGCCGTACTGCTACGAACCGTCGATTGACCGTAGAGTTCACGGGCAATCCTGCTTGGTATGCCGTGCAAGCCCTGCCTGTACTAAGCCAGCCGACGAGTGAGAATGCCATTTCGTGGGCCACAATGCTTTATGCCAACACCTTGGCTGGTTATATCGCTAACAGTCAGCCACGTATCAAGACTATGTTCGATAGCTGGAAGGCATCGGGCACAACGGGTGAGACACTACTCAGCAAACTGGAGCAGAATCAAGATGTGAAGAATATCCTGCTTACCGAATCGCCTTGGCTGACGGAAGCTACGTCGGAGAGCGAACGGCAGGCACGCCTTGTTACCCTTTTCGACCTCAATGTGCAGAGCAACCGTCTGACTACCGCCCTGACCCGTCTGAAGGAATTGCAAACCACGGATGGCTCGTGGAGTTGGTTCAAGGGAATGCCCGGTAGCCGCTATACGACGACTTATGTGACCAAGTTGCTTGTTCGTCTGCCTCTGCTGACCGGAAAGTCTCTTTCGGGCGAAGCACTCAGCATGAAGAAAGCTGCCTTCAACTTCTTGCATCAAGAGGCATTGGAGGAATATCGCAATATATTGAAGTCCGAGCGTAAGGGAATCAAAATAACAAATCTGTCCGATGCAGCCTTGACGTACCTCTATCTGATAGCCACAGACGGGGCAACTGTACCGTCGGAAAACAAAGAGGCGTACAACTATTTCCTTTCGTTGGTGGGCAATAACTTGACAAGTTCTTCCATGAGTAGGAAGGCACAGTCGGCTGTTGTCCTGCTGAAGGCCGGTCGCAAGTCCGAAGCACAAGACTTCGTTGTCTCCCTTTGCGAACACTTGGTGCAGGAGGATGAGATGGGTGCTCACTTTGCCTTCTACGACACACCCTATACATGGAGCGAATTGTTGCTGCCTACGCACGTGTCTGTCATGGAAGCCCTTCGTTTGGCAGGCGGTAAAGACGCCTTGGTGGAAGAAATGAAGCTTTGGCTGCTGAAGCAGAAGCAGACCAATGCATGGGATTCGCCCGTGGCTACAGCCGATGCTGTGTATGCGCTGTTGTGTCAAGGCAGCGACCTGCTGAGTAGTCAGGGCGATGCACGCATAACGATAGGCAAGAAAGTGTTGCAGACGGTGCAAGAAGATGTCGAAGTTTCGGCAGATGCTACTTCAGAGGCGACTTCGGATGCTTCTGTTGTCGTTCCGGGCTTCTCTTACTTGAAAGAAACCTTCCAAGACAATTCCACCGTAGGTGCCCGTTCCATCACCGTAGAGAAACGCGATGAAGGCATTGCCTGGGGAGCTGTCTATGCTCAATATCTTTCGCCCATCTCCGACGTACGGCAGCATGGCGGAGCATTGAGCGTGGAGAAGAAGCTCTATGTGGAACGCCTCTCGGCCGATGGCAAGAAGTCGTTGCAGCCGATTGAGGATGCTACTCCGCTTTCGGTGGGCGATAAGGTTGTTTCGCGTCTCACTATTCGTGTGGACCGTGCCATGGAGTTCGTTCAGCTGAAGGATGGACGGGGAGCTTGCTTCGAGCCTGTCAATGCCCTTTCCGGCTATCGTTGGGGTAGGGGGCTAGGCTATTATGTCGAGATAAAAGATGCCGTAACGAACTTCTTCTTCGACCACCTGGGCAAGGGCGTCTATGTGCTGGAATATGCCTACCGTGTAGCTCGTGCCGGTCGATACGAGACGGGAATTGCCACTATGCAATGTGCCTATGCACCGGAATATGCTTCCCATTCGGCAGGAGGAACGGTGACAATTGACAATTGACAATTAA
>JAUNJD010000228.1 GCA_030523205.1 Bacteroides sp.
ATGGCTGTAAATTATTCCCTTTCCTACATGAGCAGCGAGCCGGGCAATGCCGGTGCTGCCAAGAAGTATTACGCCAAGGCGCAGGCCAGCGGCGAAGTGACGATGGACGAAATGGCCGAGGACATTGCCTACGCCACCACGCTGACCGATGGCGATGCGCTGAACGCCCTCCGTGCCTTCATCACGCAAGTAAAGAAGCATCTGGCCAACGGCAAGATTGTGCGGCTGGAGAACTTCGGCTCGTTCCAAATCCAGCTGCAGAGCAAGGGTGCCGACACCGAGGACGCTTTCACCTCGGCCAACATCACCGGCACGCGCATCCAGTTCCGTCCGGGCAACACCATCAAGGCGGCCACCCGTTCGGGCGATGGCGGTCTGACGTTCAAGCGCGTGACCAAGCTCACTGCCACCACATCGGGCGGCAGTACGTCGGGCGGCAGCACCGGAGGCGACGACGGCGACACGTCGGGCAGCGGCGACAACCCGCTGGGCTAAGCCCCGAACTACCTAGTAGTAGTGGGGCAACTACCTGGTAGTAGTCGGCTCACTACCTAGTAGTAGTTGCCCCGTTACCTATGGGTAATTTTTCGCCCAAAATTCAACCAACATCCTACCTATACACACCATGAAAGCTATCTACATCGCCGACCTCGCGCAGCAATACTTCCCCCGAAGCACGCCGCGCAGTGCAGGCCTCCAGCTTCGCCGCTGGATTGCGCTGAACAAGGAACTCACCGCCCGACTGGCCGAGCTGCATTTCCAGCCCCGACAGCGTGCCCTGACTCCGCTTCAGCACGAGGCCATTGTTCACTATCTGGGCGAGCCGGGCGAATAAGCCCACCGCCAACGGATATCCCCACCGCAAAGCCCCGACCGCACCGCCAAGTGCCGCCGGGGCTTGCTGTTTTCCTGCCACCAACCCTAAAAAAACGTATAAAACACCGTTTGTAATATTAAAAGTATATTAAAAATGTACGTAAACACTTGACAATCAAATAATTACAAATATATTTGCGGTGAAATTATTTATTGTTTAACTAAAATCCATAGAAGAAATGGAAACAAGAACCATTACGAGAGTGAACAATGTGGAAATCGTGGCCACAAGTGACGAACAATTGGTGCCCATCCGCCCGATTTGCGATGCGCTGGGGATAGACTATTCCCGCCAGTTGAAGAAGATAAAGGAAGACCCGGACCTATCTTCAGTTATGGGCGTGACGCCCACAACTGGAGCCGACGGAAAGCAATACGAAATGTGCTGTCTTCCCCTTGAATTTACATTCGGTTGGCTCTTCACCATCAACCCTGCCAATGTGAAGCCCGAAGCGCAGGAGGCCGTGCGCAAGTTCCGAATGGAATGTTACCACGCCCTTTACCTTCACTTCACCGCCCGCTCCCAATTCGTGGAGCAGAAGCAGAAGGAGATTGACCGACAGCTGACCGTGGTAGAGGAAGCACGCGAGAACTTCCGAAACGCCAAAAACGTAATGGCCGATGCCGAAACCAAACTGAAAAAACTGCGCTCGCTCACCATGGACGACTTCGATGCCGAACGCCGACAGCTGAAACTGGAGTTCTGATGCAATAAATACAGTTAAAAAGTCCTCAAATAAGGAGAATCCCCCTAATTTGAGGACTTTTTAACGCTCCATTTCCAGCATTTTCTCTACCTTTGACGTGCCCAATGAAACATCATAAACATGAATCCCTTTTCTGCGCGTAATCCGTAAAGCCGGATTGAGGCTGTATGAGGCCTTTGGGCACGCGCGGATAAGGGATTCGCCATTTCTGAACATGGATTTAAAGGATTTCATCAAGGAAACCGTCAGGGACATATCGGGTGCCGTGACGGAGCTGAACGAGGAGATGAAGGGGACGGGACTGAAGGTGAACCCCAAGCGAGGCGGACACTTTGCAGGCACCATGTACGATGACGACGACCATGTCATCCACACGATTGACTTCAACCTGCAGGTGACGGCCTCCGAAAAGCTGGAGGCCGGAGGCGGCATCAAAATAAATGTGCTGAAGGCAGGTGTCAGCAACGAGACCAACGACCAAACCGTCAGCACAATACATTTTTCATTGGAAGTGGTGCTGCCTAACCCTTAGTGCCCGGCAGCTCGAACTCCTCCACCTTGCCCTCCGTGATGAACCGGTAGATGACGTCGGCCAACTGCAAAGGGCCGTAGTTCTTTCGGAAAAAGAACTCTTTGCGCCAACTGAATATCTCAATGGCTTTCTCTAAGCAGAATCTGCGGATTTCCTTCTCGTCCATAAGTCGATTTTTATGATGATGATATGCAAAAATAATCATTTCCCCCTTGCCATTCCAAAAATTCCCCTTATATTTGCAGTGCTTACCATTTGATACAGGCGGAGAAATTCGCCAACTTTTGCCGTTGGCATTTTTTATGCCCATGCCTTCGGCAATATACATAGTTCCGACCCCCGTGTGGATGTGCTGTAATGGCCTCCCAGCCTGTATCAGGTGGTAAGCAGCGGGAAAGCGGAACTTTCTTTTTTCCCCGTGGTTATTTCCATTCCGGAAACAAGCAGCTTCCGCTCCCCGTATTGCACGAGATGCAAAGAAGTTGGCGTATTATGCCAATTCTATAAATATTGTTTCATTTAAATTGCTTACCAAAATGAAAGAACTGACCATCGACACAAGAACCGTGTCAACCAATGAGAATGTAAATGCTCTCACCGAGCAAGTGAACGACCTCCAGAAGCGGTACTACCGCAGCCTCGCCCCTGATTGCGAAGTGCGCACCGCTGCTGACCGCTGGTATCTGACCGCCATCGCCACCGCGTGCGCCGGCCTCGTGTTTCCGCCTGCATTCATCGCTACGGCGGTGTGCGTTTACAGGGCAAAGAAGAAAGGAGGCAAACGATGAGAACACCGGAAGCATACATCTCGAAGAACATAGAGACCAATCGTCACGGTGGTTCCTGCGTGGAGTACACCATCACCTGCGAGCTTGCCAACGGCGACGGCCAACAGCTGTGTTGCCTGTCGCCTACCGACCTTATCCTATTGGCCGACTTCCTGTACAACTACGTCCACAACATCGACAAGACGGAGAAAGGAGGCGAGGCATGATAATGATTGACCGCAACATAGACACCTACTCCGACAAAAGTAGGCGCGAAGAATTCTCCATCACTGTGTCCGACACCAACGGCTACTTGCTTGGCTTGAGCTGGAAACAACTGCAAGAACTATCGGCCTACCTGGCAAAATACGTAGACCACCTGTCGGCAATCAAGAAAGGAGGCAAGAATGGCAAAAAGTAAGAATATAGGAGAATATAGCGTGCTTTATTGCCGCACCGACCACGACGACGACACCTCGTCCGACTTCTACAGCCTGAACTTCTCGAACTTCGGTGCCGTGGAATACCTCACCCTGCCCGAACTGCAACGCCTCGCCGAGTTCCTCACTTGGTACGTGGCCGAGGAGGAGAAGCGACTGAAGCAAGAGGAAGACCTCGCCTCCATTTTAAAGTAAGCTTCTTGTTAATTGATATTAATATGAGTGTCATTTCCTCCTGTTTATTTTGGAAATGACACTCAAATGCGTATCTTTGTGGTGTATTAATCAAGACGATTTATGAAGTACAAAGAATTAGAAAAACTAGTCAGGGCGGTCGGTTGCTACGACACCCGCAGAGAACAGGCGGGACACCCGCTATGGTATTCGCCCAAGACGGGCAAGACGTTCCAAATGAGCCACCACGGAAGCCAAGAGGTAGCCACCGGGACACTGAAGAAAATCAAACTGGCGGCGGGGATTTAATCCCCACCGCTTCACCTTTAAAATAACACAGAAATGAAGAAAGTGAAAGCCATTATTGAAAGAGCATCCGACGGCACATACAGCGTCTACATGGATGCGGATGACATGGACTATCTGGTAACAGGTACAGGCAGCACCGCCGAAGAAGCCATCAAGACATTTATGGGCGGTTATGAAGACACCAAGAAGTATTACGCCGAAGAGGGCAAGGCGTTTGAGGAAGTGGAGTTTGAGTTTGTATATGACATGGCCTCCTTCTTGTCCTACTTCTCCAAGGCCTTTTCGTTGGCCGGACTCTCACGCATCACGGGCATCAACAAAAGCCAGTTGAGCCACTACATGACCGGTCATCGCACGCCATCGGCCACTACGGTGCAGAAGATTCAAAACTCCGTCCAATCGTTTGCACAAGAATTGAGTCAGGTTCATTTCGTCTGATTAATACACAACCGTTTGTTTCCTGACTGTGGGGATGTCCGTCCGGGCATCCCCTTTTTCGTGTCCTGTCCTTTCCCCTCCGTCCGGCTCTCATTACCTTTGATACCCGTAAAGCATCAAGAGCTATGAACTCCATCGACCTATACATCGCCGTTGCCCGCATGAAGGAAATCACCAAGGCGGGCGGCACGTTCAGCCTGAAGTTCCGCAAGTACGACCGGCAGCGCGGGCGGGGCGGCGACCTGGTCTGCTTGAAGGCCGTGCGCCTGCGCAAGAAGCCGACAGACGAACAGGTGCAGCACGCCGACCACAAGCTGTTCATCGTGGACACCGAGACGGGCGAGGCGCGCACGTGCTGGCAGATACTGGTGGTGGAGTTTGAGGGGATGAAAACAATACTTTGAAATGAAGAATGAAGAATTTTCCGTGTGGGCGGCATTGCCCATCCGGATGTATTCATTTAAAATTTAGAATTTAAAATTGATTCCTATGGAAATCAGACGTTCCGGAAACTTCGGTTTCATCGACACGGGAGGAGGGCAAGTGTACTCCTTCGACATCAGCGGCCGCGGGCGCGGCTGGGAGCCTACCAGCATCCCGCTTGTGGGTGGGCGCAGCTCCTTCTTCCAGCGACGCATGACCGTGGCGGGCTACGAGATTGTCCCCATGGGCGACAACAACGACCTGCCGGGCCACGTGATGCGCCTGCTCGACCACTTCTATGCCGGCGAGGGCATCATGGGCAAGATTGCCGGCCTGCAGTGGGGCGACGGCCCGCGCTTCTACCGCGACGCCATCGACACCGCCGGCAATCGCTTCTACAAGCAATGGACGCTGGACGCCGAGGTGGAGAAGGACCTGGAGCGGTGGGACTACAAGACCTTCATGCACCATTGCCTCGTTGACCTGGTGCACATGCAGGGCTTCTTCGTGAAGTTCGTCCGCAACCGTGCCCCGCGCGCCGGTGGCAGCGGCCGCATCCTGCGGCTGGAGCACATCCCCTACCAACGGGCACGCCTGCTCTATCCGCCCGAGGGCACCACCGAGCCGCAAGGCATCGTGGTGGGCGACTTCCCGTTCCCCGACCCGCAATACATGGCGCAGTACCCCATGTTCGACCCGCAGGACCCCTTCCGGCATCCCGTGTCGGCCAAGTATTACAACATCTACTCCTTCGCCAAGGACTTCATGAGCACGCCCCGCTTCCTCGGCGCCTTCGACTGGCTGGAGATTGCCGGCACGCTGGCACCCCTGCTGCACAGCTACAACCTGAACAGCAGTGCCCTGTCGCTGCACATCGAGTCGCCCCAAGGCTACTGGGACAAGGCCGAGGAGCGACTGAAGGCCGTGTGCGCCCGCCGTGGCGAGGCCTACAGCAGCCGGATGCTGGAGGAGTATAAGGACGTGTGCATGGAGAAGTTCGCCGGCAGCCTGACGGGCATGAAGAACGTGGGCAAGTACATGCACACCACCCGCTTCTGGAGCGACGAAGCCAACAACTTCGAGGGCTGGACCGTGACCCCCATCGACAAGAAGGTGAAGGACTACATCGAGGCGCAGATACAGATAAGCAACAAGGCCGACGCGGCGGCCACCAGCGGTTTCGGCATCGACCCCGTGCTGGCCAACCTCATCATGGAGAACAAGCTGAGCAGCGGCAGCGAGAAGCTGTACAGCATCAAGGTGTACAACGCCAGCGAGACGGCCATACCGGACATGATACTTTGCAAGCCCGTGCAGGACTACATCCGCGCCAACTTCCCAGCATCGACCACGAGGATAGGGCTGTATCGAACGGTGGTAAATGCGGAGGAGAATGTGTCGCCGCAGAACAGAATGAAGAATACGGAATAATGGATAATTGATAATGGATAATGACCTTGCGGGCGGCGTAAACGTCCGGACGGCATAATTCATAATTCAAAATTCAAAA
>JAUNJD010000229.1 GCA_030523205.1 Bacteroides sp.
TGACCCGCGAAGAATTTCCTTTGGAAAAAGCACGTGAGATTTTGAAAGATGAAACGATTGCTGTAATCGGTTATGGCGTACAGGGTCCGGGTCAGGCATGTAACCTGCGTGACAACGGTTTCAACGTCATTGTAGGACAACGTCAGGGCAAGACATACGAGAAAGCCGTTGCTGACGGTTGGGTACCGGGTGAAACTCTGTTCGGCATCGAGGAAGCCTGCGAGAAGGGTACAATCGTGATGTGCTTGCTGTCCGATGCAGCCGTAATGTCTGTATGGCCTACTATCAAGCCGAAACTGACTGCCGGCAAGGCTCTCTATTTCTCTCACGGTTTTGCTATCACTTGGAACGACCGTACGGGCGTAGTTCCTCCCACAGATATTGACGTTATCATGGTAGCTCCTAAGGGTTCCGGTACGTCTCTACGCACCATGTTCCTCGAAGGCCGCGGCTTGAACTCTTCTTATGCTATCTATCAGGATGCTACGGGCAAGGCTATGGACCGCACGTTGGCTCTGGGTATCGGTATCGGTTCAGGTTATCTGTTCGAGACTACTTTCCAACGCGAAGCTACTTCTGACTTGACCGGTGAGCGTGGTTCACTGATGGGTGCTATCCAAGGTTTGCTGTTGGCACAGTACGAAGTATTGCGCGAGAATGGTCACACTCCTTCCGAAGCTTTCAACGAAACAGTAGAAGAACTGACTCAGTCGTTGATGCCGTTGTTTGCTAAAAACGGTATGGACTGGATGTACGCTAACTGCTCTACTACTGCACAGCGTGGTGCTCTCGACTGGATGGGCCCGTTCCACGATGCTATCAAGCCGGTTGTACAGAAGCTGTATGCTAGCGTAAAGGCCGGTAACGAAGCTCAGATTTCTATCGATAGCAACTCTCAGCCCGACTATCGCGAAAAGCTGAACGCCGAACTGAAGGCTCTGCGCGAAAGCGAAATGTGGCAGACTGCTGTTACCGTTCGTAAACTGCGTCCGGAGAATAACTAATCAGCTGATGAATGTAGCCGGCCTTTGTGTCGGCTGACATACATAATGACGAATGGCACACGATAGGATGTATCTAGGCATCCTGCATCGTGTGCCATTCTTTGTTTTTGAATAAGGCTTTTTTTATTCATATTCTTTATCAAGATAAAAACGTAATTCAATCACACTTTTATCAACTTAAGTTTGCAATCTATGGTTGAAACTGTTATTGTCTTTCATCAGGAATTAGTATATATTAAAGATTTGTAAATTACCTATAGGTCGTCGTGTGACTACTAGTAAGTAGTTATCCATTCACCTCCTTAACATACTCCAGCAACTTCCGATAAAACGAATGCTTACCCAGCGTGGCAGCTTCTCCGAGGATGACGAGCTTCATCCGTGCCCGCGTAATGGCGACATTCATTCTGCGCAGGTCATTCAGGAAGCCTATTTGGCCTTCTTCGTTGGCACGGACAAGGCTGATGAAGATGACGTCGCGTTCCTGACCTTGAAAACCATCTACGGTGTTGACGGTGAATAGCTGACGGTAGGGACGGAGGGCGGCACTGGTTTTTATCTTGTTCCGTAGATACTGCACCTGCGCCTTATAGGGAGAGATGATGCCAAAGTCAATACGTTCCTCCAAGATGCGCGAACCGCCGATGCGGTTGATGTATGCTTCCAACTCTTGCAGCAGCAGATGCGCTTCCTCCTTATTGATGCGTCCGAAACTCTCACCGACAAATTCTTCTTTAAAATCCATGTCCGACGTGTCTATCCATGTGATGGGAGTATCCCAGTCCAGTATGCCACGATGGCGGACTTCGGGGGCAGCCTCCAGTTCGCCACCATAGAACCAGTCGGACGAAAAGCGCATGATGGCTTCGTTCATGCGGTACTGCACCTTCAGCAAAGAAACGGCATTGGGCTTGCCTGCTACGATATGCTCCATCAAGGTACGTTCCAGTCCTTGACGGGCGGCATCGTAGCATTTGATGGTAGGTGGCAACTGTTGGTGGTCGCCGGCCAAGATGACGCGGTCGGCCTTGCGGATGGCTATCCAGCAGGCTGCTTCGAGGGCTTGGGCTGCTTCGTCGATGAAGAGTGTGCCGAAACGTCGCCCGCTGAGCAGACGGTGGTTGCTGCTCACCAAGGTAGAAGCAATGACGTGGGCAGAATCGAAAAGCTCTGCATTGATTTGTATCTCCAGCGCAGTGGCGCGGTCGCGCAGGCGGGCCATACGACTGCGCACACCTTCGCGTTCATCGTACGTACCCCGACGGGCCTTGCCTCCCAGTTGGCGAAGTTCCTTGCGGATGCTCCACAATTCGGGGTAGGAGGGATGGTTCTCGAAGCGGCGTTCGTAGGTGAAGGACAGCATCTTGTCGTTGACGCGGGTAGGATTGCCTATGCGCAATACATTGACACCACGGTCAACCAGTTTCTCCGAAATCCAGTCGACGGCAGTGTTGCTCTGTGCACAGACCAGTACCTGCGGCTCGCGGTGCAGCGTCTCGTAAATGGCTTCTACCAAGGTTGTTGTCTTGCCCGTTCCCGGAGGACCGTGAACGATGGCTACATCCCGCGTGCACAGCACCTTGTTGACGGCAGTCTCTTGCGTAGAGTTCAGCCATGGGAAACGTACGGGATAGAGTTCGCGGAAACCGGGCTTGATGCTGCCAAGCAAAATATCCTTTAGTTCGGCCAACCGATTGCCCTTGGCACGTAGCACATCCTCCAAAGCTTCGAACATGGTGCGGTAACTGGTTTCGTCGAAATACAGCTGTACGCCCAGCCGTTCTGCCGCCTGTATGTCCATGATGGCGGCGGCACCGGGCATCACTACCACCATGCGTGCGTCGTCGGCATAGCTCACGGTGGCCTGGAAGTTGTAATAAGTGATTTTGCCGTCGGCCGATTGACGGAAGAAGCAGACGGGGCGACCAAACTCAAAATTGTGTTCGATGTCCGTATCTTCCGTATGTGTGATTTCAATCACCAGTTGGTTCAGCGAGTTATAATAGCTTCTCCCCGCAGAGACCGGAAACCAACAGAGGCCGCGCTTCACCTTTCGGGCTACGCCCATGGTCTCGGTCTGCCGCTTGAATTCCTCTTTCTCGTATTCGTACTCCATGCGTAGCAAGAGCTGTTGCCGCTGGAGGTGCAGGGTCGGATTGGTAGATTCTTGTTTCATCATGGGCGCAAAGGTACAAACATTCGCGTGGATATGGTCGATTTTTATAGTTTATTCATTTCTCCTTGTGCATGAGTGTACTTCTTTCGGTATTGCAGGGGCGTTATCCCATGATGCTGCTGGAAGAGCTTGTTCAGATAGCAGGAGTCGATGTACCCCATTCGGTTGGCTATCTCCTTGATGCTCATTCGGGTGTTGACCAACATTTCCTCCACTTTCCGCAGTCGGTTCATGGATACATATTGTCGGAAGTCTTCACCGAAGTTGCGCTTGAAGAATCGTCCGACGTAGGTAGGCGACAGGCGGAACTTCTCGGCCAATGCATTCAGCTTGAGCAGTTCGGGCTGATGAATGTGCTGCTGTATGTATTGCAGCATATACTGTGCCTTGTCGCTATCGGTGTGGTCGCACTCCGGTGTAAGTCCCGACAGGCTTCGGGCAGTGAGCAGGATGATGCTGTTGACGTAGTATTGCAGCAGCAGTTCGGAATATCTGCTTGGGTTGGTCGTTTCTGTGGCCACTAGGTTCATCAGGTTGTGCAGGGCTTCTGCGTCGGCTTCCCGCAGGCGGATGCGGAACTGCGATTGTACGTCCAGCGCATTCCCGGTATAGTGGTTGATGTAGTCCTGCACATAATTCTCCGTGAAGCGGATAAAGAGATATTGGCTGTGGCTGCTGATGGTGTATAGGTGAGGATGATTGGGTGGAACGAGGTAGAGGTCGCCTGCTGCATAGTCGTACTGCTCTTCGTTGCCGAGAGCCTGTACCCTAAATTGTCCGCTGCCGCTGAAGATGTAAGCCATCTCGAAGAAGGAATGCTGGTGCTCTCCTATCGGGAATTCATCGTGTTCCCGGAGGAGAATCTCTACCGGTTGGTATAAATTTTCTTTCCACATGGTAAACTTCTTCATGATTATAGCGCAAAAGTACAAAAAAACTTCGTGGATACTGCCTATCTTTGCGCCGATTTTGAAATATGTCTTATCACAAAATGGAAAAGATTTGTTGGAAAGGTCATGCCTCCATGCTGGGGGCTAACACCATGTGGGGACTGATGTCTCCGGTTTCAAAGTTTATCATGTTGGGAGGTGCCGTTTCGCCGTTTGTAGTGACAGACTTGCGTATGGGCGGGGCGATGGTGCTGTTCTGGATTGCCTCTTTCTTTCAGAAGCCCGAGCATGTCAATCACAAAGACATGGCTTCGCTGTTTGTAGCCTCTCTGCTGGGCATTGTGTTCAATCAAGGTTGCTTTATATTTGGCGTCAGCCTGAGTTCGCCCGGCGATGCTTCCATCATTACCACCAGTATGCCGCTTTGGGCGATGGTGCTGGCGGCTATCATCCTGAAGGAACCCATTACGGGCAAGAAGGTGCTGGGCATTGCTGCCGGTGCCTGTGGTGCCCTGTTGCTGATATTGGGCAGCAGTCAGCACGTGCAGCAGACGGCGTCGGCTGCGGGCGACACGGCTATATGGGGCGACTTGCTGGTGCTGACGGCCCAGTTCTGCTATGCTCTCTACATTGTGCTCTACAAAGACTTCGTGAAGAAATATTCGCTGATTACCATCATGAAGTGGATGTTTACGTATGCCTTCATCTGTACCCTGCCTTTCTCTGCCGGCGACTTGATGCAGGCCGATTGGGGCAGCTTGCATCTGCTGGAGATTGGCGGACTGGCCTTTATCGTGGTGGGTGCCACCTTCATCAGCTATATGCTCGTGGTAGTGGGGCAGAAGAACCTGCGTCCCACGGTGGCCGGTATGTACAACTACATACAGCCGTTGGTGGCTTGCATCGTAGCCGTATGCTGGGGCATGGATTCCTTCAATCTGACGAAAGGCATTGCCGTGATCCTCATATTTGGTGGTGTCTATTTGGTGACTTCCAGCCGGAGCCGCAAGGAGATGGAGGAACATAAGAAGAAATTGGCTATGGACAATTGACAATGAGGGGATGCCGCTTGTCATGCGTAGTCGAAGCATCTCTCCTCTTTATGGAAACGAGAGAGGAGATCCTTCGACAGGCTCAGGATGACAGAATGCTGAAATCAGAAATCGGAAATCAATAGGAAGGCTATCGGTTCCTAACTCCCTCTAACTCCTTTAAAAAAACACAGAAAACGTTCTGCTTACAAATAGTTTTCCTTATATTTGCCTGTTGATTGGCAGAGGTTGCTTTTGCCGGTCATACATAAGGAGGATTAGTATGATGTATAGAGACGATTTCCTGTTGTTTCTGTGTGTGATGAGTGCCGTGGCACTCGTGGTCTTTGTGGCACTCTATTTTGTGAAGGCGGGGTACGGAATGTTTCGTACGTCTGCGTGGGGTGTCAGCGTCAACAATAAGCTGGGGTGGGTGCTGATGGAGGCACCCGTATTCTTTGTGATGCTTTGGCTGTGGATGTGCAGCGGAGCTGGCTTTACCATGCCCCAATTCCTGTTTTTTCTGCTTTTCCAGCTTCATTATCTGCAACGTTCGTTTGTATTTCCTTTTCTGATGTCGGGCGAAAGCCGGATGCCGGTAGCCATCATGCTGATGGGCATTGTCTTCAACGTACTGAACGGTATGATGCAGGCAGGCGGTATCTTCTATTTTGCCCCTGCGGGGATGTATGCCGACGGTATGGCCTATCTGTTGAAGCCTCATGCCTTGATAGGCTTGGCATTGTTCGTGGTAGGCATGGGCATCAACCTGCATTCCGACCACGTGATACGTCATCTTCGTTTGCCGGGCGATACCAAGCATTATCTGCCTCAGAAGGGATTCTACCGATATGTCACCTCTGCCAACTACTTCGGTGAATTGGTGGAGTGGACAGGCTTTGCCGTGCTCACGGCATCACTGGCAGCATGGGTGTTCGTATGGTGGACGTTTGCCAACCTCGTGCCCCGTGCCAATGCCATCCATCGCCGCTATCGCGAGGAGTTTGGCAACGAGGCGGTAGGGAGGAGGAAGAGGATAATACCGTTTATATATTAATGGATAATTGAT
>JAUNJD010000015.1 GCA_030523205.1 Bacteroides sp.
CACTCACAATCTTCACCAACCCTGCCGTCAGTCGGCTGAGCTGTTCCGGCTCAATGATGAAAGGAGGCATCAGATAGGCTAGTCTTCCGAAGGGGCGTACCCAGATGCCTTCTTCCACAAAGCGTCGTTGCATCCATGCCATATCTACGGGTTGGCGTGTCTCGATGACACCGATGGCTCCCAGTACACGCACGTCGGCTACTTGTGGCAGACTGCGTGCGGGTTCCAATTCCTGTTTCAGTTGAGCTTCTATCCGTTTGACCTTTCCTTGCCAATCGTATTCGGGGGAGGTGAGCAGACGGACAGATGCACACGCCACGGCGCACGCCAACGGATTGCCCATGAAGGTGGGACCGTGCATGAATACCCCCGGGGCATGGTTGGATATGGTATCGGCTACCTCGTTGCTGGCCAATACAGCCGAGAGGGTCATGTATCCACCCGTCAGAGCCTTGCCGATGCACATGATGTCCGGTTCCACATCGGCATATTGCCAAGCAAAGAGCTTCCCGGTACGTCCGAATCCTGTGGCTATTTCATCGAAGATGAGCAAGAGGCCGTGCTCACGGCACAGTTTGGCAGCCTCGCGCAAGTATTGTGGATGGTAGAACCACATTCCACCTGCCCCTTGCACAATCGGCTCTAGGATGAGTGCAGCCAAGGTGTCGGCATGGGTTTCGATGATTTGCTTCAGCGGAAGTATGTCATCCGGATTCCATTCACCATCGAAGCGGGAAGCAGGCTGCGGAACGAAATGGCGTACAGGCAGGGCTGCACCAAACAGAGAGTGCATACCCGTCACGGGGTCGCATACCGACATGGCATTCCACGTATCACCGTGATACCCGCTACGGATGGTTACGAAGTTGTTTTTCTGTGCCAGGTGGGCCGATGAAGCTTCGGCTTCGCTCTTGGCGTACCAATATTGTACGGCCATTTTCATGGCAACCTCTACGGCTACAGAACCGGAATCGGCATAGAATATTTTCTGCATGGAGGGAGGCACCAAGGGTAATAGAAGTTTGCCTAGTTCGATGGCTGGGTCGTGCGTCAGTCCACCGAACATGACGTGAGACATCCGGCTCAGTTGCTCTTCGGCCGCACGATTCAGTACCGAATTGTTATAACCATGCACGGCACACCACCATGATGACATACCTTCTATCAAGGTGCGTTCTCCTCCCGGTGCTTGCGGGTCGTCCAAGGTGATGGTGGCTCCTTGCGCACGCTTTACCTTATAGACAGGCAGCGGATTGGTCGTTGAAGTATAGGGATGCCACAAGTGTTCGCGGTCGAACTGTGAGCCGCTGAATTCGTAGCCGGCTTCTTCTATCAGCGCTTTGTCTTCGGACACCTTTGACCCCAGAGTGGTGAGCAAGTCGCCAACGATGGCAGAGTTGACCCCGATGTAGAGTGCTTTCTTGACTGCTTCCTTGCTTAGCTGCGAACGTCCACCGGCGAAGCGTAGGTAAGCCGTGGGGTTAATGAAGCGGAACAGGGCAATGGTGGTGAGCACTTCCTCTTCGGGCAATGGTGGTTGATGCTCCAGTGGTGTGCCCGGAATGGGGCTGAGCAGGTTGATGGGAATGGATTGTGTGCCTAGCTCCTTGAGCGTGAAGGCAAATTCGATGCGCTGCTCCATGCTTTCGCCCATGCCGATGATGCCACCGCTACAAATGTCCATACCTACCTTGCGGGCAGCTTTCAGTGTACGTAGCTTCTCTTCTTGGGTGTGGGTAGTACATAGTTGGGGAAAATAGGAGGGGGCTGTCTCCAAGTTGCAATGATAGCGGGTGATGCCGGCTTCGTGCAAGGCTCTGAGCTCGTCTTCGTTCATCAGTCCTAGTGAGGCACAGAGCTGTATGGAGGAATGCCGACGCATATAGCGCGTGGTTTCGCAAAGTTGTTCCAGTTGCTTGGGGGAAGGTTTTCGTCCGCTGGTCACCAATGAGAATCGGTTGACGTCTTGACGCTCGTTGTATTGGGCCTGTTTCAGGCATTCTTCGGCGGGAAGTAAACCGTAGTTTTCGGCTTGAGTGTGATAGTGTGAAGATTGTGCGCACCATTTGCAATTCTCCGGACATCGTCCAGACTTTGCGTTAATGATGGAGCACATATCGAATTCACGCTTGGCGCGTGCTACGGTGATTTCGTGTGCGGCGGCATACAATGCCTCGCGGTCGGCTGTGTGGGCCAGCCAGGCAGCTTGGTCGGGCGATAGGTCAATGCCCTCCAGTACCTGGGATTTCAGATTTTCAATGGTCATAGTGTAATAATTGTAAAGATGGATGTCCGATCCCGTGCTATGCTTGCGTAGTGAGCTGTCGGCTACATTCTTGCGCAGACTACCAATCGTGACGCATCGTCCTATGCTGACAAAGGCAGCGTAGGATTTTCGGCTCCAACGGCGGAAGCGTAACGATGAATGACGATTGATTCTCTTTTTCACGGTACTCAGTTTATGTATGAATAATTTCTTTATTTCTTCAGAAGCAGTTTCTTGAAATCGGCCGGATAGGGCGTTTCAAATTGCATCTGCTCATTGGTTACGGGATGGTAGAAGCATAGCTTGAAGGCATGAAGGGCCAGCCGTCCCAATGGATTGACGTCTTCAAGTCCGTAGCGCCCGTCGCCTATGATGGGGTGTCCCAAGTCTTGCATGTGTACACGGATTTGGTTCTTGCGGCCCGTTTCCAGATTCAGTTCCAGCAGCGAATAGCCATTGGCACGCTTGATGGTGCGGTAGTGCGTGATAGATTCTTGTCCGCCATCGTCCGTGGGGCTGGAGTAAACGTACAGTTTACGGTCGGTCAGCCAAGAACGTACGGTACCAGCATCCCGCTCCATGTCTCCTGCAACGATGGCTACGTATCGGCGGTCGAAGACGATGCGATGCCAGTTGTCACGCAAGGTATGCTGTGTCTTTTCGTCTTTGGCAAACATCATCAATCCGGAGGTATCGCGGTCAAGGCGGTGTACGATGAATACACGGTTCTGACGTCCCGAACGTTTGACGTATTCGTTCAAAATGGTGTAGGCAGTGCGCTCTTTCTGGCGTTCGGTGTTGACGGACAGCAGACCCTGCATCTTTTCGATGACGATGAGATAAGCATCCTCATAGACAATCTTCAGCAACCGATTGTGGAACTCCTTTGTGCCTTTGTCGCGGCTGATTTGTACCTTCATGCCGGGGCGAAGGGGGAAGTTGTATTGGGTCGTGATGACATTGTCAACGAATACCACTCGCTTGCTGAGTAATGTTTTCAGTTTGGTACGACTGGCCTGAGGCATTCTGGCTGCCAGAAATTCCATCAGTTCCATCGGCTCTTTTACTATGTAGTCCGTGTATTGCGTACGGGCTCTTGCTACTATTTTTTCTGTTGCCACAACGAATAATTTTTAGGTTTCAGAATTTAAAGATTTCAGATATCAGATTTTTGTCAATTATCCATTATTTAAGCTCCAACAGTACCACGTTCTCTACATGATGGGTATGTGGGAACATATCTACCGGTTGTACGGCCTTCACCTTATACTTCACGTCCAATAGTTGTAGGTCGCGTGCTTGTGTGGCCGGATTGCAACTGACATAGACAATTCTTTGGGGAGCGGCAAACAGTATGACGTCTATTACGTCCTGATGCATACCGGCACGCGGTGGGTCGGTGATGATGACATCCGGACGGCCATATTGGTTGATGAAGTCCTGCGTCAACATATCTTTCATATCACCTGCAAAAAAGAGTGTGTTGTGAATGTCGTTGATTTCGGAGTTCACTTTGGCATCCTCAATGGCTTCGGGTACGTATTCGATGCCGATGACCTGACGTGCCTGCCGGGAGACAAAATTGGCAATAGTGCCCGTACCCGTGTAGAGGTCATATACAAGCTCATTGCCTGTCAGTCCGGCAAAGTTGCGTGCCACTTTATATAAGTTGTAGGCTTGTTCGGAGTTGGTTTGGTAGAACGACTTCGGCCCTATCTTGAACCGCAGCCCTTCCATCTCTTCGAAGATGTGGTCTTTGCCTTTGAAGGTATATACATCGAGGTCGGTGATGGTATCGTTCAGCTTATTATTAATAATGTATAAAAGTGAGGTGATTTCGGGAAATGTATCGGCCACATACTGAAGCAGTCGGCGGAACAGTTCCATTTCTTCGTCCCGTTCTATCTTGCTGATGAGGATGACCATCAATTCGCCTGTGGTCGAGGTACGCACTATCATGTTGCGCAGCATACCTTCGTGTGTGCGCAGGTTGATGAAGGGGTAGTTGTGCTCGTAAGCAAAGTCGCGCACGGCATTACGGATGCGGTTGGATATGTCGTCCTGCAACCAGCATTTCTCAATGGCCAATACTTTGTCGAAAGCATTGGGAATGTGAAATCCGACTGCATTCATTTGGTCGTATACGACATCATTCTTCACCTCCTCCGTCGTCAGCCAACGCTTGTTGGAGAAAGTAAACTCCAGCTTATTGCGGTAGAACTGCGTCTTTTCCGAACCCAGTATGGGGGATATTTCTGGCAATTCGATTTTTCCGATGCGTGTCAGGTTGTCAGTCACCTGCTTCTGCTTATATCTGATTTGCTCTTCGTAGGGCAGAATCTGCCATTTACATCCGCCACATACACCGTAGTGCTGGCAGAAGGGCACGGCCCTTTTGGGGGAATACTCGTGAAAATTTACCGCTTCGGCTTCGGCATAATGATTCTTCTTTCTCTTGATTTGCAGGTCTACGATGTCGCCTGGCACCACGTAGGGTACGAATACGACCAAATCGTTCACCTTTGCGATGGCTTTTCCTTCGGCAGCCACGTCCGTAATCTCTACCTTCTCCAACAGGGGGAGCTCTTTTTTCTTTCTTGCCACTTTTACACCAATCTAATAAAATTCGGTGCAAAAATAGATATTTTCCATGGATTTACCTATATAAAGCCGCAGATATAAATTTTGCAATGTAGAAATTACATTTTGAAAGAAAGTTTTAGGAAAAAAAGTTTTCTAATATGCGAAATATAGTTAGCTTTGCGAACACAAAAGAAAAGAATCACTATTTGATAACTTTAAATTTTTATTATGGACAAAAAAAGAGTGTACACCTTTGGCAACGGCCAAGCAGAAGGAAAGGCCGACATGCGCAACCTCTTGGGAGGTAAGGGCGCTAACTTGGCAGAAATGAACCTTATCGGAGTTCCGGTTCCTCCGGGCTTCACTATTACTACAGAAGTTTGTACAGAATATTATGAAATGGGGCAAGAGAAAATCGTTGCCTTGCTGAAAGAAGACGTTGAAAAAGCCATCACACATGTTGAAACTCTGATGCGTTCCAAGTTTGGGGACGTGGAGAACCCGTTGCTCGTATCCGTACGTTCGGGTGCGCGTGCTTCCATGCCGGGCATGATGGATACCATCTTGAACCTGGGCTTGAACGACGAAGTAGTAGAAGGACTGACTCGCAAGACCGGCAATGCCCGCTTTGCTTGGGACTCCTACCGTCGCTTTGTGCAGATGTACGGTGACGTTGTATTGGGTATGAAGCCTACCAACAAGGATGACATCGACCCCTTTGAAGCTATCATAGAAGAAGTAAAACACGCTAAGGGCGTGAAACTGGACAATGAACTTGAGGTTGAAGACCTGAAGGAACTGGTGAAGAAATTCAAGGGTGCCGTGAAGGAACGTACCGGAAAAGATTTCCCCACTTGCGCTTACGAACAGCTTTGGGGTGCTATCTGTGCCGTGTTCAATTCGTGGATGAACGAACGTGCCATCCTTTACCGCAAGATGGAAGGTATACCCGACGAATGGGGAACAGCCGTTAGCGTACAAGCCATGGTATTTGGTAATATGGGCGACACATCGGCTACGGGCGTTTGCTTCAGCCGCGATGCCGCTACGGGTGAAGACCTCTTCAACGGTGAATACCTGATTAATGCACAGGGTGAAGACGTGGTAGCCGGTATTCGTACACCGCAACAGATTACGAAGATTGGTTCGCAGCGTTGGGCACAATTGGCCGGTATCAGCGAAGAAGAACGTGCTTCCAAATATCCTTCCATGGAAGAGGCTATGCCCGAAATCTATAAGGAATTGGATGCTCTTCAGACTAAGCTGGAAAATCACTATCGCGATATGCAAGATATGGAGTTCACCGTACAGGAAGGCAAACTTTGGTTCCTCCAGACACGTAACGGAAAACGTACAGGTGCCGCTATGGTGAAGATTGCTATGGATTTGCTCCGTCAGGGCATGATTGACGAAAAGACTGCTCTCTTGCGTTGTGAACCCAATAAATTGGACGAATTGCTCCATCCCGTATTCGACAAGGCTGCCTTGAAGCAAGCCAAGGTACTGACGCGCGGTTTGCCCGCCTCTCCGGGTGCTGCTTGCGGTCAGATTGTATTCTTCGCTGATGATGCAGCCGAATGGCGTGCAGCAGGCAAGCGCGTGGTGATGGTTCGTATCGAAACCTCTCCCGAAGACTTGGCCGGTATGGCTGTGGCCGAAGGTATATTGACGGCTCGCGGCGGTATGACGTCTCACGCAGCCGTTGTTGCCCGTGGTATGGGTAAATGTTGTGTATCCGGTGCCGGAGCACTCAACATTGACTACAAGGCTCGTACAGTAGAAGTAGATGGTACTGTTCTGAAGGAAGGTGACTTCATCTCACTGAACGGTAGCACGGGTGAAATCTACAATGGAAAGGTAGAAACCAAGGCAGCTGAACTCTCGGGCGACTTTGCTGAATTGATGAAGCTGGCTGACAAATATACAAGACTGCAAGTACGTACCAATGCCGATACGCCCCACGATGCACAGGTGGCTCGTAACTTTGGTGCCGTAGGTATCGGTCTTTGCCGTACGGAGCACATGTTCTTCGAAGGCGAGAAGATTAAGGCCATGCGCGAAATGATTTTGGCTGAAACCACAGAAGACCGCCGCAAGGCATTGGCCAAGATTCTGCCTTATCAGCAAGCTGACTTCAAGGGTATCTTCAAGGCAATGGAAGGCTGTCCGGTGACTGTTCGTCTGCTCGACCCGCCTTTGCACGAGTTCGTTCCCCACGATTTGAAGGGTCAGGAAGAAATGGCAGAAGCCATGGGCGTAAGCCTGCAATACATACAGCAGCGTGTAGAAGCTCTGTGCGAACACAACCCGATGTTGGGTCACCGTGGTTGCCGTTTGGGTAATACATATCCCGAAATTACGCAGATGCAGACACGTGCCATCTTGGGTGCTGCCCTCGAACTGAAGAAGGAAGGCATAGAAACGCATCCCGAAATCATGGTTCCGCTGACCGGTATCTTGTATGAGTTCAAACAGCAAGAGGACATTATCCGTGCCGAAGCCGCTCAATTGTTCGAAGAAGTAGGTGATAGCATCGACTTCAAGGTTGGTACGATGATTGAAATTCCGCGTGCTGCCCTTACAGCCAACCGCATCGCTTCGTCTGCTGAGTTCTTCTCGTTTGGTACGAACGACTTGACTCAGATGACCTTCGGTTATTCCCGCGACGATATCGCATCCTTCCTCCCCATCTATTTGGAGAAGAAGATTCTGAAGGTAGACCCCTTCCAAGTATTGGACCAGAATGGTGTAGGCCAACTCATCCAAATGGCTACCGAAAAAGGTCGTGCCGTTCGTCCGGACCTGAAGTGTGGTATCTGCGGCGAGCATGGCGGTGAGCCTTCATCCGTGAAGTTCTGCCACAAGGTAGGTTTGAACTACGTGAGCTGCTCTCCGTTCCGCGTGCCTATCGCCCGTCTGGCTGCGGCGCAGGCTGCAATTGAGGAATAACACGAAAGTGGTTGTAATCAATGACTTAGGCGGTAAGCTTTTCACAATCAAAGGCTTACCGCCTTTATTCTGCAAACAAAGTACGTGCATTAATCACGGAAAACGGGCAGAATGAACGCAAATGTTTAGAAATTGTTGTTGTGTTTTTCGGTGGGTGTTTAGAGCGTGTTTAGAGTTGATATGTAGTTGTGTTACAGTAAATAGCAAACGAATTATATAATTAGATAAATTCTAAATAATAACAGATAGGAGCATAGAACGATATGGCAACATTTAAGGTGTGCGTCCAGAAGGAACGCAAAGACGGTTTTTATCCGGTGTACATACGGGTCACTCATCATAGAGGCACGCAGTTCATCAAGACCGACAAGATGGTGACAAAAAAGGAACTGTCCAAATCGGGCGAGGTGGAAGACCCATACGTGATGCAATCCTGCACGCAGCAGATTCTGGAATACAATGAGAGGCTGAACAGGAAGGATATTGAAAACTGGACGGTGAAGGAAGTGGTGGACTTCCTCATGAGTGGTGATGATGATATATGCTTCTCGGACTATGCGAGGCAGCACGCAAAGCGAATGATTGACCGTGGCCAAGAGCGCAATGCCCGCAACTATGTACTTGCGCTCAATCATCTTGAGCGGTTTGCAGGAACCAATAGGCTGATGTTTTCTCACCTGACATCCCAATTGGTGAACCGTTGGATTAAATCTCTCGAAACTACTCACCGGGCAAAGGAAATGTACCCTATCTGCATGAGACAGGTGTATAAGGCAGCTATGCTGGAATACAACGATTACGATATGGGTATCATCCGCATCAAGGTTAACCCATGGGTGAAGGTTGAAATTCCTTCAGCGGACCGGACAGAGAAACTTGCTATCACGCCGGAGCAATGCCGGGAGTTCTTCTCATTCCCAATTCCAGATAGCAAGCTAAAGCTACCGTTGACGGAGTTCGGCCGGGATATTGCGATGATGGTGCTTTGCTTGGCAGGTATCAACACCGTGGACTTGTATAACCTACGGAAGAAGGACTACGAGAACGGCATCATCAAGTACCAACGAGCCAAGACGAAGAAGTTCCGGGCCGATGGCGCATACATGGAAATGCGTGTCCCGGCTATCATCCAGCCGTTGTTTGAGAAGTACAGGAACACGGACAGGAGCGATGAACACTTGTTCAACTTCTATCAGCGCATGACTACATCAGACAGCTTCAATGCGAATGCCAACAGTGGCATCAAGCAACTGTGCCGGGCAATGGGTATGGCGAAGGAAGAACGGTATTCGGTGTACACGTTCCGGCACACGTGGGGCACGGTAGCGCAGAATGATGTTCGGGCTTCTATATCCGAGGTAGCTTTTGCGATGAACCACAGCAGCGGCCATAACGTGACACGAGGCTACATCAAGATAGACTACTCCCCTGCTTGGGAGCTGAACGAGAAAGTGATTGATTTCATATTCTTCTCCGGCAAGGCTTCTTCTCGTGAGCAGCAGAAGCAGGAGGAGGTGCATTTCAGACTTTCCTACCGCTTCATGGTGAATGCGGCTGCATACCACAACGGGCAGAAGGTAGCGGAATTGACGGACGTGGGATTCAACAACGTGGACGAGGTGATAGCCCGGCTCGTGACGATGCTTCCCGGCGACATTCCCGACCGCTCAATCGTCATGTTCAAAATCGTCAATATGGATAAAGACCAGACGGTGGTGTATCAGCGACAGAAGGGCAAAGGCTTCTAAGTACGGCTGCTAAGGTCTATGTGGATGTGCCCGTGGCTGATGTTGCAAAGCTCCATCACTTCGGCAAAGTTGAGGTTGTCGCCGACAACAAGCGTAATATCCGTTTCGGCGGATGAGGATATGCGTGCGAACTCCGACAGCTCGGAGAAACGGAAGTCGTCAGACTGCAGTATGACGGGTATGCCTTTGCGAAGGAGCGCAAGGATATTTTCAACGGACTTTTTCATGTGCTTGATTTTTTGCGAAGATAATCGGCACAGCCGGAAATAGGCTTTTATCTTTTTCCGGTCTTTGCTTTGAGCCTACGAGGACTTTTCTTTGTAGGCTTTCTTTTTTCCCCTCCCAATTTATAGCCTAAAATTTTTCTCTCGTGCGCGTACGCGCGCGCAGTAGATGGTGTAGTAGATATATATATATATACTATACTATACTTTGTTGCATTTTTGCGGAGTTTATCCGAAGAAATACCCTATAATTGTACATTTATGCCTATTTCTTCCGAAGAAATACCCTATAATTGTACATTTATTGCCATAATTGCGCAATTATAGGGTATAAATGTACAAGAATAGAGTGCATAAAAATAAAAATGTTTGACCAAAAATTCTCGTTTATTGACATTTTTTGCACCCGAAAATTGCTGTTTTTACGTGTCTGTACAATTATGTACAAGAATGTACAGAAATGTACATTTATTGCCCTTTTTTGTGCAATTATGGGGCATAACTGTACATTTATTGCCTTTTCTTCGGAAGAAATGCCCATAATTGTACAATTATCGCCTTTTTTGCGCAATTATGAGGCATAAATGTACAAGAATAGACTTTCGTCTCGGACACAAATAAAACGGTGCTCGAAACCGAGCACCGCAAAGCAAACTGGCATCAATAACTCCCTTCTAAAGTAGAGAGAAATAGATTATTCTTCTTCATCTTCTGAAAGCTCCTTCAGCTTATCTTCAATGGTCTTTTTGTTCTCTACTGTCATATCGAGCGTAGTAGATTGCAGTTTCGGCGACACGTATGCCGCAAACTTCTCCATGGCTGCAACTCTGTCTTTCGGCTCCAAGGCCGCAATGTCCGACAAGAACGTATCCGAGTTGAAGTAATCATCAAGCATGTTGGCGATAGCACTACGCACAACGGCAGATGTTTTGTTTGGTGTTCCTGCTGTTCTTCCTCCTGTCTTTCTCCCCTTTGTCATGACTGTAAAAAGATAAAATGATAGCACAAATGTAAGTGTTTACCTTCGCATCCAAGGTATAACTTTTAATAATTTACACAATATGGGATTAATAGGCAGTGCTATTGGAGCGGCAGGAAGCATATACGGTGGTATCTCCGCAGCCAAGGCGATGAACAAGATGAAGAAGAACATCGAGGCTCAACGTCAGAAAAACCAAGATTGGTACGATAGACGGTACAATGAGGATGCTACACAGCGAGGCGATGCGCAACGTATCCTCACGCAAACGGAAGAAAGCATCAAGCAGCGCAACCGGGCGGCAGCTGGAGCGCAAGCGGTAATGGGTGGTACAGATGAGAGTACGGCGGCAGCAAAAGCGGCCAACAACCAAGCACTTGCCGATGCTACTTCGCAGATTGCGGCCAACGCTGACGCACGCAAGGACAACATCGAGGCAACCTATATGCAGAATGACAATGCTTTCCAAGAACAGCTTAATCAGATAGAACAAGGCAAGGCACAAGCGATTGCAGGAGCTGTGCAGGGAGTGGCCAATGCTGCATCTCAAATGCCGTTTTAAAATACAATGAATATGCCAACAACATTAGATTTAATCCTCAACAGCAATGGCAATGACGGAGGAAACTCCAGTAGTACGGCCATTGAACAGCAACAGCAGAGCGAAACTCCCCCCGTTCTTAGTGGCGGCAATGGTAGTGGCAATGAGAATCCTATTGTCAATAATGGCAGCGGGAATAATAACGGAGGAAGTTCAGAATCCGCTAATCCTGCTGTTACGGAACAAAAGAGCGAAGCTCCCGGCGGCGGTTATGAATCGCTGTTCAGGCAGCTCAATCCCTATAAGCCTCCAACGCAGGAAGAGTTGGAGAAGGAACGGAAAAAACAAAAGCGGGATATGATATTCGCTGCAATAGGTGATGGTATCTCTGCACTATCCAATTTGTTCTTCACTACGCAGGGGGCACCCAATATGTACACAGGCAAGAATACTATGTCGGAGCGCACGAAAATACGCTACGACAAGTTGGCAAGTGACCGTGAGAAAAATAATTCGGCTTATTTCAACGGGCTGATGAAGGCAAGACAGGCTGATGCGGAAGCGGCTGACAAGGAACGTGCATGGAAGCGACAGTTGGGCATTGACAAGAAGAACGATGAACGCTACGAAGCTGAACAACAATATAAGAAGGGACGTGATAAGCTTGCCGATGAGCGTTACGATGCGGAGCAGGCGTACAAGGAAGGACGTGACAAGGTTGCGGACGAACAATGGCAGCAGAATTACGATGAGAAGAAACGCCAAAACAACAGAGCTTATAGCCTTAGCGTGCAGAACGGCAATGGCAATGGCAAGAAGAGTATGTCGCTGACCGTTGACGGGAAGACCACCTACTATCATTCGCAGGAGGACTATGAGCGAGCGGTGCATCGCGAGGCGCAACGGCTGGGCATACCGACGCATCAGAATGTAGAGACTGAGGAAACCGACGGATACAGGAAACCTACGAAAAAGATTGTGTCCACTCCGAAGCCTATCAGCCAACTTGCGGCCGAGGTTGAGAATGGCAAGCCGCTTGGCGGTGACGGCCAAGAAACCAAAAAGAAAAGTCCAACATCAAATTAATATAAAATATGCCTGATAGCAAGGATAAAATAAAGAAGCTGTATGATACTTTTGTCTCAGAAGGCTATGAAATGGAAAGTGAGGAAGATTTTCGTAAGAACTTGGCAGACCCCAACAAACGAAAGTCGGCCTATGATGCGCTCGTGTCGGACGGGTATGATATGGAATCATTCGGTGAATTTGAGGCCAATATCGGATTCGGGAGCAAGGTTTCGCAGCAAGAGCCACAGCAAAGCGTGGCGCAACAGGAGGCTGCACCTACTAAGCATGATGAGCCGTGGAAGCCTACCGAACAGGAGAAGGCCGAAATGAACTTGCGGCTCAATCAGATTGGCCGCAATGCACAGCGGACGGTTGAGGACTTCAACCGCAAGGCTGACAACCTGAATGAATATGGCTCACGCTTCGGCAGTGGAAATACTGTTGAAAGCAAGCCGGAATATGATGCCGAAAGCGGAGAGATACAGAATACGTACCTTACTCCGGCGGGGAACAGGTACAATGATAAGGGGCTTGCCGACTTGGAGAGCTTTCAGTACAGGCAGGCGGCTGATATGTCGGTAGGTGGCCAGTTGCGCAAGGCGAACAGACGGTTGCAGCAACTTCAGCAAGACCGCCTTAAAAGGTCACAGGAGATAAACGCAGGTGTTGAGAAGGAAGGCGGTCTGTTCCAAAATCCTGCACAGGTTGCGTATTATGCAAGTGAGGGTGACAAGGCTTTGAGAGCCATTGACGTAGCTATCCACCAAACGGAAGAGCAAATCAAGACATTGGAGGAACAGCAGGACCGGGAAAGCGGCGTAGATGTAGGCTTCTGGAGAGGCTTCGGACGTACCGCTGGCGACCTTCGCACATGGGCAGGTGGACTGGCGGACATCAGGGAAGCGGGAACTTTGTTGCGTGCCGATGAGCTTACGGGCGAGAATGCTACTGAAGGTGAGCGGAAGGCGCACGAGGCCATGATGCAGTCTCTTTATGAGAGACAACAGACGGATGCCATGTACGGAGGCAATGGCGACTTCTGGTATAGGGCTGGCACTATGACTGGGGAGATGATTCCCTTCATGATTGATTTCTGCATGACCGGAGGAGGTTATGAAGGATTTAACGCAATAGGAAAGGGGGCAACCAAGCTTGCTACACGGGCAATCGGGAAAGATGTCGTGGAGGAAATGGCCAAGCAGGGCTTCAAGACGTACGTGAAGAACAACGGAATCAAAGGTCTTGGACAGGAGCTTGGCAACTGGGCTATAAAGGCTGTTGGCAATACGGCGGACGACCTTCTTGTGCGTGCACCGTTGATGACGAACACCGTGCAACTGGGCGATGTGGCTTCTGACATAATAGACCGCAAGCTTGGTGATGTGGTGGTTGACGAGAATGGAAACTATGACTTCTCCAATGACAAGACTTGGGGCAGTGCCATTTGGCAGGGTGAAGCCAATGCCATCATCGAGAATTTCTCTGAGATGTTCGGCGCACATCTTGACCCAGTCATGACGCTTGGCAACATGAGCAAGCTTGCTAATGTGATAGGGGCGAAGCGGCTCAGCAACGTCCTTGCCAAGGCTGATGCGAGGGAGTTCAACGGCGTTATGGGACAGACACATAAGCTGTTCAACAAGATGGGGGTAAGTGATTACTTCGGTGAGGTTTCGGAGGAATATTACGGCCAGCTGTGGCGCACGATGCTCAACCTTGACGATGCTTATCAACAGAATCCGGACGGCACACGTACCAATCTGTTGGCCACGGGGCAATTCCACGGTGACATTTGGGGTGGAATGGCGTTATCCATGGGGCTGATGGGTGTGGGCAAGCATGGCTTGTCGGCTGCAAACTACGTGTCCATGCGTCATGCCGTTAACAGGGCTGACGCACGTGCCAATGAACTGCTTGGGCAGGATGTGTGGGAGCCATTGAGGGAAACTCTCGACTTGGCTACCAATGAGAACGTAGGTGGTGTGGCGGAGGCGATTGTTGGTGACAGGGAATTGACCAATGAGGAGAAGGCAGCCGTGCTCACCTATATGGAGCGTTCGTTGAACTTGCGTGGTTATAATCTTGGGTCGATTGCCCAAAGCCGTGGTGCCGAGCGGAATGAAGACCAGCAATCGATGAACGAAAGCTACATCGACGGTTATAACATCGAGACACATCAGGAAATGAACGATGCAAAGAACATGTACGAGTATCAGCGTGAGCGGATGAAGCAAATATTGCGTGAAGAGTTCCTTTCGGACATAGAAGCTGACCCTGCAACACATCTGGAGTACATTCGCAATGCTGATGAGTGGAGCGACGAGAAAAGAAATACGTTACTTGACTACCTCAATGCTAAGCAGGTGTATGAAGGTATGATGCAGCGTGTACGTGACGACATTGACGGACGTGTAGAGCAAAGCAATGCGATGGTTGACGCACGTGTGAATCCAAGCACGGGCATGATACAAGGTGCAACGATGAAGCAGGACGACCGAAAAGTGTATGTTGTGAACGGTGTACTTGTGCAATATGATGACGGTAGCGTAATCGACAACAGCAAGTCGGATGCAAGTATTGTGGTGAGGGATGCAGAGACGGGGAAACTTGAATTTGTGTCTCCTGATGCAATCCTAAACATAGACCAGCCGCAGGACCCTACTATAGTGAGACAAGAGGCGGCACAAGCCATCCGGCAACAATTCGCACAGGAAGCAGCAGATAAGATTGACGGTGTTGTGACGGAGTTCAATCCGGGCGACACATACACTGTCACGAGAGAGGACGGTACCCAAGCGCAGGCTCAGATAGCACCCAATGAGAATGGCGTTATTGATAACGGTGACGGTACGGTGAACGTGACGGACGGGACGCAAGTATTCCCTATTTCTAAAGACATCATCCAAGAACAGGTGGATGCGGCTAATTTGGCACGTGTGGCAGCGTTTGAACAGCAGAGAGCAATCGAGAATGCCGAAGCGGAGAAAGCCGCACAAGAAGCGCAAAGGCCGCAATATGTACTTAATGACCTAATCACGCTTCGGGATGAAAACGGAAGCCCGGTACGTGGGAACATTACAGCCAATGAGGATGCAGACGGACGATTTGAAGTATATACAGAAGCCCCCATCAATGGCAAGCGTGTCAATCTGTTCACTCGTGACGAACTTGATGCAATACTCTTGGAACATAACGGACAGATTGTTGAGCAACCTACCGTAGAAGAAGCGGAGGAACAGCCCATAACAGCCGAGACCCAACAGCCTACGGAACAACAACCATCTGAACAACAGCAGGAGGAAGTACCGCAACCGACAGCCCTTGAAAGGATACCAAAGGACGAACAGGGTAATCCCCTGTACGAGCAGGCCGATGCGGACACCGCTTGGGATGCTCTCGTGGAAGAGGCTGAAGGCGACGAGGAGATAGCCGCAGAGATTGTTGCCGACATCGTGAAGGAACGAGAGGCAGAGGCCAAAGCGCAAGAGAAAGCATTGAAGAAGGTGAAGGAGGGCAAGCCCGAGACAAAGAAAGGCGACACGCCTCCCACCATGCAAGAGCGTATTGCCGCAAAGAAAGCGGCTAAGGAAGCTATCAGCACGGCGCAAGACAACTTTGACAAGGCCAATGCAGCACTCCAGACATGGCAGAAGATTGCGCAGACCCCCAATCGCAGACGCATGGAGGCCGCCAATGAACAGAGCCGTTTAGAAAAGGAGGCGGCAGCGCAACGGAAGGCGCAGGAAGAAGCCGAGGCAGCAGCAAGGGCAGAGACCGAGCGCATCGAGCGTGAAGCCCTTAACGGCGTGCCCGACATGGTGGACGACACACCGCAGGATGCACGGGCGAGAGGTTACAGGCGTGCAAACGGTCACAAGGTGGACCGACAGGAGCCAATACAGAGCGTAAGAGGCAAAGATGTTGAAGTGAAGTTCACCGACAGCGAGAAACAGAAGGGCAATGTCGTCCTCATTGACGCATCACAGTTACAGCCCAGTCATGTACAAGGTCAGCGAAACCCGCTGCACTTCATTGACGAGGCACAACCGAAAGACCGCAACGATGAAGCAAGCGTACTTTCTGCGCAGCGTATTGCCTCCGACATCAACCCGGAAGAGATTACTTCGAGCGTCACGGCCTACACGGGTGCACCCACGGTTAACGCAAGAGGCGAGACCATTCAGGGTAACAGCCGTAGCGATGCCTTGCGCCTGATGTGGCAGACACAGCCGGAACAGGCACAGAAGTACAAGCAATATCTGAAAGACCATGCAGCCGAGTTCGGGCTTAATGCGGAGGATATTGACAAGATGCAGAACCCCGTATTGGTGAACATGGTTGACGTGGACGATGCACGGGCTATTGCACTGGGTCAATATAGACAACAGGATATTGAAAGCGGAGGTGTGGAACGCATACAGCCCAAGAGCACGGTTACCAAAATGGGTGCCGATATGCGCTCTTTCGCTAATCTGCTGTTAAGGTCAGCAAGCGAGGAAACCTCTTTCGCCGGGCTTGTGGATGCAAACGGGCTGGATGTGCTTAAATGGATGAACCAACGTGGCTACATCACTCCGACACAGTACAAAAGTGCTTTTGACAGCAAGGGAAACATTACGGCAGAAGCAAAGAATGACCTGAAGGGCATCATGTATCAGAGCATTTTCAAGGATGGAAGCACCCGGCTGGAAGAAATGTTCAATGCACTTCCTTCAAAAGCACAGAAAGCGATACTTGCCACTGCATACCGTGACTTCGATAGTCCGAATACGGAAAGGATGGCAGATGAGATACAGAACTCCATCAAGGCATTCTACGCCTTGTCGCAGGATGCGGCTTTCATGGAAGCCAAGAACTTCAAGGAGGCGAGAGCTGCAATAGAAATGTGGAAGAGGCAGTATCAGTTTGATGATGCAACAGGAGAATCGTATCTACCTGCCAATAATTTCAGTAACTTTGCACTGCATCTTGCAGCGATGTACAAGGGCGAAAGTCAAAGTCTCATACAGGGCACGTTCAATGCCATCTATGACCTCGTGCAAGGTACACGGGAAGAATCTCTGTTCGAGAATGCAGACAACACGCCTCGTACTCTCGCACAGGCAATAAAGGAAACTCTTAATATTGATTATAATGGACAACAGCGAAGCAATGTACTGGCTGGCGATAGTGCAGCAAGCCAAGAAGGGCAGCAAGGAGGCGATGGAACTCTTGCGGCAGGAGAACGAATTGAGAACGGAGAACAATCTTCCGACAGTGGAAGAGGAACTGAAGGCAGTAGCGGACAGAGCGAATTAGGGCGACAGCCGACTATTGGGGAGAAAGTTGCGGAAGCCGAAGCGGAAGTAAACACAGACCCGACCGAAGCACAGAAAGAGGCCGGGAACTACAAGAAAGGCCATGTTCAGGTAGGCACGTTCAACGTAACGATAGAGAACCCGAAAGGCTCTGTACGTAGCGGAGTGGACGCAAACGGCAAGAAGTGGGAAACCACCATGCACAACACCTACGGTTATATCCGTGGCACGGAAGGCGTGGACGGTGACCATATTGACGTGTTCCTCTCTGATGATATAGACAGTTGGAACGGTCGCAAGGTGTTTGTTGTGGACCAATACAACCCTGATGGAACCTTTGACGAACATAAGGTAATGTTCGGCTTCAACTCTCAAGATGATGCCATGTCGGCTTATCTTTCCAACTATGAGAGTGGCTGGAACGAGAACCGCAGGATTGATATTACTCCGGCCAACATTGAGGACTTCGAGAAGTGGATTGACAGCAGCCACCGCAAGACGAAGGCGTTTGCGGAGTATAAGAGCGTAAAAGAGGCGGCTGCAAAACAAGGAAATGAACGTGTTGAAGAAATCAAGGCTCTTATAAAAGAGCTGAAGGAGCAAGCCGAAGAAGCGCGTAATCGTAGCGATATTATACAGGAAGCAAGGATTGTCGGCAGGATTAATGAATTGTTTGCCGAACAAAGAGCATTGGAGAAATCCTCCGAAGCAACAGCGGCTACGGAAGAAGCTCCTACGGCTGTTACAGAAGAAGCTAAAGGCGAACAACCTACGCAACAAGTCGAAACACCTGTTCCGGTTAATGCAGAGGGCTACGAAGTGGAGAAGCGTTTCCACAAGAAGAATGGAACGTACATTCATGCTGTGAAGTTCACGGAGCAAATGCCCCGTGACGTGTTCACTGCATTGAAGAAACGTGTCAAGGAGTTTGGCGGTTATTATTCTTCATTCGGCAAGGGCGGCTTCATCTTCGACAATGAAGCTGATGCGCATAAGTTTGCGCAAGCTGTTCTTGGGCAAACGCAGGAAGAAACGGACGATGCGCCTGTTTCGATGAGCGACCTTGCGGCTGTGACTGATGGAGAAGTGGCGTTCAGTGAGCCGAAAGAAGCCGCAAAGGAAGAGGGGCCGGTATGGCAGTATTTTGTTTCCATTGACAAGGAGACCGGGTACACTACTGTTGGGCGTGACGATGTGCGCGGCCCAATTCCTATTGGTGATGCTCGTTTCCGTTTCTCTGCTAACTCACCGCAAGAAATGCTGGAGATACTTCGCAACCCGAAGAACGGGATGGAAGAGGTGTTGGAGGCTGTAGGGACAAGGATAGAGAATCATATCATAGCCCGTGAAGCGGATGAAAGGATGAAAGAAAAAGAAAACATTCCTTCTGACGCAGTGGTTGTGGAGAAGCCGGAGGACCAGAAGCCCAAAGCGAAGAATCCGAGCGGAAACAAGATTGTAAGTGACGAACGATATGCCGAGTTGCGAGAGCGTATGCGCAAGAAACTTGGCGGGCAGCTGAACATGGGCATTGACCCCGAAATACTTGCCATAGGTGCTGAAATGGCTGTGTACCACATAGAGAAGGGCGCACGAAAGTTTACTGACTACGCCAAGGCAATGATTGAGGACTTGGGCGATGCTATTCGTCCATACTTGAAGTCGTTCTATAATGCTGTCCGAGACATGCCCGAAGCGGAAGAGGCCGGTCTTGTTAGTGAAATGACACCATACGAGGAAGTACGTACCTTTGATGTAGCTAACTTCGACAAGTCAACCATCAATGCTATTTCTACGGCAGAGACTGTAACACGGGAGGCCGAAGTGGAGAAGGAAGCTGATGTAGCTAAAGAACGTGTTAAGAAATCACGTGCAAAACGTGGTAATAATGAGAAAAAAGCTGTAAATTCGCAACAGTCAAATGATTTGTTTGGCGGTCTGTTTGATAACAACAACGAAAAAGATAAAGAACATGGACTACAAGGAAATGATGCAGTTCGCTCCGAAGGAGTGCAAGCCGACAGTAATCGACACGAAAAAGGATTATCAGAAGGCGTTGAAGGAAGTAGCGAAAGCCGAGAAGAAAAAGGTGGAAGAACTGACAACGGAGGAAAAGGAAAAGGCGATGCAGCAGATAGGGCTGTGCGACCTCGACTTTCTGGTACCGTAGAGAAGAAGAACACCAACAACAACCATTCAGAGCGAGGCGCAAACCACGCTCCTACATCGGTTGATGCACGTATTGATGCCAATATCAAAGCTATTGAGTTGGCACAGCGGCTTATTGAGAATGATGAGAAGGCTACTCCTGAACAAATGGCCGTACTCCGCAAGTTTAGTGGTTGGGGCGGTCTCGGAAAGGCTTTTTCTGACAATGTTATCTCTAAGAGGATACGTGAGCTTCTTGGCGAAGAAGCGTACCAACAGGCTGTAATGAGTGCCAACAGTGCTTATTACACTCCTGCATACGTGGTTGATACCCTTTGGGATATAGCTGAAAAGATGGGCTTCAAAGGTGGTAACATTCTCGAAGGTTCGGCAGGTATCGGCAATATCTTAGGGCAAATGCCTACGGGTATCAGCGAGAACAGCGATATTCGTGCTATCGAGATTGACGGTACGTCCGGCGGTATCCTGTCATTGCTCTATCCGGATGCACAAGTAGAGATACAAGGATTCGAGCAAACACGCATTCCTAACGGGAGTGTAGATTTGGCTATCACCAATGTTCCTTTTGTGACCGGGCTTCGGGTTAATGACACGACTGGCGACAATGACCTATCCAAGAAGTTCCACAACATACATGACTTCTGTATTGCTAAGAATGTACGCAAACTGCGTGAGGGCGGTTTGGGCATCTTCATCACGTCCAATGGAACGCTCGATAACAGCAAGAAACTCCGTGACTGGATTACCAACGAAGGCGGTGCTGACTTCATAGGTGCTTTCCGCATGAACAACAGGACGTTTGGCGGCACGGGCGTTACTTCCGACATCATTGTTATACGAAAGCGGGTGAACGGTCAGAAATCGCCCAATGCCATAGACGTAAGCACGATAACGGGCGAACGCATGGCAGAGTATGATACTGGCGAGACACGCAAAGTTAAGGGCAAAGAAACTCCTGTCATAAAACAGCTTTCGATGGATTACAACCGCTATTTCGTGGAACATCCCGAAAACATGGCAGGTGAAATGCACTTCGCTTTCGAGAAGGGCGACACATTCAGGCCGACAAGCAAAGGACTTTATCCGGCACAAGGCAAGAATCAAGAACAGATGCTGTCTGATTTTGTCCAATCGTTCAAAGAGGAAAGCGATAATGCACCACGAGAAACGGAGGAAAGCACATACGTTGCCGATGCTTCGGCTGATGGCAAACGGTTGGGAGAACTGTACGTGAAGGATGGCAAGTTGGTCATAGCAAGTTTTGGAGGATATTACCCTTTGAGCGTCAATGCCAACAAAGTCAAGGGACATACAAAGGTGGAATGCTTCAACGCATACGCAGCCATTAAACAAGCCCTTGCCGATGTTCTTTCCTATCAGACAGAGCACGAGGATGATAAAGGCTTGAAGCCTTTGCTTGATAAGCTCAACAAAGCTTATGACGACTTTGTGAATACATACGGGCATTTCAACAAGAATACGGCAATCGCCTTCTTGCGCAATGACGTGGACTATCCGAACGTGTTTGCACTTGAAAAATATGAGGTTACAGCAGATGAAAACGGAAACTTCGTTCAAAAGTTCGGGAAAACAGATGTGTTCAGTCAACGTGTCGTTGAAAAGGAGAAAGAGCCGAATCCAACCAACGTGAAAGACGGTATCGTGGCAAGCCTGTTCAAGTATGGCCGGATTGATGTTCCGTACATTGCAGAACAGCTTGGCGAAAGCGTAGAGGACGTAAAACGTGACATCATAAACAATGGCTATGGATTTGAAGACCCGGCCACACGTCAGTTGGAAGTGTCCTATCAGTATCTTAGCGGAAATGTGCGTGAGAAGCTCCGTCAAGCCGAAGAGAACAACGAGAATGGCGAGTACGACAAGAATATCAAGGCTTTGCAGGAAGTGCTTCCTATGAACATTCCTGCCCACTTGATAGACTTTACTCTTGGCAGCTCTTGGATAGACCCGAAGCTATATAATGACTACGTGAAGGAACGTACTGACATTGACGTGCAGTTTACGCCAGTAGGAGGCACATGGTACATGAAGGCTCCTGAATACGGACTTAACAAGGAGAAGAACCGAAGCATGGGTATCGTCAGCGAACAGTTGCATAAAACCATAATGGGCCATACGCTGATTGAAGCAGCCATCCAAAACAAGACTATCACCGTATCGCAGACTTACAAGCATTATGATGGGACCACTGAAACCATCACTGACAAGGAAGCAACCCAAGCGTGCGCAGCGAAGATTGACGAGATACGTCAGGACTTCAAGGAGTGGGCACGACAAAGGATGCAGGGCGATAGCGAAATGTCTGAAAGGATGGAGCGCATCTACAACGACACATTCAACAACTATGTGCCGATGAGCATACCTGATGATTTTGTTCCAGAATACTTTGGCGGTGCATCACATAAGTTCAAGATGCGTCCGCACCAAGGCAAAGCCATTGTGAGAGGCACGATGCAGCCATTGTTGCTTGCCCATGAAGTAGGAACAGGCAAAACATTCACCCTTATCTCCACGGCAATGGAAATGCGCCGTTTGGGTACGGCCCGCAAACCGATGATTGTTGTACAAAATGCAACCGTCGGGCAGTTTGTGGCAAGCGCAAAGGCACTCTACCCCAACGCAAAGATACTTACTCTCGAAGAAGCAGACCGCAGCGCAGAGGGCAGAAAGAACTTCTACGCCAAGATACGCTATAATGATTGGGACATGATTGTCGTTCCTCAATCCACGTTTGAGTTCATCCCCGACAGCGAAGAAAGGCAGATGGCATTCATCCATGATAAGATAGAGGAAAAATTACTCGTTCTTGAACAGATGAAGGAAGCTGACCCGGACGGGAAAAGCATGATAACCCGGCAAGCTGAACGAGAAATCGCAGATTTGGAATTGCAGTTGGCAGGGTTGAGCGATGAAGCGTCAAAGAAGCGCACAGCATCCGATGAGAAAAAGCGGGCCGTAACCATGCAGAACGCAGAAGTGAAGGCGCAGGAAATGCTTGACCGCAGAACGGATGATGTGGAGAACTTTGACGAAATGGGCATTGACGCTCTTCTTGTTGATGAAGCGCACGAGTATAAGCACCTTGGTTTTGCTACTGCCATGCAGAGAGGCGTTAAAGGTGTGGACCCGTCATATAGCAAGAAGTCGCAAGGCGTGTATCTGAAAACGCAAGCCGTATTGGAAAAGAACAATGGCAGGAACGTAATCTTCGCCACTGGTACACCCATTAGCAACACGGCAGCAGAGATATGGACGTTCATGCGCTATCTTATGCCAGCCGACACAATGAAGGAGTACGGCATCTACTACTTTGATGATTTTGTCCGTAACTTCGGCAACATACAGCAGATGCTTGAATTTACCACAAGTGCAAAGTTCAAGGAGAACAACCGTTTTGCCGGGTATGTGAACCTTCCTGAATTGGTCCGTATCTGGTCGGGTGTATCGGACACCGTACTAACCAAAGAAGCAGGTGGAGTACAGGACAAGATACCCGAACTGGAAACTGGCAAGGCGCAAGACATATACCTGCCACAGACACTGGCATTGCGTGGTATCATGAAGTACGTCAAGGAAGTGCTTGAGCGGTACGAGAATATGAGCGGAAAGGAAAAGAAGGAGAACTCACACATTCCGCTTACGATGTATGGTATCGCCAAAGCTGCCGCAGTGGATGCACGATTGGTACAGGAAGATGCAGAAGATGATACCAACAGCAAGACAAATGAAGCTGTGCGACAAACATTGCGCTCGTTGAAAGAAACGGAGTACTACAAAGGCACCATAGCAATCTTTGCAGACAACTACCAAAACAAGCATAGTGGTTTCAACCTGTATGAAGATATTCGGGAGAAACTGATAGCCGAGGGCGTTCCTTCAGAACAGATTGTCGTAATAAAGTCGGGCATGACCGTAAAGAAGAAGCTTGAAATATTCGACAAGGTAAACCGTGGCGAGGTACGTGTGATAATGGGTTCGACATATACACTTGGTACTGGCGTGAACATACAAGAACACTTGCATACCCTTATTCATTTGGACGCTCCTAACCGTCCGATGGACTACACGCAGCGTAATGGACGAATTTTGCGACAAGGCAACTTGCACAAGGATATGAACAAGCCTGTACGGGTGCTTCGCTTTGGTGTGGAGGACAGTTTGGACGTTACGGCCTACCAACGGCTGAAAACCAAGGGGGCTATTGCCGACAGCATTATGAACGGCAAGCAGATGATGAGCAACAGCATGACGAACCGTGTACTTGAAGAAGAGGAAGATGTGTTTGGAGATACCGTTGCGCAGCTTTCCGGCAGCGAGTATGCCATGCTTAAAAACAATGCAGAGAAGAACGTTCGTAAGTATAGGAGCCGCAAGACGCAATGGGAAGCCGACCAAACCTATATTCATAACGCAAAGCCAAGATTGAGAAGCTATATCTCCGAAGCCGAGAGACGTTCGGATGAAAACCGAAAATATCTGAAAGCTGTTCGGGAAGCATTCAAGGACGGGAAGTTCAGCGAGATTGTTATCGGTAAGAACCGCTTCACTACGATTGATGAAATGGCAGACTTCTTCAAGGAGCAGAACAAGAACGCTCTTGCGGAGATTAAGGCCATGAAGGAGGATAGCTCTTCCAATAAACAAGAAAGGGAGCTTGCAATATCTATTGGCGGCTATACCTTTAAGGTTAAGACCGTATTCAACAAAGAAATGACACGCAATGGCGCATCACTGTTTGCGGAGGTGCACCGCCAAATGACATATTCATGCCCAGAACTTGGGCTGAAAGATGTTCCGGTCAAGCAATCTCTGCTTCGCAATGCCATTGAGGATATTACCGAGAACGTGATAACAGGCAAGGACTTTGAAGAACGTGCGGAAGCCGCAGAACGTAGCATCGTGCATTACAAGGAAGAACTTGAACAGCTCCTGTCAAGAGACGGAAAGCCGTTTGAGTTTGAGAAGGAATTGGCAAAGGCACAGGAGCAACTTGAAGAATATACAGAGTTGATGAAGAAAGAACTTGCCGAGAAAGAAGCCAAGTATGCCGAAATGGATGCAGAAGTTCAAACGGCAGGGAATATTTCAAGTACGGAAGAAGATGATGATACACTGTACAGAAGTGATGATGAAGGTGATATTGAAGAGGTGAACCGCAGGTTTAACGAAGAGCTGCAACAACAAATTGACGGTACGCTACCTAACGGTCATATATATCAGTTGGGAAGACCATCCATTCCTTTATTGGCTGCTGGATTTCCCGATGCTCCAATCGAATTGTCCGCCACTCGTCTTGCGGAGAAAGCAAAGCAGCGAAATCACATTTTTGAGTTGGCTGATATGGAAAACCTTGCCGATGCATTGCAACGCCCAATAGCAGTATTTGCGTATGGAGATAAGGCTAAAGCCCAAAACGTTATTGTAGAGCTTGAAAAGGATGGGAAGAAGTTTGTTGTTGGTGTTCACTTCAATCAGAGCAGACACGGTGCCGAAGTGAGCGACATCAGAGGGTTGTTTAACAAAGATAGTGCAGAATGGTTAAATTGGATTACCCAAGGCAAATTGCTATGGGTTGACAAAGAAAAAATCCAAACCCTAATAACCAAACAGCGAACGAATCTCGCTGAGGTTGGCTACTTGGATTTGGATTATGCCACAAAGATAGTGGAAAACTTTGAGAATCCAAGTGTTGTGGATGAAAAAACATATCGTGAGGGCGTAGGTTCGTACACTGACGATGAAGTAATCATGGAGAATGACCCAGTATCAAAGGTGCTTGGCGAGCCGAGACGAACAATGAAGCAACGCAGGGAGCTTGCTGCCCGTGAACGCCGCAGGATGGTGGACCACGTGAATGAACTTGCAAAGAAGCTGAATCTTGACAATGTAGAGGTTGTTACGGATGCAAGTAAGTTGGACCCTATAAGGCGGACGAAAAAGGGATTCTTCTCGAAGAGCACGGGAAAGATTACGATTGTTATCCCCAACCATGCAAGCGTGACAGATGTAGAACAAACATTGCTTCATGAGGCCGTAGCCCACTATGGACTACGCAAATTGTTCGGAGAGCACTTCGATACGTTCCTCGACAATGTGTTCAACAATGCTGATGAAGCTATCCGCAGACGAATCGTTGACCTTGCGACCAAGAACGGTTGGGACTTCCGAAAGGCTACGGAGGAATATCTTGCAGGACTGGCAGAGAATACCGAGTTTGAGAACGTGAATGCAAGCTGGTGGAACATGATTAAAAGTTTCTTCCTGAATATGCTTCATCAGATAGGCTTTGAGAATTTCAGTGGAGTTACCCTGACTGATAACGAACTCCGTTACATTCTGTGGCGCAGCTATGAGAACCTAAGAGAGCCGGGCAGTAGGCGCAGCATTTTGGGAGAAGCGGAAGATGTGGCACGGCAGTATGAATGGAAAGTCGGGAATTATGCGGAACATCAGCAAGATGGCAGTACGGCGGCAGATGATACCTTGTTCCGTGACGGCGACCCGGAAGTACATGAGAGAGAACTTGCACGTGACAGATACGAGCAACGTGTAAAGACTGGAATGTTTCAGACGGTGGAATCCATGCAGGATAGTATGCTTGGGCTGGAGGAAGCGATGGCGGCTATACTGGGCAAGAGGAAGGACTTCCGTGTGGAGGAGGTAGCGGACTTTGAGAACCCGTATCTTGGTGAGAACCGCCTATCGTCAATGAATGAGAAAGAGGCGTATGCGGCAGACCGCACACTGTTCAAACCGATGCTCAAAGAGGTTGCCAAACTTGCTCCGACGAAGGCGGCACGCATCGAACTGATGGACTACATGTTTGCCAAGCACGGACTGGAAAGAAATCCTTTCATGGCTAAACGTGACTTTGACGCATACCAGAAGGAACACCCATACGGGCAAAAGACTTTGCAGGACTTTCGTGAGCGTGACTATGCCGGGCTTACAGCCTTGACAGGAATGCAGGATGTAGCATCGGCAGAAGCGGAAGCTCAGCTGATGGTGGATGATTACGAACAGTCGCACGACACGGCAGCTTTATGGAACAGCGTGAATGCCGTAAGCAAGGCCATTCTTCAGAAGTCATACGAATCAGGATTGATGGACAAGAAGACATTCGACTATATCAGCGGAATGTACCAGTTCTATATCCCCTTGCGTGGCTTTGATGAGGAAACAAGTGCCCAAGCCTACGCTTATCTGACGCATAAGGACAGCGCATTCAACGCCCCAATCAAGACGGCGAGGGGACGAGGCTCGAAGGCTGACGACCCGTTTGCCAACCTTGAAAGCATGATGACAAGCGTCATTATGCAGGGCAACCGCAACAGGCTCGTAAAACAACGGTTCCTGAACTTTGTGCTGAACCACCCGAGTGATTTGGTGAGCGTGAGCGAGCTTTGGGTCAAGTATAATGCCGTGGAGGATAGCTGGGAGGCTGTATTCCCCGACAACATTGACAGTTCGGACACGGCCGACGTAGTGGAACGCAAGATGCAGAATTTTGAAACAAGAATGCAGTCGTTGGCACAGCAATACCCGGACCTATACAAACGAGGGAAGGATGCAGTCGATGTTCCGTACCGTGTAGTTGAAGCACGAGATATGCACCAACATCAGGTTGTAGTGAAGCGTAACGGAAGAGATTATGTTATCACCATCAACGGTAATCCTCGTGCGGCGCAAGCTCTGAACGGACAAACCAATCCCGACAACCACGTTGCAGGCTCTGCAGGAGCGATTATTGGTGCGGTAGGCTATGTGAATAGAGGACTGAGTAGTCTCTATACCACTTTGCAGCCCGATTTCGTGGCAAGCAACTTTGTACGTGACTGCATCTATTCCAACACGATGGCATGGATAAAGGAAAGCCCGAATTACGCCTTGAAGTATAATCTGAACTATGCCAAGTTGAATCCTATCAGGATGAAGATGCTATTTGCGAAGTATCGTAAAGGCACGCTTGATATGGGCAATAAGACGGAGGCAATGTTCAAACTGTTTTTGGATAACGGTGGAGAAACAGGGTATGCCCGAATGCTTGACATTGACCAGCACAAGAAAAAGATAGACAATGCGTTAAAGGCTTTGAATCAAAGGATACCTTTGACTGAAATACGCAAATATCTTGGGGAGTGGATAGGCGAAGTCGGACGGGCGATTGAGACACAAGCCCGCTTTGCTGCCTTCATGACCTCCCGTGATTTCGGCAGAGATGTAGGGCGTTCTGTGTGGGACGCAAAGGAGATAAGCGTGAACTTCAACAAGAAAGGCAGTGGCGACAGGTTCTTTAGGACTAAGGGGCAAACCTTGGTTGGGAATGCCGCAGCCCTTACAAGTGGTGTAGGCCGTGCGCATACAATCTTCTGGAACGCAGCCATTCAGGGCACATTCGGCAATTTCATTAAGAATGCCAAGCGTCACCCTGCAAAAGTTCTTGCCGCAGCGGCTGTATGGTACGGACTTGCCACGCTGATAACTGCACTTGGTGCGAGCGGAGGAGATGATGACGATGACGAGCACGGCAGCTATTATGACATTCCCGAACATGTCCGCAGGAACAACCTTGTCATAAAGGGTCCGGGCAAGAGTTGGATTAAGATACCTCTGCCTATCGAATACCGGGCCGTGTATGGCATGGGTGAATTATGCGGTACGACCATATTCCACAACGAGCCTCTGACCGTACATGAGATGCTTGCGCAGTTCACGCAGCTTACGCCTATCGACATCTTAGCCGGGCAGAATATGGACGACGACAACGAGGACGGTGTGGATTGGGTTGCTCCACTCATCCCAAGTGCATTCAAGCCGTTGTATGAGGTTGGCGGAAACCGTTCGTGGACGGGATTGCCAATCTATAAGGACACTCCTTGGAATAAGAATATGCCCGAATGGACGAAGGCCTACAAGAATGCGAACAAGCAAATAGTTGATTTATGTGCGTTCCTCAACGATGCAACAGGCGGTACGCATAGAGAAAAAGGGGGTGTCGATTGGAATCCCGCAAAGATTGAATATTTGCTAAGAGGCTATGGCGGTGGTTTCTGGACACTGACAAACCAGCTTGTAAACATTGGGGAGACAGCTTTCGGTGACAGGGATTTCGACTGGCGGAATATCCCTTTGGTGAACAGGGTAATAACCAATGGCGACGAACGAACTCAATATCGTGCCGTGAACAACGAGTATTTCAGACTTAAAAAGGAGCATGACGAAACCATGAGGCTTATAAGAGGTTATGAGAGTGACGAGAGGACAGGCGTTTTTGACGTGGCCGAACGGATAGACTTCCTGTATAACTCGCCTGCATACGAACGTGCGCTGATTTTCGAGGATTACAAGCCAGACTTGGACATTCTCAATGACGAACTGAAGGAAACCGTTGACAAGGAGGAACGCAAGGCCATAGAAGCCGAGATGAACGAATTGAAGAAAGGGATGATTTCGGAAATGAACGAAACTCGTAAATAGTTATACCAGACAAGATTGCTTGGAATGCTACCTTTGTGGGACATTCTAAGCAATCTATAAAAACGAAGATATGGCAAATAGAGAAGACAGAAGATTGTTGTCCATGAGCCGGATACGTCCGAAAGAGTGTCCGGAAGAGATTGACAGCGTGGCAAAGGCTTCGCATGACTTTGGCGAACGCCGAGCCTTTGATGTGCTGATGGAAGCCCAATACTACTGGAATCAGATGGAGGATTTTCGCAGGGACCGGGAACGGAACAAACGATATACCTACGGCGACCAGTGGGGCGACAAGATTGAGACCGAGGAGAACGGCTGCAAATGCACCATGACCGAGGAGGAGTATATCGCCAAGCAGGGCAGCGTGCCACTGAAGAATAACCTTATCCGTAGGCTGGTGAAAAGTGTGCTTGGTGTCTATCGTAGCCAAAGCAAGGAACCAACCTGTACGGCACGTGACCGTGACGAGCAGAAGCTTGGCGAGACGATGAGCACGATATTGCAATGCAACATGCAGCTGAACCGCATGACGGAGGTATATGCCCGCTCGATGGAGGAGTTTCTGATAAGTGGCTTTATCGTGCATCGGAAGTCGTATGGTTGGCGCAACGGGAAGGAGGACTGCTGGACGGACTATGTGCAGCCCAACAATTTCTTCATAGACAACAATATGAGGGATTTCAGAGGCTGGGACGTGTCGGTAGTTGGTGAGGTACACGACATATCCTTTGGGCAGCTGTGCGAGCAATTTGCATCATCGGCAGAGGACTACCGGAGGTTGAAGGACATCTATAAATGGGCGGCACGAAGGGAATACATAGCTTCATACGCTGAAAGTTTCGGGTATAGCCGACTGGAGAACTACGACTTTCTGTTCACGAGCGAACCGGGCCGTTGCCGTGTGATAGAGGTGTGGCGCAAGGAGCAGAAGCCAAGATACCGTTGCCACGACTACCTTAATGGTGACATCTTCAAGATTAACGAAGAGGATTATTACTCTTCTGTTGTGGCCGTAAATGAAGAACGCTTGGCCATGGCTAAATCAACAGGTATGCCGGACGATGAAGTGCCGCTGATAAAAGCGACGTGGTTTGTGGATGATTTCTGGTATTTCTACTATCTGT
>JAUNJD010000016.1 GCA_030523205.1 Bacteroides sp.
ACGGCACCCGTAGAGACGGCATTCGTCTGATCCAGTCCGAATCCGTAGTTCACCTTTTCGGTCGAGAAGTCCAGCACCACGGTGATGTTTTTTTGGTCCTTTACGGGCACCACCTTGGTGTCATCGCTGCCGGTGCGCACACGCAGCAGGTTTCCGTTTTCCGCCGATATGGCAAAGACACCGTCACGGTTGGTAGTGGAATAGACCAAAGCATTGCCTTCCACCGTTATCAAGGCACCCTCCACCGGATTGCCCGCCTTGTCAACAACCTTACCGGTTATGCCGCTTTCCTCCTGCGCCAAACCTTTCAGGCTGACACAAGCCAATATTGCTAAAGCTATAAATTTATATTTCATATTCAATTCAAGTTTTTGAGTTTTGAGTTCTTGAGTTTTCTTGAAAAAAGCTCAAACTTACCATCCGGGATTTTGGGTCAATCCGTATCCCTTGTTCACTTCCGAAGGCGGGAAAGCTGCCAAATACCATTTGGGGCTAAAGTTGGTCCACCAAGAACGGGCGATGTTGGAAAGGGTAAATATCTCATATTTAAAGTCAGAAGGCTTGTTGGGGAATTCAGAGCTGTTACCGCTCGTACCCGACCAAGGATTGTCGCCACCACCATCGTTTCGGTAAATCTTCAGACCATGCAGCTGTTTCTGGAACAGGTCTGCACGTTTGTAGCGAATCATGTCGAAGAGGCGTACATCTTCCAAGCCAAGCTCACAAGCACGTTCGCGCAAGATTTCTTCAAGCAAAGCATCGGAATTAGTTGTCAGGTTCTTGCTAGGATTGCTTTCAACCAAGCCGGGCAGACCTACACGAGCACGAACAATATCTACCTGCTTGATGGCATCCGACAGTCTGTTGGCCTTCAGCAAAGCTTCGGCATAAATCAGATACATCTCGGCCAAACGGAGATAAGGCCATTGGGGATAAGTGTTCGAAAGGCTACCTTCCTTATAGAATTTATACAAGCGGAAACCGGTAGCAGTGGCACCTGTCTCAGTGCTTGTACTCGATATGTTTTCGCGTCCGCCAATCCAAAGCTCGGCTGAGTGGTCACCGTAGGCAGCACCGTTCACCAGCATGGTTTCGTACAAACGCGGGTCACGTATCGGCTTGTTATAATCATTGTCCGTAAAGAAGGGATCACCACCGTCCACCAACAAATCTTCAGAGAAGGGCGTACCGTCGCTCATCGGGAACATTTCCATGTATTCCAATGTCGGAGTATAACCGCCATAGCTGGCAAACGTTGTCCATTGATACCACCAACTACCGTACTTTCCGGATACACGGGTCGAGATAAGCAACTCTGTATTGTTCTGACGAGTAAAGTAGGCATTGTTGAAGGCTGTGCGATAGGCCGAGCAAGTAGTTCCAGAGGCTTGCATCAACTGATAGTAACCGTTTGTATTCAGTGCAGAGAAGAAGGCTTCGCAAGCCGTGAGGCAACGATTCCACCATTCTACGTCATAACCACCATACCATGCTTGCAGATTCGTGATGGCATCCTGCGGTTCTTCGGAGCAGTAAGCAGATGCATCGTTAAAGAGCGGACTGGCCGCAAACAACAACACCTTACACTTCAAGCCCATGGCGGAAGCCTTGGTGAAACGTCCCTGCCAGTTGGTATCGTCCGTACCCAAGTCCCAAGGAAGATTGGATTCACTGGCAGCCTCATCCAGCAATTTGATTATATATTCTACTGTCTCTGCGGCTGTGGCACGGGGAATCTCGTAGGATGTCTCTACACCATAGGAGTTTTCTACCAACGGAAGACCTCCGTAATGACGGAAGAGGTCGAAGTAACGGGAAGCAATCAGCACCTTGGCTTCGGCTATCAACCGTGCCTTTTCCGATTCTTCCATATCAGGCACGCGGCTTACATTCTCAATGAAAATCCACGACTGACGAATGGCGTTCCAGTTACGGTCCTTCAGATAGTGATAACGAGTCTGCGATGTATTGTCCTCGATGGCTGCATTGTAGGAACCGGAGTAGTAGTAACGGTTCACACCGTCCCAACTATTGTGGCTGTGCCAGCAGTCGGACAAGGTTTCAAACATACCGGTATTCATCTTGCTGTTCCAGCTATCCCAGTAGAAGGGAAGTCCGAAGTAGAGCTTATTATAGGCATCCCACAGGAAGGCACGCGCATAATCAGCCTTTCCAAAGATAGAATCCTGATTCAGTTCACCCGACGAAGGAGCCTTTTCCAGGAAGCTATCACCAAACTTTATCGGATCGACACAGGAAACCGTACATACTGACAGTCCGAACAGTGCCGCTATTGACCATTTTGTTATATTCTTCATATTATTTTAAGTTTTTTTATTTCAGTGGACGAGTGTACAAGTTAACGAGGCCACAAGGAAATGACTTGTTGACTTGTCAACTTGTTCCCTTGTCAACTCCCTTGCTTCCTTTGTAATAAATAAGCGGATATTCCACATTGCCTGAACATTCGTAATGCTCCGTGATGTCGAGTTGGTCGGCATACTGTGAGGCCAGTTGGCAGAAGTAAACCAAGCGGTCCTCTCGGGTAGCCTCGCGGTGATAGCGATAGTTCATCACGAAGGCAAACAGATGACTGCCCGATGCGGAAAAAGCATTGTACACTTCGCGCAAGTTGACCATATCGAGCCGTTCGGATGACCCGTCCAGATAATCGTCGGGGATGGCATCGGCCACATTCTCCAAACGACCTTTGCGATTTTTTTGCCGGACTGCCAACTTACGAATGAGTTGTAAAGCATCATCGGAGGTGCGCAAGTGGTCAATGGAGAGCTTGATGCGATAATTGGTCTGAGGTTCCATCCACAGAGGATTGCGCATGGACAGTTGGCGACGAATGTCGGTATTTTCTTCCAAGAGGAATTGGTCTTTCAAGTATTTCAGCTTTCTCACTTTCTCGAAGATGCGGTTTTGGTAGTCTATCAAATTCAAGTAGTGAACAATTTGGCGATGAATCTCCAAAAGGTTGTGGTAAGAGTCATTGAGTTGCAGTTTCACATCACTCACCACATTTCGCATCTGTACGTCCATAGCTATACGGAAGAATACGGGTTGCCCGCTGTCTATCAGCGTCTCACATTGGGTTATCAAGAGGGAAATGTTGTGCAGCTTCTCGCTTAGGCGCTCCAACTTGGCACGCTTTATCCGGTAGTTGGGTTCATTCTTGTAGGTATTGTCCATGTTGCGCTTCAGGTCGAGCACGTTGCGCACGGTGGTCAGGGCAATGTTCTTGAGGCAACGCTGCACTTCGCGATGATAGTTGTACTTGCGCTTTTCGTTGTTCTCTTTCAAGTAGTAGTCAATATTTTCGTTCAGGCGATTCAAGTAATCCTGCACGTAGGACACGTTGATTTCCTCATTCACTTCCAGCACGTCTTCAAGAAACTTCATGTACAAGTCTTCCATCTCCAAGAAGTCACCCGTATCGCGTATGATGCCGTAGTCTATCAAGTATCGAATGCGCTCCTCCTTGTATTCGGTCATCTCCAATGCATAGTCGTAACGAAAGGAGAGAGATTTCCGCTTGGCAAACATCTCCTTCAACAACTCCTTCTCACGGTCGAGCGTCTTGACGAGTTCTTCAATGGAACGAAAGGTACTCATGATTACGTTTTTGGTGTAAAGATAGGAATCATCCCTGTATATCGCTAACTTTTCAGCACCTTTCTTTTCATTTCTTTCTAAAAACAACTTACCGCTACCCCTTGCTCACCAACCCACAGGAACAATTTTTTTGAGAGCATAGCCAGCATTATACCTCATCCCACTTGCATATACCAATCAGGCATACTATCTTTACGACCCAGTTAGGAATCAATGCCGATGATTCCTATCTCGGTATAGGACTTAGCCTAACAAGGTATGGCAGACAGTATGGCTCTGTATAGAATGGAGGCTTACTCCGTTCGGCTTGCTGTTGCCATTACGGTGTTACACGACTGAGAGGCAGGCATTGAGCTGACAACTGCAACAAATAAACTTTAAAAGGAAAAAGAATATGGCATTCTACAAGAAACAAAAATTAAACGGGAAATGGCACCCCAGAGCCGTGACGAAAGGACAAGCCTTCAGCACGGACGATGTGGCCGAACAACTGTCACTGATGTCGACCGTCAGCCGCGGAGATACGTATGCCGTGCTGGCCAATTTAGGAGGAGTATTGGCAAAAATGATGAGCACAGGCCGTTCGGTAAAGCTGATGGGGATAGGCACTTTCTACTACACGTGCCATTCCGATGGCAAGGGCGTGGATACGCCACAGGAAGTCGGCACGGAGCAGATTACCTCCGTCAAGGTTCGCTTCATCCCCGAATATGCCCGCGGTCAGAATGGGCAAGTGACAGAGCGGACACTCGTTGCGCCGAACATAGAATGGATTGACATAGACGACGTAACCATTCAATAAAGCCTCATCGCCATGTTCACAATCATCGGACTGATGCTCACGGGCATACTGCTGGGCTACTTGCTACGCAAGCGCAAGCTGGGCAAGATTCATCATGCCATCACGCTGCTCATCTGGGCTTTACTCTTTCTGCTCGGCATCGAAGTGGGAGGAAACGAACAAATCATACGTGGCCTGCACAGCATCGGGCTGGAGGCCATCGTGCTGAGTGTGGGAGCCACTACGGGCAGCGTATTGGCTGCTTGGCTGCTGTGGAAAGTGCTTTACCGAAAGGAGAAAGGCGTATGAAAGGCAGCATTATCATCGTAGGCTTCTTCGTGGCAGGCGTGCTTTGCGGACTATTTCGATGGATTCCGCCCGAATGGGTAACGCACAGCAACATCAGCTTCTACGCCCTTTGCGGACTGATGTTCTGCGTAGGCATCGGCGTAGGCAACGACCCACAGACGCTGAAGAACTTCCGCGCACTCAACCCTCGGCTGGTGTTTCTGCCCATTATGACCGTGCTAGGCACACTGGCCGGCTCGGCAGCCGTCAGTCTGCTGCTCACGGGACGTTCGTTGGCCGACTGTCTGGCAGTTGGTGCAGGCTTTGGCTACTATTCGCTTTCCAGCATCTTCATCACCGAATACAAAGGGGCCGAAATGGGTACCATTGCCTTGCTGGCCAATATCTGTCGTGAGATACTGACGCTACTCGCTGCACCGCTCATGGTGCGTTGGTGCGGCAAACTGGCACCCATCTCGGCCGGAGGAGCCACAACAATGGATACCACACTGCCCATCATCACGCGCACGTCGGGACAGGAGTTTGTTGTGGTATCCATCTTCCACGGATTCGTGGTCGATTTCAGCGTACCGTTCTTGGTGACGCTGTTTTGCTCGATATAAGTCAGTTGACAAGGGAACAAGTTGACAAGGCTACAAGGAAGTAGCGGCATACCCTACCTCGTGGTCTTGTTAACCCGTTAACTCGTCAACTTGTTCACTACTTTATGGACAGGAAAGCCGGAGCCGGCAAGTGCATACCAGCCATCAGCAATCCGTTCTCTTTGGCGTAGTTCAGTATGCGGATGCGTGAGCTGACGGCTGCTTCCTTATCCATATCAAAAGCTGCACAGATTTCGGGATGCGACAACTGAAGGGCAGCACCATGCATCAGGTCGGCAATGATGAGCAACTTGCCCGCTTGGAACACCGTATGTCCGGGCGTATGGCCCACGGCATCGATGGCCGTCACGCCACCGGGCAATGTATCGCCAAACTCAAACAGGTGCAAGCGGTCTTGATAAGCCTGCATCGTCTTCACCTGTTGGGCATTGCGGTCGGAAGGCATCGCCATCCAAGCCTCATACTCCACCCGCGAGGCATATACCTGTGCATTGGGGAAGACTACGCTATCGTCGTCCATCATACCACCGATGTGGTCGCCGTGGAAGTGCGTCAAGTAGAGGTACTGAATATCAGCAGGCGCAAGACCGAGTTTCTCCAGACTGCCCAGCAAACGGCAACCCGGCATACCCAGCCCCGTATCGAACAGAATCTTGATGCCACCTGTCTCCACAAGGAAAGTGCTGATGGTGGAAGGCACACCGTCTTGCAGTCCCAAGGCTTGCATCAAGCTGTCGGACGCATCCCTAAAAAGTCCCGGTTCCATCAGCTTTTCTTCGGCATTGTCGCCTATCCAAGTGACGATAACACTGTCCAGTTTCACTGTCTGCATACCATCGTCGGACGCCACCACCGTAGTATCGCCCACGGCAACATCATCCGCCTGATTCTTATTACCTGAACCTTGTCCGCAACTCGGCAAACTAACCGTCAACAACGCACAGACACCTGTAAGCAACACGATTCTTCCCATGCGATTGGCCACAGGAAACATCATCTTCTTGAAGCATGATTTTTGTTTTGTCATAAGTGTTTTCTTTATTAAAATCCGAATGGTTATATATCGGAGGCTAAAGTTACGGAAATATATTGTTTTCCGAATTAATTCAGGCATCAATCTTCACACTTAGCTAGAAGAAGTTTGCTTACATGGAAACTTTTCGCTATATTTGCCGCACTAAGCATAACAGATAATGAATGGTAAATCATTAACAATCGTATTAAGTGATGAAGCGAAGGCTTTTATTAAACAACAGCCTATCAGTGCACAAAAAAAGATATACTACAACATCTTCAAAGTAGAAGGTGGAGTAATGGATAAAGAACTTTTCAAGAAATTAGCAAACTCTGATATATGGGAGCTACGTACTTTATTCAACGGAATCTCTTATAGGCTGTTTGCTTTTTGGGATGATGAAATAGAGGCTTATGTTTTAGTAACTCACGGAATAGTGAAGAAAACACAAAAGACTCCGCAAAAAGAGATTGCAAAAGCCGAAACTATGATGAAAGAATATTTTAACAACAAGAATAAATGATATGGCAAAGATGAATTTTACACCGGCAGACGATATGAAAGATGAACTTTGGGGAAAGATTGGTACTCCCGAAAGAGATGCCATGGAAGCTCAACTCAAAGAAGATATACACGCCTATTTTGTAGGAGAAGCTATCAAGAAAGCACGACTCCAACAACACCTGACACAAGAGGAACTGGGTGAAAGGATAGGAGTAAAAAAGGCACAAATATCAAAGCTCGAAAACGGGAAATGTATCATCACACTGCCTACTATGAGCCGCGTATTTAGGGCATTAGGCATTGGTTCCGCTACGCTCGATTTAGGAATAGGAGAAAAGATTCCTTTGTGGTAAAACATATCCGAACTGTTCACCCACCGAAAGAGCGGATTATACTTATCGAGAAATTGGGAAGCCACCCGGAATTGTCGTCACAACTCACGAGTGGCCTCTATAACAGTCAACACTACTCACTTCCACCACCCAACGCATGATAGAGGCTGACAACGCCCAAGACCTCGTTGAAGTCCTCTTGGCAGGCCGATAACTCGGCTTGCAACAAGGATTGCTGGGCGGTAAGCACCTCCAAGTAGGTGGTGTTGCCATACTTCATGGTTTGCTCGGCACTGTGCAAGGCCCGTTGCAGGAGAATAACTTCCTCTCGGTTCAGTTCGCTTCGCTGCTTGGACAGTTGCCAAGCGGTCAGAGCTTCATTCACTTCGGTGCCTGCGTTCAGCAAGTCCTGCCGAAAGCTGAGCAGGGCTTCTTCCTGCTGCGCTTTGGCTATCTTCAGACGGGCGATGTTGGTGCCCCTGTCGAACAAGGGTTGAACCAACGAACCGACGGCACTCAGCAGCCATTTACCGGGGTTCACGATGGATAGGCCGTTTGTATTGGTCCACCCGGCTGTTCCGCTTAGCGTCACCGAAGGATAGAAGGAGGAACGGGCTTCGCCGGTGGCATAGAAAGCCGCCGCCAACACCATTTCCGACTGACGAATATCGGGCCGACGGGAAAGGAGCTGCAAAGGAACTCCGACGGATAGTTCTTCGGGAAACTCCTGAACATCGAGCGTGCCCCTTTCTATCGAATGAGGTGTCTGCCCCAACAACAGACAAAGTGAATTCTCCGTAGCGTTCTGCTGCTCCTTCAGGCTCAGAAGAGACGAGCGGGCGGCCTTCAGATTGGCTTCGGACTGCGCCACGGCTTGCTCGTTCGTGGTGCCCGCCTTCTTCAAGGCCACTACGGCACGGAGATTCTCTTCCCAACAACCTATGCTTCGCTCGCTGATGGAAATCTGCTTGTCGAGCATCAGTAGCGTATAATAGCACTCGGCAATAGACGCTATCAACTGACTTTGCACGGCTTGCTTGTAATAGAGACTTTGCTCCAGATTGGCCTTGGCTTGCTGCTTGGCATTCCGCAGACGGCCAAAGAAATCAAGTTCCCAGGAGGCGGAAGCCCCCAAGGAATAGGTCTTGGTGGTCTTGCTTCCGTCGAAGCTGCTCAGAGTTCCCTGTGGAGTGAGCGACACGGAGGGGAGGAAAGCCAACCGCGCGGACATCAATGCGGCTTTCGACTCATCCACCTTCAAGCGGGCAATGCGCAAGTCGGTATTGGCTTGCAGTCCTTCGTCAATCAGAGCTTGCAGGGAGTGGTCGGTAAACAGCTCCTTCCACGACAGGGAAGCGATGCTGACGGTATCGGTCTCTGCCACGGACGTTTCCGCACCATACAACCCGTCGGTAGGCAGGTCGTTCGGACGCTTATAATTCGAGTAGGTGCCGCAACCGCTCACGACGGTTGCCAATAAAATATATAGAATTGTCTTTTTCATATCTTTTCCTTTTTTACGCTATTCAATCTTCAATTTCAGGCATCTCCCGTGCGGGCATCAACTTTTCTTGGATACGTTGAAAGACCATGAACAGCACAGGCACGATAAACAACAGGGCAATAGTACCCACCAAGATACCACCCACCGTACCGATGGCCAACGAGCGGTAGCCGTTCGCCCCTACGCCCGTGGCCACAGCCAACGGAAGCATACCGAATACCATAGCCAAGGCAGTCATCAAGATAGGACGCAGACGCACACGGGCTGCATCGAGCGCAGCCAAGCGTATGCTCATGCCTTGTCGGCGGCGTTCGCTGGCATACTCGGTCAACAGAATGGCCGTCTTAGCCAGCAAGCCTATCAACATGATGAGTCCCACCTGCATATAGATATTATTCTCTATGCCAAACATTTGGGCAAAGAGGAAACTGCCCATCAAGCCGAACGGCACAGACAAGATAACGGCCAAGGGGATGAACAGGCTTTCGTAGAGCGCACAAAGTATCAGATAGACAAAGAGGAAACAGATGATGAAAATCACCAAAATGGAGTTTCCTTGACCGGCCTCGTCGCGCGTCATGCCCGAAAATTCATAGCCGTATCCCGTAGGCAGCACCTCGGAAGCCACCTCGCGGATAGCCTGAATGGCCTGTCCCGAACTAAACCCATTTGCAGGAGTTATGTTGACCGAAATGGCCGAGAACATATTGAAGCGAGTCAGCGATTCCGCCCCATAGACTTTCGTCAGCCGGAGGTACTGACTGATGGGGGACATCTCGCCAGAGGTGGTGCGCACGAAGATGTTGTTCAGCGCTTCCGTGTCCAAGCGATATTCGGGCGCGGCCTGCACCATGACACGATAAAGTTTGGAGAACAAGTTGAGGTTGGACGAGTAACTGCCACCCACGTAGCCGGACAATGTGCTCAGCACTGCATCCGGTGACACACCGTGCTTCTTGCACTGTATGGCATCTACTTCGACCCGATATTGAGGGTAGCGGGTGTCGAATGAGGTAAAGGCCACGGCTATCTCCGGTCGCTGAGACAATGCTTGGATGAATCCCACAGTCTGTGCCTGCAAGTCCTCCACCGAACCACCGGCCTTGTCCTGGATGTACATTTCCACTCCGTTGGTGTTGCCGTAGCCGGTAATCATAGGCGGTGCAAACGCCATGATACGTGCCGACTTGATGTCCGCCGTGCGGGCGTAAATCTGTCCCATGATGGCTTGAAGTTGGTCTTGAGCCTCTGTGCGCTCTGCCCACGGCTTGAACTTCAAGATGAACATACCAGTCGATGAGCCGTTGCCGCTTATCATGCCGTAACCGGCAATCTTTGCGTAATGCTCCACTTGGGGAAGCGTACAGATGCGCTCCTCCAACTGCTGCATGATGCGCTTGGTCTCGGCCATGCTGCTGCCGGGAGCCGTAGATACATTGATAAACATATTTCCTCGGTCTTCGTTGGGGATAAGTCCGGTCTTGGTGGTCATGAGCAAGAAAGCCAAAGCCCCGCAAGCAAGGACGAGCAACCCTCCCGCCAACCACTTCCGACGAAGGAAGAAGGAAACTCCTGCCTGGTATTTCCCGACTAGACTGCTGAACGAAGCCTCGAAAGCCCGATGAAATCGGGAAGAAAACGAAAGCTTGGTGCCCGTCTCCGAATCGGCATGAGGCGTCATGAACAGCGCACACAGAGCAGGACAAAGCGTCAGCGAGTTGACCAAAGAAAGACCCACGGCAGCGGCCATGGTCGCGCCAAACTGTGAGTAGAACGTACCGGTGGTGCCACCCACAAAGCAAACCGGGATGAACACGGACATGAACACCAAGGAGGTAGTGACCAACGCAGAGGAAATGCCACCCATAGCCTTCACCGTGGCCACGTAGGGCGAGCGGTGGCCTTCGTCGAACTTGGCTTGCACGGCCTCTACCACCACAATGGCGTCATCGACCACCGTACCAATCACCAACACCAAGGCAAACAGCGTCAGCAAGTTCAAGCTGAATCCGACAATGTTCAAGAAAGCAAAGGTACCTATCAGAGATACGATAATGGATACGGCCGGAATGACCGTGGAACGGAAACTCTGAAGGAACAAGAAGACCACGAGAATCACCAATATGATGGCAATGACCAACGTCTCGACCACTTTGTCGATGGATGCGTCCAAAAAGTCCTTCGTACTGAGCAGGCTGACTATCTTCATACCCTTCGGTAGTTCTTGGGAGGCTTGTTCCAGCACCTTGTCTATCTCCGAGATAATCTCGTTGGCATTCGAGCCGGACTGCTGGGAAATCATGCAAGCCGTTCCGGGGTGTCCGGTAATGGTAGCATTCATCGTGTAGCTTAAGGCACCCAATTCGATGTCGGCAACGTCCTTCAGCTTCAGCACCTCGCCATTGGGCAGGGCCTTGATAACCAATTGCTCGAATTCCTCCTCCGTCTCGTAGCGGCCTCGGTACTTCAGCGTGTACTGAAAGGTGTTGTCCGAATTCTCGCCCAGCACACCGGTAGGCGACTCGATGTTCTGCTCGCCCAATACGGTGGTAATGTCCGATGGAATCAGCTTATATTGCGCCATGACCTCCGGCTTCAGCCAGATGCGCATGGAGTAATCCGCACCCATGACGTTGGCATCGCCTACACCGGGAATACGGGAAATCAGCGGCTCGATGTTTATCTTCAGGTAATTGTTCAGGAAGTTGTCGTCGTATGAGTTGTCGGGACTATAAAGCCCGAAGATTTTCAGCGTACTGTTCTGCTTCTTCGAGGTGGTTACGCCTACCTTGGTCACTTCGGCAGGCAGCAAGCCTTGGGCAGCCGCCACACGGTTTTGTACATTAACTTGCGCCATGTCCGGGTCGGTGCCTTGCTTGAAGTAAATGGTGATGGTCACATCGCCGGTGTTGGCCGAAGAGGAAACCATGTACATCATGTTCTCCACGCCGTTGATGCTTTCCTCCAACGGAGCCACCACGCTCTTCTGTATGGTCTCTGCATTGGCACCCGTATAGGTGGTCTTTACTTCCACGGTAGGCGGAGCGATGTCCGGGAACTGCTCGATGGACAACTGGCTCAGTCCTATAATCCCGACCATCAGAATCAATGCCGAGATGACTCCGGCCAAGATGGGTCTGTCTATGAATAATTTGATTTTCATGTCACATCTGCTTTAGTTGTTACTTGATTGAGGATTTTGGTCTTTGAGGTTCACGGTTGCTCCTTCTCTCACCAATCCGGCACCTTCCGAGATGATAATGTCGTTCGGTTGCAAGCCGGATTCGACCACGAACTCTTTTCCGTTATGTATTTCGAGCGTCTGTATGGCAACGGATTGCGCCTGATTGTTCTCCACCTTATACACAAAGCGCTTATTCTGCACTTCGAAGGTGGCGCCTTGCGGAATGACGAGGGCGTTTTTCCGCTCATGGGGAATAAGGACGGTGGCCGTTCCGCCGTTCATCAGCAACTTATCGGGATTGGGGAAGGTGGCCCGGATGCCTACCGCTCCGGTTTCTGTGTCAATGGTTCCGCTGACTGCGTCTATCTTTCCGGTATAAGCGTATTCCGTCCCGTTGTTCAGCTGTAGCCGGACTTCCGGCAAGGACTGCATCATCTTCTCCAACGAGCCGTAGGCTTGTATCATGTCTTGCGCTTGCTTTTCCGTCACGGAGAAATAGGCATACATCTCGTCGGAATTGGAAACCGTAGTCAAGGGAGTTGCGATGGACGATGATACCAAGGCACCGACCTTATAGGGTATCATGCCGGCCACACCGTCCACGGGACTCTTGATGACGGTATAGGACAGGTTGTTTCGGGCATTGACTTCGGCCGCCTGCGCCTGCGCATAGCCGGCTTTGGCCTCCAGCAAGGAGTTTTGGGCGGTTTGTAGGTCAAAGTCGGAAACAATCTGCTGTCGGTGAAGCTCCTGCTTGCTGTCGGCAGTCAGCTGGGCTGTGGCAAGCACGGCCTTTGCGCTTTCTACGTTGGCTTCTGCCGTCTTCAAGGCAGCTTTGTAAGGCACTTGGTCGATGATAAACAAGGTTTGCCCCTTCCGTATGGAAGCACCTTCATTGATGCAGACCTCTACTATTTGCCCACTCACTTGGGGGCGAACCTCCACATTCTGCTTACCTTGTATGGAAGCAGTGTATGGTTCGGACAGCACGATGTCGGTGGGAACAACCGTCATCGTAGGGTAATCGTTGTTGGCCGGCATGGCTTGCCGCCCGCCACAAGATGATAAAACCACGCATAAAACAAGGGTGGAAGTACCAATGAAATGGGTACTTTTTGCTTTCAATACAGGATTCATTTTCTTCTTTTCGTTTTAGATTGTTCACTATGATTTTTTGCAAAAATGAGCAATCCACACCAATATGTGATTGGATATATCGCCCAAGAAATTGGTTAAACAGCATATACAGGAAAAACAAGACATTGTTGTTGTAATAGAAGACATTGCATCGGGCATAAAAATCCTAACTTTGCAGAAAAAAAAACAGATATGGAACAAGTTAACAGGAATATCAACTATGTCGATAAGGACATTGAGCTGATGACGGATATGCGCACGTTGTCCTATTTGGACGAAAGAAATCCCAGTGCATACGTGCTAATCTCTTGCCAACAGGGGGTGATACAATTCCGATTCAACGGCACACCGATTCAGCTAAAGAGCCGAATGAGCTTTGTCTGCCCGCCCAACAACCGGATAACCAATGTCCTATTGAGCCCGGACGCCATTGTAGCCGTTCTGAAAATGTCCACAAGAATGGTACAGGAATTGATGAGTTCAAGAATAGACGAATGGAACAAGTTCTTTTACGTCAATCAATACAACTTGTCGATTTCCACGGACGAGCACCTACGCCAAATGAAGTTCTATATCGACTTGATAAATTCCAAAGCTTCCATGGAGTCAACGCCCTATCACAAGGAGATTATGCAAAGCATCCTTCGGGCCGTCTTGTTTGAGATTCTCTCCCTCATCAAGCAGAGCAAGCAAGCTCAGTCGGATGCTTCCGGCATGAGCCGTTCCAAATACCACTTTACGCAATTTCTGGAGTTGCTTTCGGCCACACCCGTCAAACACAAACCTGTGGAATACTATGCCGACCAACTTTGCATTTCGTCCAAATATCTGTCTGCGGTATGCAAAGAATGCAGCAACAAGTCTGCACGCCAATGGATCTACGACATGAAGAACGAGGACATCCGTTACAATCTGGTCAGCACCAACCTGTCCATCAAGGAGATTGCCAACAAACTGGGCTACGAGGATTTCTCTTTCTTCTGCAAATATGTAAGGAGGCATTTCGGATGTTCGCCCACCGAATTGCGCAAGCAAAACCAATCAAAAAACAATAACAATGATACGAACAACCATGAAGAGCTTATCGACAACCGGGACGAAAATCCTTAAAATCGTCCACCTCATCTGTGCCGTAAGTTGGCTGGGTGGAGCAGCTGCCATGATGCTGCTCATCGCTTGTATGCCCGAAGACGGTGCCAACGAGATTCATGCCTATACCACCGCGCTGAAGCACATCGACGATTGGCTCATCATCGGTGGGGCCAACGGATGCGTGCTTACGGGACTTATTTACGGAATCTGCACCAAGTGGGGATTCTTCCGCCATCGGTGGATAGTCCTAAAATGGGTGTTGACCATCTTCATGATGGCATCGGGCACCTTCATCATGGGACCTCTTGTGAATGGAAATGCGGCACATCCCGCCGACTTGGCGTTCTATCTGGCACCCGATGGTGAGTTCGGACAAAGCATCACGACCATCGTCCGATGGGGCTTGCTGCAAATAAGCCTATTGATTATAGTCTTTGCCATTTCCGTGATAAAACCACGGAAAAGTCGCTGATAAGCCGGAACGTTCACGTGCGTCAATGGCCTGATTCAAAGCGACAACATCCGGAACACCTGCTCCGCCATCCGCCGTATATTGGCTTGCGCCACTTCCTTCCGCATGGCTTCCTCCAACGGCATCGGCGAGGGAGTGATGGAGAATACACCTCGGAATCCGGCTTTGTTCAGCTCTTCGACATTCTCGATGCTTCCGGCTAGCAGGATGACCGGTATTTGTTGCTTGGCGGCTTCCTCCAGTATGCCCGAAGGGACCTTGCCCATCAACGTCTGACGGTCGGATTTCCCTTCGCCGGTAACGATGAAATCGGCTCCCTCTATCCGCTCGGCAAAGTGGAGTGTGTCGAGCAACAGCCGAATGCCCGGCTTCAACTCGGCACGAAGGAAGGCCACCAAGCCACCGCCCATGCCGCCTGCCGCACCTGCACCGGGGATATGGGCAATGTCCTGCCCCGTCACCTTGTGCATCACGCCGGCCAGCCGACGCATGGCTGCATCCAGTTCTTCCACCATCGCCCGGTCGGCACCTTTTTGCGGAGCATAGACAAAGGCGGCACCATTAGGGCCGAAGAAGGGATTGTTCACATCGCAAGCCACGGTGAAAGTAGATTCTTTGAGTGCCGGATGCACGGAAGAGGTGTCTATCGAAGCTACTGCCGAAAGCGATGCGCCACATATGGCACGTCCCTCGGCTACGTTGCCCAGCATACGTCCGTCCTTATCCAAAAAGCGGAAGCCCAAGGCTTGCAGCATTCCCAGTCCGGCATCGTTGGTGGCACTGCCTCCCAATCCGATGACGAAGTTCCGGCAACCGTGCTCCAAGGCATGGAGCATCAGTTCTCCGGTGCCGTAGGTCGTGGTCAGCATCGGGTTTCGTTGTTCCTCCGGCACCAAGGCCAATCCGCTGATGGAGGCCATTTCGACAAAAGCAGTCTTTCCGTCGCCGGAGATGCCATAGACGGCATCGCGTAGTTGCATCAGTGGGTCGTGGGCACAAACCGTCACAAAACGACCTTGCGTAGCCGTAACCAATACCGACAGCATCCCCTCACCACCATCGGCAACGGGGAGGACAAGGGTTTCGCACGAAGGGCAAGCCGCTTGTATGCCTTGGGCAGCAGCCTGTCCGGCTTCGAGGGAAGTAAGACAACCTTTAAAGGAGTCAATAGAGACAACTATCTTCCTCATACACAACAAAGAATTCGTTTTCGTTTGAGATAATAAACCAAATAATGTACAAACGCAAACTTACGTATTTTTTATGACATTCTTGCTACCTCTGCACAAAATAGTTATGACCGAAAATAAGTAAGATGGGGGTGCAATTGAGGCCATTTCTTCCATCTATATATCCCACTTGCGGCATCTATATGGCTGACGTGCGGGATATATATGCCAAACGCGCTGGATATATATATCCAGCAAGAGGCATCTATATGGCCAACAACCGACTGATTATCAGCAAATAGCAACTTATATCGAATACATTACTTCCGGAAGGCCTAAATGGACATTCAGCGTTTCATGAACATCTGCCGTTCGGCTTCGGGGAACTTCTCGATGGCGTAGCGCAACATGGTGCGAGGCATCGTGCGAGCATATTCCTCCAAGAAACGAACCAAGACAGGCTTATCCCTCTTACCCACCTCGCGAAGCATCCAGCCCAAGGCTTTCTGCATGAGGTCGTGAAGGGGCAGCACACCGGTTGCACGCAGCCTTTCATCGGCCTGCAAATAGTGGGCGGACAACTGAAGGATGTCGGTGAAATCTTTGTTTGTTATCAGCGTATAGGTGGAAACGACCGCAATGCGACGTTCCCAAAGCAGAGGACTGTCGGCCAAGCGGTAGAGGTCTTCGCGGGACTTGTCTTTTAGATATTCGCCCACGATGCCGGGCGCAGACAAGTCTACCAAGTCCCAGTTGTTGATGCGGGCTGTCTGACTCAAGTAGAAGTCATAGATGGATTTGCGCTCCTCTGCATCCACTTTCTTGAAATGCTCCACCAGCATCAGCAAGGCGCAAAGGCGACATTCGTGCCACGGACTTTGCAGCAATTCGGCCATAACGGAGAAAGAAACGTCCTTATGACGCTTGGCCACGATGCGCGTATTGGGCACCACAATGCCCAAGAATTGGTCGCCCTCACCATATTGTCCCTTGCCCGTCTTGAAAAATCGGGGCAGATAGTCCCGCTTCACGGGGTCGATGTATGTGCGCAGTTCCTGCTCTATTTCTTGCACTTTCTGCTGTACTTCTTCTGTTACTTCTTGCTTCATTTCATTATTTACTTAAGTTCGTACGACAAAAATAAGGATTTTCTTCCCATCGAATGGAAAGATATTCCTAATTTTGCGGAATTAATGATAAACAGGAAATCATGGTTCTAAATTACATTTGGGTGGCATTCTTTGTCGTGGCTTTCATCGTGGCAGTGATTAAACTGCTGTTCATGGGAGACACGGAGATTTTCACAGCATTGGTCAACTCAACGTTCGATTCATCAAAAAATGCGTTCGAGATTTCGCTGGGACTGACCGGTATCCTTGCCCTGTGGCTCGGCATCATGAAGATAGGCGAAAACAGCGGCATGATACAAGCCCTGAGCCGCTGGCTAAGTCCGTTGTTCTGCCGTCTCTTCCCCGACATACCAAAAGGTCATCCCGCCATGGGCTCCATCTTCATGAATCTTTCGGCCAATATGCTGGGGCTGGACAACGCCGCCACGCCCATGGGACTGAAGGCCATGAAGGAACTGCAAGAACTGAATCCGAAGAAAGACACGGCTACCAACCCGATGATTATGTTCCTCGTCATCAACACGTCGGGACTGATACTGATTCCGGTCAGTATCATGGTCTATCGGGCACAGATGGGTGCCGCACAGCCTACGGACATCTTCATCCCCACGCTGCTGACCACTACCGTATCGACCCTGGTAGGCGTGACGGTGGTCAGCATCTCGCAGCGCATCAATCTTCTTTGCCGCCCCGTCTTTATCTTGATAGGCTGCATCGGATTGCTCTTTGCCGCCCTCATCTGGGCATCCACACAGGTTAGCCGCGAAGCCATGGGGACATACTCCACGCTGACGGCCAACATCATTTTGTTCTGCATCATCCTGCTTTTCATCCTCTGGGGCGTATGGAAGAAAGTGAATGTATATGATGCCTTCATCGAAGGAGCCAAGGAAGGGTTTACAACAGCCGTGCGCATCATCCCCTATCTGGTTGCTTTCCTCGTTGGAATCGCCGTGTTCCGCGCTTCCGGAGCCATGGATATGTTGGTCGATGGCATCGGCTACGTGGTTGGCCTGACGGGAATGGACACCAGCTTTGTAGGTGCCCTACCCACCGCCTTGATGAAGTCGCTTAGTGGTAGCGGCGCCAACGGACTGATGATTGACACGATGAAGGAATACGGTGCCGACTCGTTCGTGGCACGCATGAGCTGTGTGGCACGCGGCGCATCGGACACCACGTTCTACATCCTGGCCGTATATTTCGGCAGCGTGGGCATCAGCAAGACGCGCAATGCCGTGACGTGCGGATTGATAGCCGACCTATCGGGCATCATTGCCGCCATCATCATCAGCTACCTGTTCTTCGGATAGAAAACAAGACGGTCGATAAAGGAGGAACAAGTTGACAAAGGAGCAAGAAATGAACGCATCTAGAAACGCCTCGTAGCCTTGTTAACTCGTCAACTCAAAAACTTAAAAACTCAATAACTCAAAATTATGATAAGCTATCAGACAGACGGCGTGGATATGCCCGCTATCAAGAAACGCGAAACCACGGAATGGATAAAATCTGTTGCCGCCACCTACGGGAAAAGAGTCGGCGAAATAGCCTATATCTTCTGCTCGGACGAGAAGATCCTGGAGGTGAACCGCCAATACCTGCAACACGATTATTACACGGACATCATCACTTTCGACTACTGCGAAGGCAACCGGCTCAGCGGTGACCTCTTCATCAGCCTCGACACCGTGCGCACCAATGCCGAGCAGTTCGGTACCGACTATGACACCGAACTGCATCGGGTAATTATTCACGGCATCCTCCACCTTTGCGGCATCAACGACAAAGGGCCGGGTGAGCGCGAAATCATGGAAGAAGCCGAGAATAAGGCGTTGGCGATGAGGTGAGCGGTAGCCCCTATCTCCATCGAAATAAAGACACATTCGCAACGGATATATAACAAAACCATAACTTTTTAGTAAATTTGCGCAGTTTTAAACCACACAATTCGAATGGAATTTAAGTACGATGTTATTGTAATCGGTGCCGGACATGCCGGATGTGAAGCTGCCGCTGCTGCTGCCAACCTCGGTTCCAAGACTTGTCTCATTACAATGGACATGAACAAGATTGGCCAGATGAGTTGTAACCCCGCCGTAGGAGGAATCGCCAAAGGACAAATAGTCCGCGAAATCGATGCTTTGGGTGGATATATGGGGTTGGTGACCGACCGAACAGCCATCCAATTCCGCATACTGAACCGTTCAAAAGGCCCTGCCATGTGGAGTCCACGCGCCCAATGCGACCGTGGCAAGTTTATCTGGGCTTGGCGCGAAATACTGGAGAATATCCCCAACCTACATATCTGGCAAGATACCGTCTGCGAAATCATGGTTAAGGACGGAGCCATTACCGGCGTTAAAACGGTGTGGGGCGTAACCTTCCACGCCAAATGCGTTGTACTGACAGCAGGCACTTTCCTAAACGGACTGATGCACGTAGGTCGCACCATGCTTCCCGGCGGGCGTATGGCTGAACCTGCTTCCTATCAACTGACCGAATCCATCGCGCAACATGGCATCACGTATGGCCGCATGAAAACGGGAACTCCCGTACGCATAGACGGACGAAGCGTACACTACGAATGCATGGAGGTACAGGACGGTGAAGCGGACTTCCACAAGTTTTCGTTTATGAATACCGGTGTCCGACATTTGAAGCAACTGCCTTGCTGGACTTGCTTCACCAACGAAGAAGCCCACCAAATACTGCGGGAGGGACTTCCCGATTCTCCCCTTTTCAACGGACAAATCAAGAGCATCGGTCCACGATATTGCCCCAGCATTGAGACCAAAATCGTGACTTTCCCCGATAAAGAGCAGCATCAGCTTTTCTTGGAACCGGAAGGCGAAAGTACACAGGAATATTACTTGAACGGATTCTCCTCTTCATTGCCAATGGACATACAGGTGGCAGCGCTGAAAAAGATTCCGGCTTTCAAAGACCTCGTTATCTATCGACCGGGATATGCCATCGAGTATGATTACTTCGACCCTACCCAACTGAAACATTCGTTGGAAACGAAGAAAATCAAGAATCTCTTCTTTGCAGGACAGGTAAACGGGACCACCGGATACGAAGAAGCCGGAGGACAAGGCATCATCGCAGGCATCAATGCCCATATCAATTGCCACGGTGGAACTCCGTTTACATTGGCACGCGACGAAGCCTACATCGGCGTATTGATAGACGATTTGGTGACGAAAGGCGTAGATGAGCCTTACAGAATGTTCACCTCACGCGCCGAATACCGCATCCTCCTCCGTATGGATGATGCCGATATGCGCCTTACCGAAAAGTCTTGGGAGCTGGGACTTGCCAAGAGCGACCGTTACGAACTGCTGAAGTCGAAACGGGAAGCCATAACAAACATTGTAGAGTTCACCCGCAATTTTTCGATGAAACCGGCATTAATCAATCCGGTACTGGAACAGTTAGGCACAACTTCCCTACGACAAGGATGCAAATTGATAGACTTGATAAACCGCCCTCAGATAACCATCGAAAACATGGCAGAACACGTCAGTGCTCTAAAAGAAGAATTGAGCAAGATAAAGGAGCGGAAAGAAGAAATCATGGAGGCTGCCGAGATTCTGATAAAGTACGAAGGCTATATCCGCCGCGAACGAATCATTGCTGATAAGCTGGCCCGACTGGAGAGCATCAAGATAAAAGGAAAGTTTGACTATGCTTCTATCCAATCGCTCTCTACCGAAGCCCGACAAAAGTTGGTGAAGATAGACCCTGAAACCATTGCACAGGCAAGCCGCATTCCGGGCGTATCACCAAGCGATATAAACGTCCTGTTGGTACTTTCAGGACGATAAAGCTTCAAAGTTCCACGTGAAACAAACAATTCAATAAACGCACTAAATAAACTGAGTATGAGCAAAGAAACACTTGCCAAAAGCATTCGGGAAATTCCTGATTTTCCCATACCGGGAATCTTGTTTTATGATGTAACTACCATGTTCAAAGATCCTGTGGTTCTGCAAGAGCTGTCCGATACATTGTACGATATGTACAAGGACAAAGGCATTACGAAAGTAGTAGGTATCGAATCTAGAGGATTCATCATGGGTCCTATCCTTGCCACTCGCTTGGGTGCAGGCTTTGTGCCCATCCGCAAGCCCGGCAAACTGCCCGCAGAGACCATCGAAGAAAGCTACGAAAAGGAATACGGCAAAGACACCGTACAGATGCACAAAGACGCCATTGACGAAAACGACGTGATTCTGCTGCACGACGATTTGCTGGCTACTGGTGGAACCATGCAAGCAGCCTGCAAGTTGGTACAGCAAATGAATCCGAAGAAAGTCTATGTAAACTTCATCATCGAGCTGAAAGACCTGCACGGAAAAGAAGTATTCAGCAAAGACGTAGATGTAGACTCTGTACTTTCTTTATAGTCATTAAGGAATAGGATTTGCGCACCCCATGAGCGTAATCTGCCTCAACAGACATTTTCCTATCTGCCAGCTGCCTTTATGGAAGAACTCAGAACCAACGATTATCTGAAGGGAATCGTACAAAACCTACCCGATAGTCCCGGCATTTATCAATATCTGAATGCCGAAGGGACTATTATATACGTAGGCAAAGCCAAGAATCTGAAAAAGCGGGTTTCATCCTACTTCAACCGTGAGCACGAAGTAGGCAAAACCCGCATATTGGTAAGCAAAATTGCCGATATACGCTATATCGTGGTAAAGACGGAAGAAGATGCCCTGTTGTTAGAAAACAATCTTATCAAAAAATACAAGCCTCGCTACAACGTACTGTTGAAGGACGACAAGACCTACCCTTCCATTTGCGTGCAAAATGAATACTTCTCGCGCATATTCAAGACCCGAAAGATTATCCGGAATGGTTCTTCTTACTACGGCCCTTACAGCCACATTCCCAGTATGAATGCCGTGCTCGAACTGATAAAGCATCTGTATCCTCTGCGTACCTGCAATCTGAACCTTTCGCCGGAGAATATCCGTGCGGGAAAATTCAAGGTTTGCCTGGAATACCACATAAAGAACTGTGCCGGTCCCTGCATCGGTATGCAAAGCCTGCAGGATTATCAGAAAAACATCGATGAAATCAAGGAAATTTTGAAGGGAAATACGCAGGAGGTAGCACGGATGCTTTTCCGACGAATGCAAGAATTGGCTGCCGAAATGAAGTTTGAGGAGGCACAGCTTGTCAAAGAGAAGTATATGTTGATAGAAAATTACCGCTCCACATCGGAAGTGGTAAGCAACGTGCTCCACAACATCGACGTATTCTCCATCGAAGAAGATTCAAACGAGAATTCGGCCTTCATCAACTACCTACACATTACGAACGGAGCCATTAATCAGGCATTCACCTTTGAATACAAGAAACAGCTGAACGAGACGAAAGAAGAATTGCTCTCGTTGGGAATCATCGAAATGAGGGGACGCTATAAAAGTCAGTCGCGCGAAATCATCGTTCCTTTTGAGCTGGACATGGAGCTGAAAGACGTAGCATTCACCATCCCCCAGCGAGGCGATAAAAAGAAACTGCTGGAATTGTCCATCCTGAACGTCAAACAATACAGGGCAGACCGACTGAAACAGGCAGAAAAACTGAATCCGGAGCAAAGAACCGTCCGCCTGCTGAAAGAAATTCAGGACCAACTGCACCTCGATCGCCTACCCATACGGATAGAATGCTTCGACAACTCCAACATACAAGGTTCCGACCCCGTAGCAGGATGCGTGGTATTCGTCAAAGGAAAGCCATCGAAAAAGGATTACCGGAAGTACGATATAAAGACTGTGGAAGGCCCCGACGACTATGCTTCCATGAAAGAGGTCGTCAGACGCCGTTACAAGCGCGCTATCGAAGAGAAAACAGAGCTTCCCGACCTCCTCATTACCGACGGTGGAAAGGGGCAAATGAGCGCCGTTAAGGAGGTTATTGATGAACTTAACCTAGACATTCCCATTGCCGGCCTTGCCAAGGACAGCAAACACCGCACGTCAGAGCTTCTGTTCGGCTTTCCTCCGCAGACTGTCGGCATGAAGCAGAATACACCGCTCTTCCGGCTGCTTACGCAGATTCAAGACGAGGTACACCGCTTTGCCATCACTTTCCACCGCGATAAGCGCAGCAAACGGCAGATAGCATCGGCCTTGGATGAAATAAAAGGTATCGGAGAAAAGACAAAAACCGCACTGCTCAAAGAATTCAAGAGCGTAAAGCGCATCAAAGAAGCCCCACACGAGGCATTGGCAGCGGTCGTAGGTGAAGCGAAAGCTCAGATTATCCAAGCATACTTCAACCAAGACCAATCCGGAGAAACCCTGACAGAAGCATAAAAGGGCTGACATCCCTGCAAAAACAGCCCAAATGATAGGCTTATCCGAATTTATTCTTAACTTTGTGACCCACATAGAGATATATTGATAACCCTACAAATATCCAGAGATATAACATGAGAGTAGTGATACAACGTGCCGGACACGCGTCCGTCACCATCAACGGAAAGTGCAAGTCGGCCATCGGAAAAGGGCTGCTGATACTGGTAGGTATAGAAGATGCCGACGGACCGGAGGACATTGACTGGCTATGCAAGAAGATTGTCAACCTCCGCATTTTCGACGATGAAAACGGCGTAATGAACAAGTCGGTACTTGATATTGACGGCGAGATTCTGGTCATCAGCCAGTTTACTTTGCACGCCTCTACCAAGAAGGGAAACCGCCCTTCCTACATCCGAGCCTCCAAAGGCGAAATAGCCATTCCGCTATACGAACGATTCTGCCAAGAACTAAGCACGGCAGCAGGAAAACCCATCGAGACCGGAGAATTTGGTGCCGACATGAAGGTAGAATTGATGAACGACGGCCCCGTAACCATCTGTATGGATACAAAAAACAAAGAGTAGAAAAAGCCCCAAACGGCAAGAAACGAATCATTCATTTTAACCGATAAACATCCGATGGATACGAACAAAAAAGAAGCTCCCCTCACACTGAGCGAAGCCCAGCAACAGGTGGACAGCTGGATAAAGCAATATGGCGTGCGCTACTTCAGCGAGCTGACCAATATGGCCGTACTGACCGAAGAAGTGGGCGAACTGGCTCGCGTCATGGCGCGGAAATATGGCGACCAATCCTTCAAAGCCGGAGAAAAAGACAATATAGACGAGGAGGTGGCAGACATCCTCTGGGTGCTGCTCTGCATCGCCAACCAAACCGGTGTGGACGTCACGGAAGCTTTTCGCCGCAGCATAGAGAAGAAAACGAAGCGTGACAGCCAAAGACACATCAACAACGAGAAACTAAAGTAAAAGCCCATAGAAAACAGTGTTTCCTCAATCGAAAAACATCATTTTATAATATAAAAACAACTGCATCATGGAGAATAACGAATCTACCTTGAACAAGTACGAAGCCGCTTTGGCCAAGTACAACACACAACTTGACGATGCCAAAATAGCCGCACAAGTAGCCAAAATCATTGCAGAGAAAGTGCCTGCAAACAATACGGAAGAGATTAAGAAGTTCCTATTCAACTGCATCGACCTCACCACCCTGAAGAGCGAAGACAGCGATGAAAGCGTCATGAAGTTTGCTCAGAAGGTCAACCAATTTGATGAAGAATATCCCGATATGAAGAACGTAGCAGCCATCTGCGTATATCCTAACTTTGCCGAAATCGTACGCGACACGCTGGAAGTGGAAGACGTAAAGATTGCCTGCGTATCAGCCGGATTCCCTTCTTCGCAGACTTTCATTGAAGTAAAGGTGGCAGAGACTGCCATGGCCATCATGGAGGGTGCCGACGAGATAGACATCGTCATCTCGGTAGGTAAATTCCTGAGTGGAAACTACGAAGAAATGTGCGACGAAATACAGGAGCTGAAGGAGACGTGCAAAGACCATCACCTGAAAGTCATCCTCGAAACCGGCGCGCTGAAGACAGCTTCCAACATCAAGAAGGCCTCCATCCTATCCATTTATGCCGGTGCCGATTTCATCAAAACTTCTACCGGAAAGCAAGAACCTGCCGCTACGCCGGAAGCAGCCTACGTCATGTGTCAAACCATCAAAGAATACTATGCACTGACGGGCAACAAGATTGGATTCAAGCCCGCAGGAGGCATCAACTGCGTGAACGATGCACTTATCTACTACACCATCGTTAAAGAGGTACTGGGTGAAGAATGGCTGAACAACAGCCTGTTCCGCCTAGGCACAAGCCGTCTGGCCAACCTGTTGCTGTCTGACATCTTGGGCAAGCAAACGAAGTTCTTCTGATAGAAGCACAACCCTCCCCAAACATAATAATGGCACACGAATGAAACCCATCGGTTCATCTGTGTGCCATTTGTTTTTTGCGGATGCAAACCCACTTGCGCGTTACTTCACGCGCTCCACCACATAATTCAAGTAAGCCGTCAGAGCTTGCTTGACGTCCGTATCGGGTAGCGGAGCCAACAAATCCAACGCTTTCTCGCGATAGGCGTACATCACGGAGGTAGCATATTCTATGCCTCCATTCTTCTTGGTAAAATCAATTAAAAGGGCGATTTCATCGGCTTGAGCCGTACCGTTCTTTATCTTGAGGGCTATTTCCGTAGCCTGTGCATCTTTCGTTGTGTTCAGTGCATAGATGGCAGGCAATGTCAGTTTGCCCTCCAGCATATCGTTGCCCGTAGGCTTGCCTATTTCCTTGTTCTCGAAGTAGTCGAAGATGTCATCCTTTATCTGGAAGCAAATGCCGATATATTCACCAAACAGACGCGCATTTTCCACCTTTTCACCGGTGATTCCGGCAGACAGGGCACCTACCTTTGTACAGGCGGCAAACAGTACAGCCGTCTTCTTGCGGATAACATCGAAATAAACATCTTCGGAAAAACTGAGGTTGCTGACGTTGGAGAGCTGCAACAGCTCGCCCTCGGCCAAATCCTGCCCTAAGCGGGCAACCACCTCGATGATGTCGTGATTGCGGGTCTTCTCTACCTGCACCAAAGAGGTAGCCAAAAGGTAGTCGCCTGACAGCACGGCCACCTTGTTGTTGAACACTGCATTTACGGAAAGCTGACCGCGGCGCTCGCTGCTCTCATCCACCACGTCATCGTGCACCAAGCTGGCAGTATGCAGCAGTTCGAGGGCAGCAGCCGCATGAAAGGTAGAGCGACAAATGCCGTCGTAGAGCTTGGCTGTAAGCAACACCAACATCGGACGCATCATCTTCCCATTCCTCTGCCGGATATGCTCTATAACGCTCTTCAGCAGATGATTGGAAGTGGAAAGAGAACTCTCAAAGAGACATTTAAAGTCTTCCAATTCCTCTAAAATAGGAGATTTGATGATTGATAAATGGTCCATGTGCTTACAATTTGACCACAAAAATAGTAATAAAACACTTAATACCGTATTTTTTTGTACTTTTACCATGAAAAAAAAGAGTTATTATATGAATCCAACGGAAAAATTATTCCTGCTCGATGCCTACGCATTGATATATCGGGCCTACTACGCCCTCATCAAAAATCCGAGAATCAACTCGAAAGGACTCAACACTTCGGCCATACTGGGCTTTGTCAACACACTGGAGGAAGTGCTCAAGAAGGAGAATCCTTCGCACATCGGAGTGGCTTTCGACCCGTCCGGCCCCACCTTCCGCCACGAAGCTTACGAACAATATAAGGCCCAGCGCGAAGAAACGCCCGAAGCCATCCGCCTCTCCGTACCTATTATAAAGGACATCATACGTGCCTACCGCATCCCCATCCTGGAGGTACCGGGCTACGAGGCCGACGACGTGATTGGCACACTGGCCACCGAAGCCGGACGACGGGGCATCACCACTTACATGATGACCCCCGACAAAGACTATGGGCAACTGGTGTCGGGAAACGTCTTCATGTATCGCCCCAAGCACAGCGGCGGCTTCGAGGTGATGGGCCCTGAAGAGGTCAAGGCCAAGTTCGACATAAAGTCTCCGCTGCAAGTCATCGATATGCTGGGACTGATGGGCGACGCCTCGGACAACATCCCCGGCTGCCCCGGCGTAGGCGAAAAGACAGCGCAGAAGCTCATTGCCCAGTATGGCAGCATCGAGAATCTGCTGGCAAACACCAACGAGCTGAAAGGCGCACTGAAGACGCGCGTAGAAACCAACCGCGAGCAAATCACCTTCTCCAAGTTTCTGGCCACCATCAAGACCGATGTCCCCATTGCTCTCGATATGCAGGCCCTCGTCCGCGAAGAGCCCGACGAAGAATCGCTCCGGCAGATTTTTGAAGAATTGGAATTCCGCACACTCATCGACCGTGTCCTCCGGAAAGGAAGCCCCCTCCCCTACCCTACCCCGGCTCAGAAAAAAAATCAGGCAGCCCCATCGACCACGCCCGACCTCTTTGCCGGGACCTTGTTTGCTCAAGCGCCAACCACCGAGGCAACGACCGAAAATGTGGCTCCCGTCCAAGGCGATTTGTTTGCGAATTTTGCGACCGAGGGGTCGAACGATTTCAAAAATTCAAATCTCGCGCGGTTAGAAACAACCGAAGTTGATTACCAACTCATTGATAATGAAAAGAAAAGAGCTGAAATTCTTCAAAAGTTGCTTACAACGAAAATTCTCTCAATAGACACGGAAACCACGGGAACCGAACCGATGGACGTCGAACTGGTGGGAATGAGCTTCAGCGATGCCGAAAATCGGGCTTACTATGTGCCGGTTCCACCCAATCGTGAAGAAGCCTTAAAAATAGTGAACGAGCTTCGTCCGCTCTACGAAAACGAAGAATCACTGAAAGTGGGGCAAAACATCAAGTACGACATGATAGTGTTGCAGAACTACGGCGTGCAGGTGAAAGGTCCGCTCTTCGACACCATGCTCGCCCACTACGTGCTCCAACCCGAACTGCGACACAACATGGACTACCTAGCCGAAATCTACCTGCACTATCAGACCATCCACATCGACGAACTGATAGGCCCCAAGGGGAAAAACCAGAAGAACATGCGCGACCTCGCCCCCGAAGACGTCTATCGCTATGCGTGCGAAGACGCCGATGTCACCCTGAAGCTGAAGAACGTGCTCGAAAAGGAACTGAAGGAAAAAGGAGCCGAACGCCTGTTCTACGAAATAGAGATGCCGCTCGTGCCTGTATTGGTCAATCTCGAAACCAACGGTGTGCGCATCGACACCCAATCGCTCAAACTCTCGTCCGAACACTTCGCCGCCCGCCTGTACGAAATAGAAGAAGAGATATACAGCCTGGCCGGTGAGCAGTTCAACATCGCCTCGCCCAAGCAGGTGGGTGAAGTGCTGTTCGACAAACTGGAAATCGTGAAGAAAGCCAAGAAGACCAAGACGGGACAGTACGTCACCAGCGAAGAAGTGCTCGAAAGCCTGCGGGGCAAGCACGCCATCGTCGGGAAGATTCTGGAGCACCGTGGACTGAAGAAGCTGCTCGGCACCTACGTCGATGCCCTGCCCCAGCTCATCAATCCGCGCACGGGGCGCATCCACACCTCGTTCAACCAAGCTGTCACTGCCACCGGCCGATTGAGTTCCAGCAACCCTAACTTGCAGAACATCCCCATACGCGACGAAGACGGAAAAGAAATACGAAAAGCCTTCATCCCCGACGACGATGAGGAATTCTTCTCCGCCGACTACTCGCAGATAGAACTGCGCATCATGGCTCACCTCAGCGGCGACCGCAACATGATAGAAGCCTTCTGCAGCGGACACGACATCCACGCCGCCACTGCCGCCAAGATATATAAGGTGGACATCAAGGACGTCACCTCCGATATGCGTCGCAAGGCCAAGACGGCTAACTTCGGCATCATCTACGGCATATCGGTATTCGGACTGGCCGAACGCATGAACGTAGACCGCAAGGAGGCCAAGGAACTGATAGACGGATACTTCGAAACCTACCCGCAAGTGAAGGAATACATGGACCGCAGCATACAGGTGGCACGCGACAACGGCTACGTGGAAACCATCTTCCACCGCAAGCGATACCTGCCCGACATCAACTCGCGCAACGCCACCGTGCGAGGCTACGCCGAACGCAATGCCATCAACGCTCCCATACAGGGAAGTGCCGCCGACATCATCAAAGTGGCCATGGCACGCATCTATCAGCGCTTTGTAAGTTACAATCTGAAAGCAAAGATGATTTTGCAGGTTCACGATGAACTAAATTTCAGCGTTCCAAGCGCTGAAAAGGAGCTTGTAGAAAAAATTGTAATCGAGGAAATGGAGAACGCCTATCGGATGAAAGTGCCTCTCAGAGCGGATTGTGGCTGGGGTAAGAACTGGCTGGAGGCGCACTAAACGGACCTATAACTTTATTTAACTTACAATCAGAAAGCAAACCAAAAAATACTTTCAAAAAGCAGTTTGCTCAACAGAATATCCGGCAATCTCCCTGCCGGATATTTTTTATTCATCTTTCTTGCCAAAAAGAAAGTAATTTGCGAAATTACGATTTGACATTTTGACATTTATTTAACTAAAACAGACTTGAATATCCCGAGAAAACACTACCTTTGTATCGAAATCAATGACATATTGATAGAAAATTGAAAGTATAAACTAAAAAACATAGCACCATGAGAACTTTAAAAACTTTGATTTTATCATCTATCCTTCTGGTATGCGGCATGAATGCTTCTGCCGACAATAAGAGCAACCTCATTTACAATTCGGAAGAAGAAAATGGCGTAATGGTAGGACAGACAGTCTATAAGACTGATGGCAACACTTTGGCCAACTATATGAAGTACAATTATAAGTACGACGACCAAAAGCGCATGAGCGAAAGCGAATCTCTGAAGTGGAACAGCGGCAAGAATATGTGGGAAAAAGACATCTGCATCCGCTACACCTATCAGGGCAAGACCGTGACCACCAACTACTATAAGTGGAACAAGAAGAGTGAAAAATATGTCCTCATACCCGAAATGACGGTTACGATGGACAACACCAATATGTAAATCCTAAAAACAACTTCCATAAAAAACTACTCTCTCTTAAAAGAAACTGATACTCTTAAACATAACCAAAAAACCTTCCAAAATGAAACATGAAGCCGGAGTGCGAGACGCATTCCGGCTTCTTTTTTTGCTGCAGACGATATGTAATCTTGGTTCTTTTTGCCGTCATACGGGTAGCGGCGACTACCGAGTGAATGACTACTGGCATGGGCAACGACCGCTACATCCTCATCGACCTGGACAATGGCGGTAAGCGCATCACGCCTGCCGAAGCTGTGAAAGGGCTGAAACCGTTCGTACAGGAATAAGCAGTAAATCAATCATTTGTGAGAACTATATTGCTGACTTGTTGGGCATATATGTCCAGCGTGTTGGCGATATAGCTCCCTCGCGTTGGAAATATATGTACCTCACGAAGGCGATATAGATGCGAAGACACT
>JAUNJD010000230.1:0-1173 GCA_030523205.1 Bacteroides sp.
ACTTAAAAACTCAAATGAAACGAATCTTCCTATCCCTCGCCCTTTGCGTCTGCCTGCTGCCCCTTTCGGCTCAGGAAACGGGCACAGACAATGACAACCGCACGTTGCGTGCGGACAGTATCATCACCGCTGATACCCGTTTGGACAGCCTCTATCAAACGCTGCCCGAAGTGCTCGTCACCGGCGAACGCCCCATTGTGAAGGCCGAGCAAGGCAAGCTGATCTATGACCTGCCCCGACTGATACAGAACCTGCCTGTCGATAACGCCTACGATGCCGTGAAGGAGCTGCCGGGCGTGATGGAGGTGAACGGTGCCCTCCGGTTGGCCGGACAGAGCGTCACCCTCATCCTCGACGGCAAAGTTACTACCCTGAGCGCCGGCCAACTGAACACTTTGTTGAAAAGCATCCCTGTCAGTCGCATCGAGAAAGCCGAGGTGATGTACAACGCTCCCGCACGCTACCAAGTGCGCGGTGCGCTCATCAACATCACCCTGAAGCAAGCTACCCCCGGCACCCAATCCCTGCAAGGCGAAGTCTATGGCAAGTATGCGCAGAAGTATTACGAAGACTTGGAGCAACGCGCCAGCCTGCTATACACCAAGCATAAATTCTCTCTCGATTTCCTTTACTCGCACAAACACGGACGGAGCTACTTCGCTACCGACAAGGATGCTGTGCATACCTTGGGCGACGGCACGGTCTATCCCCTCAGCACCGACGAGGTGAATCGTCACCGTTCCCATACTCACGGCTTCCGTGTAGGTGCGGACTACAACATCGCCAAAGACCATCAGTTGAGCTTTGTCTATAACGGCAGCTACACCACCGGTCACAGCCGTATGTCGGTGGAGGGCACCCAAGAATCTTCTACACTGAGCAACAGCAACAGTTGGCTGCACAACGGCCGCTTGGACTACCGCACGCCCTTCGGACTGAGTGGAGGCGTGGACTTCACCTATTATAGCTCTCCCTCCAACCAGTTGCTGAACAGCATCATGCAGGGCGAAGCGCTCGACTTCTACACCGAAGACCGCCAACGCATCAACCGCTGGAAGTTCTTTTTGGGGCAAGAGCACAGCCTGAAGAACGGGTGGGGGCTGAACTACGGAGGCAGCTACACCACGAGCGTGGATAATAGCTACCAATATTATTACGATGATGAGTTGACAA
>JAUNJD010000230.1:1183-6062 GCA_030523205.1 Bacteroides sp.
GGGAACAAGGGCGCAAGGACCTCGTAGCCTCGTTAACTCGTCCACTCGTCAACTGACCAATATGAACTCCCGCCGCCGCGAGCAGACCCTCAACTTCTACGCCGGATTCAACAAGACTTTTGGCAACAAGCTATCCTTGGACGTGTCCTTGGCCGTGGAGCACTATAAGACACCTGTTTGGGACCGCTGGGACTGGTATCCTGTCGTTAACCTCATGTATATGCCCGCCGCCGGACACATGCTGCAACTGGCCTTCAACAGCGACAAGGACTATCCCGATTACTGGTCCGTGCAAGATGCCATCTCCTACAACGGTGTTTACTCCGAAATTCATGGCAACCCGCTGCTGAAGCCCTCGCACGACTACCGTCTGCAACTCGTCTATGTGCTGAAGAACAAGTACATCTTTGCCGGCTGGTTCAACCACGTCGATGACTATTCCACCCAAACCCTCTATCAGTCGTCCGAACGCTTGGTCGAGATATACAAGGAACTCAATTTCGACCTTCAGCAGCAAGCCGGCTTGCAGGTGTCCGTGCCCTTCAAGGTGAAGAACTGGCTGAACACACGCCTTTCGCTGATAGGTGTCTGGCAACGCGAGAAGGACAGCGACTTCTGGGACGTACCTTTCGACCGTAATGTCTGCTATGGCGTAGCCCGCTTGAGCAGCACCTTCACCTTGTCCACCCGTCCCGACCTGCGGCTGACGCTAAGCGGATTCGTCCACAGCAAGGGCATACAGGCTACCTACGACCTGCCTACGTCGGGCAACGTGGATGCCTCGCTGCGCTATACCTTCGCGAGGGAGAAGGCCATTCTCAACCTCTATTGTAACGACATCTTCGAGACGGGACAAATCTCTCCCCGCATCCGCTTCGCCACGCAGAACGTGACGAATCATTATTCCTGCTTCCGCGAGGTGGGTGTGTCGTTCACCTATAAGTTTGGCGGCTATAAGGAGAAAAAGCGCGAGGCGGTGGATACATCACGATTCAAGTAAGATCTTTCTCCCTTCATTTTGGCGGCAACTCTTGTGTAACTCAATGATTGCATCTATCTTTGCATACAATTACTGGAAATATTCGTAAATTGTATGAAATCGGACATCGAAATAGCCCGCAGCATTGAGCTGAAAAAGATAAAAGAAGTCGCAGTGAGTGTAGGTATTCCGCGCGAAGAAGTAGAGAACTATGGACGTTATATCGCCAAAATCCCCGAACACTTGATTGACGAGGAGAAGGTGAAGCAGAGTAACCTGATTCTGGTGACTGCCATCACCGCCACCAAGACCGGCATCGGCAAGACCACCGTTTCCATCGGGTTGGCCTTGGGACTGAACAAAATCGGCAAGAAGGCCATCGTTGCCTTGCGCGAACCGTCGTTGGGCCCTTGCTTCGGCATGAAGGGCGGTGCCGCCGGAGGAGGATATGCACAAGTGCTGCCCATGGAGAAAATCAACCTGCACTTTACGGGTGACTTCCATGCCATCACTTCGGCACACAACATGATTTCGGCTTTGCTGGATAACTACATCTATCAGCATCAGGCCGATGGCTTCAGCCTGAAGGAGATTATATGGCGGCGCGTGCTCGACGTGAACGACCGTTCGCTGCGCAGCATCGTCACCGGACTGGGACCTCACACCAACGGCGTCACGCAGGAGTCCGGCTTCGACATTACGCCTGCCTCCGAAATCATGGCTATCCTCTGTCTGGCCAAAGATACTGCGGACTTGCGTCGTCGCATCGAGAACATCATACTGGGCTTTAAATATGACGGACAACCCTTTACGGTAAAAGACTTGGGCGTTGCCGGTTCCATCACCGTATTGCTGAAGGACGCCATTCATCCCAACCTGGTGCAGACCACCGAAGGGACGGCTGCCTTTGTACACGGAGGCCCATTCGCCAACATTGCCCACGGCTGTAACTCCATTCTTGCTACCAAGATGGCCATGACCTTTGGCGATTATGTCATTACGGAGGCCGGTTTCGGTGCCGACTTGGGTGCCGAGAAGTTCTACAACATCAAGTGCCGCAAGAGTGGGCTGCAACCCAAGCTGACCGTTATCGTGGCTACCGCACAGGGGCTGAAGATGCACGGTGGTGTCAGTCTGAACCGCATCAAGGAGCCCGATATGGAGGGTTTGCAGGAAGGCTTCGGCAATCTGGACAAGCATATCCGCAATCTTCATTCGTTTGGGCAGACCGTCATCGTGGCTTTCAACCGCTTTGCCAGCGATACAGACGAGGAGGTGGAGGAGATTCGTCGCCATTGCGAAGAAGACCTTCACGTAGGTTTCGCCATCAACAATGCCTTCGCAGAGGGTGGGGAAGGTGCCGTGGACTTGGCACGGTTGGTGGTAGATACCATCGAACGCGAGCCTTCCGAACCGTTGCAATATACGTACGAAGAGCACGACTCCGTGCAGGAGAAGATTGAGAAAGTGGCCTGCAACCTCTATGGAGCCAGTGTGGTGACTTATAGCAGTGCCTCGCGCAAGATGATGAAGCTCATCGAAGACATGGGCATCTCCCATTATCCCATCTGCATCGCCAAGACGCAATACTCCTTCTCTGCCGACCCGAAGATTTACGGAGCTGTCGATAACTTTGAGTTCCACATCAAGGAAATCGTGGTGAACAACGGCGCAGAGATGATTGTTGCCATCGCCGGAGAAATCCTCCGTATGCCCGGACTGCCGAAGGTGCCTCAGGCAGAGCATATTGACATTGTGAATGGGTTGATAGAGGGGCTGAGTTGAGAATATTGGTGGGATAGTCTTGTCGTATCAAAGAAAAGAGTTATCTTTGTAAACGTCAAAATAATAAACTCTGAAGCCGTATGAAATATCCCATAGGAACACAGTCGTTCGAGAACTTGCGGAAAGGCGGATTCGTCTATGTGGACAAGACAGACCTTGTATATAAATTGGCTGACGAAGGTAGAGTTTATTTTCTTTGCCGTCCGCGGCGCTTTGGCAAGAGTTTGTTGGTAAGTACACTGAAAGCATACTTTGAAGGCCGAAAGGATTTGTTCGAGGGACTGGCTATTGAGGGATTGGAGAAGGAGTGGGCTGTCCATCCGGTGTTTCAATTCGACTTCAATGGTCAGGACTTCACCAATGAAGGCGAACTTAAGGATACGCTGAATGCTCAGTTGAGCCGATATGAGAAAATATACGGCAGCAACCCTGTCAACAAGACATTGGGTGACCGATTTAAATATCTGCTTGAAACGGCCAGTCAACGTGTTGGCCGTCAGTGCGTGGTGCTGGTGGATGAATACGACAAGCCGATATTGGATGCGCTTGAAACTCCGCAAGAGGAGAAGAATCGCAACATACTCAAAGCGTTCTATTCTACCTTCAAGAGTGCCGATGATTCCTTACGCTTTGTATTGCTGACCGGAGTCACTAAGTTTTCTCAAATCAGTGTGTTCAGCGGATTCAACCAACCGGTGGATATCAGCATGAACTCCGCATTCGATGCCTTATGCGGCATTACGGAAGAAGAACTTTTCACAGTCTTTGCAGAGCCTATATCAAAGATGGCAGATGCATTGGGCTATACGGTAGAAGAGACAAAGTGTGAACTGAAGCGGATGTACGACGGTTATCACTTCAGCAAAGCGCTGCTGGATATTTATAATCCTTTTAGCGTGCTGAACGCTTTCTTTTCTATGGAGCTTGGTGAGTTCTGGTTTGCCTCGGGTACACCCACGTACCTTGTGAAGTTGCTCAATCACACCAAAGAGAACATCAACGAGCTGACGGGCAAATATTTCAAAGCCAGTATGTTTGCCGACTATAAGGCCGATGTGGAACAACCCTTGCCCATGATATACCAAAGCGGCTACCTCACCATTAAGGGATACGATAAGGAAGACCGAAATTATCTGTTGGACTTTCCCAATAACGAGGTACGTAGTGGCTTTTTATCTATCATTGCCGCCGGATATTTCAAGGTAGGGACTGAGGATAAAGTGTCAAGCGTATGCACACAACTGTCCAGGCAACTTCGTAAGGGTGAAGTTTCTGCTTTTATCACCTCCTTGACCGCCTTCCTAGCCAGCATCCCCTACGATTCCCATCCGGGTTTGAAGGATATGCCGGCCACTGAGAAGCACTTCCAATATACCTTCTACTTGATTCTCCGCCTCATGGGTACCTATTGCCAGACGTTTGTAGAGAAAGAGTACAGCCAGGGTAGGGTAGATTGCATCATGGAGATGAAAGACTATGTGTACATCTTCGAGTTCAAGTTGGACGGCAGTGCCGACGAAGCCCTTGCACAAATAGAGAATCGTGGCTATGCCACTCCTTACCTTACGGATACCCGTAAGGTGAAGAGGCTTGGCATTGTCTTTTCGTCAACAACCCGCACTGTCAGTGAATGGAGGGAGGCGTGACTAAGCTCACCCATCGTCTTTCTCCATCTCTTTTTCCCACGAGTTATCGTCCCTTTTCCCGCGACTTTTGGAGGCTTACTCCACGAGTTTCGGACGTTCATTCCTGCGATTTTGGACGTTCTGCCCACGCATTTCGGACGCTATTCTATCCATCGCCGCAGTTCGTCGTGCCAGAAGGAATTGGCATTGGGGCGGGGTGGGGCATAGTCGGGTATGAAGCTGCCCAAGTAGCTTCGTTTTCCGTCGATGATGTCCTCATAGCTCTGCGGCTGATTGTCGGTATAGCCGGTGAGCTTTTCGTGAAGCAGCAGATGCTCCTCCAGCCGTTTGGAGGTTTGCTTTCCCTGCCGGACGTAGTTGGCAAAGTATTGCTTGGCATCGTGCAGGGTGAGGATGCTGTTCAGGTTGTCGTAGGTGAAGGCGTGTTTCACGAAGTAATCGATGGCCTCCTTCATGTTCCGTTTCAGCA
>JAUNJD010000231.1:0-4699 GCA_030523205.1 Bacteroides sp.
AAACTTAAAAATTTTTCACGATATATGAAACTAAGAACATTTATCGACCGCCCCATCTTGTCGTGCGTCATTTCCGTACTGATATTGTTGGTGGGCATCATCAGCCTCACCAACCTGGCGATGGAGCAATACCCCGACATCGCACCGCCCACCGTCATGGTGAGCACCACCTACACCGGCGCCAACGCCGAGACGGTGCAGAAGAGTGTGATTGTGCCGTTGGAAGAATCCATCAACGGTGTGGAGAACATGCTCTACATGACCTCTACGGCCACCAATACCGGTTCCGGCTCCATAACCGTCTACTTCAAGCAGGGCACCGACCCCGATATGGCCACCGTCAACGTGAAGAACCGCGTGGGCGAAGCCGAAGGCCTGTTGCCGGCCGAAGTAACCCAAGTGGGTGTCACCGTACAGAAGCGGCAGAACAGTATGCTGAAAATCCTCGCCCTCTACAGCCCCGACGACAGCTACGACCAGAACTTCATCAACAACTACTTTGACATCAACATCGAGCCGCGCCTCTCGCGTATCAAGGGTGTGGGCAACGTGATGATGATGGGTGACTCCTACGCCATGCGTATCTGGCTGGACCCCGCCAAGATGGCGCAGTACAACCTTGAACCGAGCGACATTGCCAACGTGCTGGCCGACCAAAACGTAGAGGCAGCCACGGGTACCTTGGGCGAGGATTCGCCGAACACCTTCCAATACACGCTGAAGTATCGCGGCCGCTACGAGACCCCCGAAGAGTTTGGCAACCTCGTCATTAGTTCCCTCTCCTCCGGAGAAGTGCTGCGGCTGAAGGATGTGGCCGAGATAGAGCTGGGCGCGCAGAGCTACGGCTACTATAGCAGCATCGGCGTGCATCCGGGCAGTACCTGCATGATTTCGCAGACTTCCGGCTCCAACGCCAACGAAATCATTCAGGAGATTGACAAGCTGGTGGAGGAAATCTCGCAAGACTTGCCGAAAGGCTTGGTGTTGGAAGACCTGATGAGTTCCAAGGACTTCCTCGACGCCAGTATTCATGAGGTGGTGAAGACGTTGGCCGAGGCTATCCTCTTGGTTATCTTGGTCGTATATGTGTTCTTGCAGAGCGTGCGCTCCACCATTATCCCCAGTATCTCTATCATCGTTTCGTTGGTGGGTACGTTCGCATTCATTTATCTGATAGGATTTAGCCTGAACCTGATTACGTTGTTCGCTTTGGTGTTGGTCATCGGCACGGTGGTGGACGATGCCATCGTCGTGGTGGAGGCGGTGCAGAGCAAGTTCGACGAAGGGTATCGCTCGCCCTACAAGGCCACGATTGCGGCCATGGACGGCATCTCGGCCGCCATTGTCACCACTTCGTTGGTCTTCATGGCGGTGTTCATACCGACGTCGTTCATGGGCGGCACCAGTGGTACCTTCTACATGCAGTTCGGTCTCACCATGGCCGCTGCCGTAGGTATCTCGGCCCTCAACGCCTTGACGCTTAGCCCCGCCCTGTGCACCTTGCTGATGACCCCTCACACCGATGCCTCCACGGGGCAGAAGCTGAGCTTCTCCTCGCGCTTCCACAAGTCGTTCGAAGCGGCTTTCAACGGCATGGTGCTGAAGTATAAGAACGGCGTGAAGTTCTTCTTCAAGCGCAAGTGGCTGGCATGGGCCAGTCTGGGCGTGGCCACCGTGCTGTTGGTGCTCTTCATGAACAGTACCAAGACCGGCTTGATTCCCAACGAGGATATGGGTACTATCTTTGTCAACGTCACCACACCTCCGGGCAGCAGCTTGGCGCAGACCAAGAAGACAATGGACCAAGTGGCCAAGGCCATTGAGGACATTCCGCAGCTGAAGCAGTACTCCAACATCACCGGCTACAGTATGCTGGGCGGACAGGCTCCTTCGGGCGGTATGCTTATCATCAAACTGAAGAACTGGGACGAGCGCCCCGATGCCGAAGACGAGATTAATGCGGTTATCAATCAGATATACGCTCATACGGGGCACATCAAGTCGGGCAAGATATTCGCCTTCGCCCAGCCCACCATTATGGGTTACGGTATGAGTAGCGGTTTCGAGCTCTACGTGCAGGACCGTGCCGGAGGCAGCATCGACAAGTTGCAGGAATACACCAACAACTTCATCGCCGCCCTGAACCAACGTCCTGAAATCTCGATGGCTTACACTTCCTTCGACACCAAGTTCCCCCAATACAAGGTCGAGGTGGATGCCGCCAAGTGTCAGCGGGCAGGTGTCGGAGTCTCCGATGTGCTGGACGTGCTGTCGGGCTTCATCGGCGGTAGCTATTCGTCCAACTTCAACCGCTTCTCCAAGCTCTACCGCGTCTATCTGCAGGCCAAGGTGGACTATCGCTTGGACAAGGAGGCGCTGAACAATATGTTTGTCCGCACCGGCGACGGCGAAATGGCTCCCGTGGGACAGTTCATCACGCTGACCAAGGTCTACGGTGCCGAGACGCTCACCCGTTTCAATCTGTACAGCTCCATTGCCGTGAACGGTATGCCGGCCGACGGTTACAGCTCGGGCGACGCCATTAAAGCCGTGGCCGAGGTGGCCGAGCAGACCTTGCCCGTGGGCTATGGCTACGAGTTCTCCGGCATGACTCGCGAGGAGGCCAGCACCAACAACACGACTATCATCTTCGCTGTCTGCATCGTCTTTATCTACTTGATACTGTGTGCGCTCTACGAAAGTTTGTTCGTGCCGTTGGCGGTGATGCTGTCCGTGCCTTTCGGCGTCATGGGTAGCTTCCTCTTCGCCAAGTTGTTCGGATTGGAGAACAACATCTACATGCAGGTGGGCTTGATTATGCTGATAGGTCTGTTGGCCAAGACGGCTATCTTGCTGACCGAATACGCATCCACTCGCCGCAAGCAGGGCATGTCGATAGCTGCCGCGGCCATGTCGGCTGCCGGTGTCCGTCTGCGTCCTATCTTGATGACGGCGCTCACCATGATATTCGGTATGCTCCCCTTGGTGTTTGCCTCGGGTGCGGGTGCCAATGGTAACATCTCGCTGGGTACCGGCGTTGTAGGCGGTATGTGCGTAGGCACCTTGGCCTTGCTCTTCGTGGTGCCGGTGTTCTTCATCATATTCCAGAGCATCGAAGAGCGCGTGATGCCCAATCATAAACAGTCAGAAATAGAAGAAGTAGAGGAGGTAGAAAAATGAAAACAAGAATCACACAAATATTGCTGGCCGCAACCTTGACGGCTATGGTAAGCAGTTGCGGTATATATAATAAGTATGAACGTCCGGAGGTGGATGTGGAGGGGCTGTATCGTCAGTCTGAGTTGACAAGGGAACAAGTTAACGAGGCAACGAGGCCGGATTCCCTTGTTGACTCGTCCACTGGTCAACTTGTCCACTCCAACCTCGCTGACCTCTCTTGGCAGGAACTCTTCACCGACCCGCTCCTGCAGAAGCTGATACAGGAAGGCTTGGACAACAACTCGGACCTGAACATCGCCCGCCTGCAAGTGAAGGAGGCGCAGGCCACGTTGATGTCCTCCAAACTGGCCTACCTGCCCTCGGTTGACTTGGATGCTACGGGTACGCTGAGCAGCTTCGACAAGGCCAAGACTTCGAAGACCTATTCCGTAGGTGCATCGGCCAGTTGGGAGATTGACGTGTTTGGCAAGCTGACCAACGCCAAGCGTCAAGCCCGCGCTGCCTTGGAGCAGAGCGATGCCTACCGCCAAGCCGTGCAGACGCAGGTAGTGGCCACCGTGGCCGAGTATTATTGCTCCTTGCTGATGCTGGACGAGCAGGTGAACATCACCCGCTCCACCGTGGAGAGCTGGAAGGAGTACGTGCGCAGCCTCCAGGCACTGATGCGTGCCGGCGAGGCCGACCGTGCCACCTTGAGCCAAGCCGAGGCCAGCCGACTGAGTGCCGAGGCTTCGTTGGAAGACCTCTTGCAGCAAGTTAGCGAAATGGAGAATGCCCTCTCCATTTTCTTGGGCCGTGTGCCGGGCACCATTGAAAGGGGAACATTGGATGAGCTTACTTTCCCCACCGAGCTTTCCACGGGCGTGCCCCTCGACCTCCTCTCTCGCCGTCCCGACGTGCGCGAGGCCGAGGCCAGCTTGAAGCAAGCCTTCTATGCCACCAACCAATCACGCGCTGCCTTCTATCCCAGCATCACGCTGAGTGGTTCGGCAGGCTGGACCAACAGCGGTGGCACGGGCATCACCAACCCCGGCTCATGGCTGTTGCAGGCCGTAGGCTCGTTGGTGCAGCCGTTGTTCAACCGCGGCACCAACATCGCCAACTTGAAGATAGCCAAGGCGCAACAGGAAGAAGCTGTCTATACCTTCCGCCAAGCCTTGCTCGATGCCGGTAGCGAGGTGAACAATGCCCTGACCCAATGGCAGACGGCACAGCGCAAAGTGAAGCTGGAGACCGAACAAGTGGAGCATCTGCAGACCACCGTACACGACACGCAGTTGCTGATGAAGCACGGCACCACCAACTACCTGGAGGTGCTCACCGCCCGTCAGTCGCTCCTGTCGGCACAACTCAGCCTCGTGTCCGACCGCTATGCCGAGATGGAGGGAGTTATCAACCTCTATCATGCTTTGGGAGGCGGAGTTTAGTTAATAAGCTTATAAGTTGACGAGTTGACAAGTTAACGAGACTACGAGGCAGGGAATATGGTCACTCCCTTGTTCCCTTGTCAACTTGTTCC
>JAUNJD010000231.1:4709-6054 GCA_030523205.1 Bacteroides sp.
TCAACTATCAAAATAAAGCATCCCACAACGAAGTAGCACAGCAACCGTTATTATAGTCTTACCTTCATTTTTTATTTCTCTGTATAGAGCCGTGTTGTGTAGTTGTGGGATGTCTTTAACTGAAAAGAACATAACCTAAACACTTTAAAAAAGGAGAATATATGAACAAAACAATGATTATGCTGGCCCTGTTGCTGATAACGGCAACCGTCAGCGCACAGACAGAACGAAGAATCTACACAAGCAGCGAACGGAAAGCCCTGCAAGAGCGTACCGACGAGAACAAACTGACACGCGAACAAGAGAAACGTCTGAAAGCCATTCAAGACTCCATTGACTACGTGCGTGCCGTAGAGGCAATGGAAAAGCTGGAATTTGTAGTCATGGCCGACCGCTTGACCTTCAAGCATGGCGAAGTGGCCTACGTCAATTCATTGACCAACTTTGTGTCTTTGTCCGATGACCAAGCTATGGTGCAAGTGTCGCCTTTCTATAGTGGCGGAGGACCCAATGGTGTGGGTGGCATCACGTTGACCGGTAAAGCCTCCAACATTCACCTCAAGACCGATAAGAAAGGGAATACCATCTTCACGCTAGATGTCACGGGAGTAGGCCTATCCGCCAATATCTCCATTCAAGTAAACAAGGATAGCAATCAGGCTACCGTGTCGATTCTTCCCAACCTGCATTCCAACCGCATCACGCTGAATGGTGTACTGATGCCTACGGATAAATCTTCTATATACAAGGGACGTTCCCTCTAAAAGATAGCAATTATTCTATTTGAATGTTTTATAGAAAAAGAAGCGTCATGCGCCTTCGTTGAGAGGTGGCATGACGCTTCTTCATATGTTGGGTCTCAACCATGATTTTATTGATGGACGGCACGAAAAGAGTTTAGCTGTGCTTGTATTTCAGAATAATTGCAGTAACTTTGTATTTGAAGGCCATTCCTTAATAGGAATGGTATGAAAGTAGAAGAATGGTTCTAGTCATGAAGAAATGTATAATCTTTGGCAAGGCATTAATATGAATAATCTGATACAATTAATAAAGCAAAAGAAGTTTAGGACAGCAGAGACCCTATTACGCAATGATTTGGCAAAATCTCCGGAAGATGCTTATACGCTTATCCAATTAGCCAATGTGCTGTGGAACAGATGCAAAGACAAAGAGGCCTTAAACTATGCAGACAAAGCAAAAGATCTCTCTCCCATTAATCCTCTTTTAAATTTTACCAGAGGACGAATCCTGTGGTCTTTGGGAAAATATGGACAATCGGTGGAGGAGTGGGATATATTGTTAAGTATGGCAGAAAAGGATGTCGCCAATAATGGATATGGCA
>JAUNJD010000232.1 GCA_030523205.1 Bacteroides sp.
AAACTCAAAAACTTAAAAACTTAAAATAAATGAATTTGCTGAATACCTTTTCGTTCCGCATCACCGGCATTGTGCTGCTGATGTGCGTGGCAATGGCGTGCGGAACATCGCTATCCGCACAAGATAGAGAGTTACGCTACAGCCTCAGCTTTCGTGAGGCTACATTGGAAGAGTTTGTTAAAATCATGGAGAACGCTACCGGACTCTCCTTTGTCTATGGAGAGGATGTACAAATCAATCGCCGCATCATGCTGGAGGCACGCAGGCTCACCGTCCACGAAATCTTGGAGCGTGCTTTTGTCGACCAGCCTGTGCGCTACGAGCTGTCCGGCCGACACATCCTGCTCAATAAGCGGCAGCCGCTACAGAAACCCGTAAGCCGACAGTTCACCATCAGCGGATACGTGACCGACGGGGTGTCCTCTGAGACACTGATTGGCAGCAACGTCTTCGAGAGTCGTCGCTCCACAGGCACGGCTACCAATCCTTACGGGTTCTATAGCCTGACGCTACCCGAGGGAGACATCTGCCTGAACGTCTCCTACTTGGGTTACGAGCTATGGCAGAGCAGCTTCTGCCTGCGGCAGGACACTGTACTCAACATCAGGCTGAAGAGCCACAACCAACTGTCCGAGGTGGTGGTGACGGGCGACAAAAAGGAGGTGGGCTTGCGCAGCACCACGATGGGCTCGCACGACATTCCGATAGCACAAATTAAGAGCACACCCACCATACTGGGTGAGGCGGACTTGGTGAAGACCATCCAACTGATGCCGGGCGTGCAAGCCGGCATGGAGGGCTTCGCCGGACTGTACGTGCGTGGCGGAAGCCCGGACCAAAACCTCGTGATGCTGGACGGCATACCCGTGTATAACGCCGACCACTTGCTAGGCATCTTCTCCGTATTCACACCCGAGGCGGTGAAGAACGTCACGCTGTTCAAGAGCTCTTTTCCCGCCCGTCACGGCGGGCGACTGTCATCTGTCATTGACGTGCGCACCAATGACGGTGACCTGCACCGCTATCATGGCAGCATCGGTGTGGGAGTTGTCACCGAGAAACTGCATCTGGAAGGACCGTTGTGGAAGGACCGCACATCGTTCAGCCTCAGCGCAAGGGTCACGCCGACCATCTTCTTCCGCCATTTCACCATCGATCAATCGGATGGTTCGGACAGGGATGAAGACAAGTACAATTATTACTTTTACGACCTGAACGCCAAGCTAAGCCACATCCTTGACGAGCGCAACCGTCTGTTTGCAGGCTTCTACCGCGGGAAAGACCATTACCGCTACACCAACCTATACTATGCGTATTCTGACGGAATCACATCGGAAGACTACGACAAGACAAGGCTTAGTTGGGGAAATCTCATCGCATACGCCCGTTGGAACCATGTATTCAGCAACCGCCTGTTCAGCGACCTCACCTTCTCGTACAACGAATACCGCATGGCGTTGAACGAAACTGTATCTACCACCCACATCGAGACGAACGAAACGCCCGACACCGAGACTTACTACTCGCATTTCCGCTCGGGCATCCGCGACTTCGCCTTGCGCATGGCCTTCGACTACATGCCGCAACCCAAGCACCGCATCAAGTTTGGTGCTGAAGCCATACGACATACCTTTCATCCCGGCGTATCTACCTCCAAACTGCAAGAGACGGTGCGGGGAGAAGTGAGTACCGACACCGTATACAACACATATAGCAACCAAGTGATGCACGGGTACGAACTGTCGGTCTACGGCGAAGATCTTTGGGAAGTGAGCAAAAGACTGCAACTGAACATCGGGCTACGCGCCATGCTGTTCCACACGCAGGGGAAATACTACCCCTCGCTACAACCGCGTATTACAGTCCGCTACAGCCTCAGCGAAAAGTTGGCGGTCAAGGCCTCGTACAGCTATATGGCGCAGTACATCCACCTGCTTTCTACTACACCCTTCTCCATGCCAACTGACCTATGGGTGCCCATCACCAGGAACATACGCCCCATGAACGCTCATCAGTATGCATTGGGGGGCTACCTATCGGACGGCAACGGATGGGAATTTTCCATCGAGGGCTATTATAAGCAGATGAACCACGTGTTGGAGTATCAGGAGGGCATGTCCTTCTTCGGCAATTCCACGCATTGGGAAGACAAGGTGGAGATGGGCGAAGCCCGTTCCTACGGCGTAGAGTTGATGGCGCAGAAGACCGTCGGCAAGACTTCGGGCTGGTTGGCCTACACGCTCTCCAAGACTGAACGTCGCTTCAAGGAGGGCACCATCAGCCAGGGCGAATGGTTTCCGTATAAGTACGACCGCCGCCACAACATCAGCCTCTGCTTGAACCACAAGTTCAGCGATCGCATTGACGTGGGTGCCTCCTGGGTGTTCTACACCGGTGGTTGTATCACCGTGCCCGAAAGGAGCACCGTCACCCTGACGCCCGACGGCTATCTGGAAGAGCGTAGCTACATCTCCCATCGCAACAACTACCGCCTGCCCGTCACCCACCGGCTGAACCTTAGCATCAACTTCAACAAGAAGACCAAGCACGGTATGCGCACTTGGAACATCAGCGTCTACAATGCCTACAACGCCCTGAATCCCAACTTGGTGTATAGCGAGCGGCAAGGTGAGCAAATACCCATCTACGACGAAAACGGAGAACAGATTGGCTCAAAGGCAAAAGAAAAGACGGTTATCAAGAAGCTGACGTTTCTGCCATTTATACCGTCAGTCACCTATACATATCGATTTTAAAAAAGAACTCTTAACTGAAGAACGAAGAATGAAACACCTTATTATACATATAGCCATCATCAGCCTGTCATTCACTTCTTGCGAAAGGGAAATAGACATCATTCCCGACGCGCAGGAGTCCATGCTCATCATGAACGCCCAACTGCTGGCAGAAAGCAATGAAAACGTAGTGTACCTGCACCTCAGTGAAGGAAACCACATAGGCACTCTCAGCGAAGGCACACTGACACTCTACGTCAACGGTGAAGCCGTAGAGTCGCCTACCGCCCTCCTGCCTACGGACATCATACCCCGGAAAGACAATCAAACCCCGTCCACCTACGAATGGCTGCTAAAGGATATCAACTACAAGAAGTTCCGGCTAACCACCGTCCTGCACCCCGGCGACCAAGTGCGCTTGGAGGCCACCGCCGAAAACGGGAAATACCATGCCGAAGCCGAGACCGTCGTACCCAATCCTGTCAACCCCATCCAAGTGGACACCTGCAGCGTGCAAATCCGCCAATTCGGAAGTATGCGCCGCTACCGCCGCCTACTCATCACCCTGCAAGACCGTCCCAACGAGAAGAATTACTATCGACTGGAAGTGAGCAATACGTTCAGGGCACATAGCGAATACTATGCCATCTGCTACGACCAAGACGGCAATCCACTGACAGACGAGGAGGGTTTCTATGTGACCACCTTGAAGGACACCATCGTAGACTATACCAGCTACGACCTGATAAACCGCGAAGATATCATCCTGACAGACGGACACACCGCCACGGACCAAGACGAGGAGAACGCCTTGGTTCCATACATAGACAACCAATACAACATCTTCACCGATGCCCGCTTTACCGACTACAGCACCACGCTGAAAGTGTACAACGACCTTATACTGCCGGAATACACCTACACCGACTATGAGGGAGATTATCGGCCACTCCGCATCACCGTGCGCATACTGAGTCTGACCGAAAACTACTACCGCTACCTGCAAGCCTTGAACTGCCTGGATGATGACGACTATAACGATACCCTCATGGAGCCTATCAGCTTGCCCAACAATGTGGAGAACGGCCTGGGTTTTGTCACGGTGAGTGCATATACAGAGGTTTGCCTCCAATTGGCCGAGGAATGACGGCAGAGTTGGCTTTTCTTTGTTACCAGCCAAGCGGTGTGAAGGAAGATGTGACGGTGACTCTTATTCGTAAGGCATTGGATCATAAAACTTACCCATCGTAAAGGTAGGAGTGAATATTGACAGCAAGGAACGGAATATTGCAGATTGGGAAATAGAGGAGTAGAACCGTTTGCCTTGTAAAAGACCTCTGATAGAGTCAAAAAAAATCACCGGAAACCATAACTGAGGTTCCGGCGATTCTTTGTATGCGGATGCTAACAATCCGTCAAGTTGTCAATAGCAAATAACGGAATATAGCATCGTGTTCTTAATCGGCCTCTTCATTAGGATCAATCTCTACGCTCGAATCGTACGAGTTGGTAGCTTTCAGATTGATTACGGGCTTGATGAAATAATCCACCTCTACCGTGTCTTCAATAAGCCGCAGAATCTCCTTCGGGTCTTTGTATGCCATTGGACTTTCGTCGATTGTGCCTGTGCCCACGGATGTGGAATACACATCTTTCATCGACTCCTTGAATTCATCAAGGTCTATAAGTGCTTTGGCATCAGCACGCGACATCAGTCGTCCTGCTCCATGAGGTGCAGAATAGTTCCAGTCGGCATTGCCTTTGCCGTGACATATTATCAAGCCGTCGCGCATGTTGAACGGAATGACGAGTTTTTTCCCCTCTGGCGCAGCCACAGCACCCTTACGCAACATCTTCATCGAAAAATCGATGTAGTTGTGAGTCGTGTAAATCTGCTCCGTAACCGACGCTTTCTTACCGCTTCCTGTGCAGAGGGCACTGAGCACTTCACGGTCGATAATTGTATGGTTAAATTCGGCGTATGCCTGCGAAAGCACCATGTCGGTGATGTACCCGCGCATACTGTCACCTGTGAGGTATCCGTTTGCAAAGCCCGTAAGTGTGCCGGCCTGCTGTTTCCAGTATTTCCATACTTTCTGACCGAGATTGCGACTTCCGCAGTGAGCCGTGAAAGCGTAATTCCCTTCAGGAGTTACCCCCACTTCCACGAAGTGGTTTCCTCCACCTACAGTACCTATGCTATAGTAGAACATACGCTCTGACATATTAATGCGCTTGAGAAAGTCAGTAATGCCACGCTCGCTCATGTCCGCGTTCATAACCATCTCCGGCCACTGCTGACGGGCCTGCTGAAGTTTTGTCTTCAGATGCTTGTAGAGTTCAGCGTAAGGATATACCGCTTTGTCGTGGATAGTCATACCGAATTTTACATTCTCGCGGATATTACGCTCTATCACCGAATAGTCTTCAGGGTTTACCTTCAAGTCAGTAATAGCCGTGCTCACCGAGCAACCTATATCACCACCAACATGGTCGGGGTTTACATGATCGGTAAACGGTACTGTGAATCCAACCACTATGTCCTTGCCCGCATGCACATCGGGCATTATTCTGATTTTAGAACCGTCGAACATTGGATGATCCAAAAAATGATATATCATGGAAAGAGCATCCTGTTCGATATTATCTGTAAAGATCTTGCAGTCTTTACAGTACTTTCCTTTAAGTATCAACATTGTTTTATACTCTATTATGCCCATTAATCCCTCACTCCCTTTCTTTTTTTGAGATTGGGATTATCAGAGCTGATTGATAAACTAATAAATAATCTCTGTTCTGGTTTGTTTAACGATCTAATTACATCTTCTTTATGAGTTTATTTGTTTCGGATTTCTAACTAAATTCCTTCGCTGCATGAAACGAGTCGAATCCGAACAAACTCATTTCTCAGCCTTTTTGATAGCGTACAGCCATATATGCTTTATTTAATTGTTTATCTGTTAATGTATGCATATAGAGTATTTGTAACCCTTGTTTCTATCATTTTTTTGAATAACGGCTGCAAAAATACATGAATTTTTATTTCCCACCAATGTGTTTTTGCATTTTCTTTACATTAGTTTCCTGTAATCAACCGGAAATGTCTTGTGAATGAAGTCGTAATACAGACCCTCTGAACATTCAATCGGGGAAAACATAGAGGGTGAATTCTAAGTCATCTCCAAACAATCTCCCTAAAATCTTGCCCAAGTTTACGAACATTAACGTATTCTTGGGTAAGTTCGTATA
>JAUNJD010000017.1:0-9975 GCA_030523205.1 Bacteroides sp.
TGGTACGGACCTGATGGGGAGCAAATGCAGGGCTGAAATAGCCATTTTTTGTTAAAATCGGGCTTCGGCTATAACTAAAAGTTATAGCGATTGCCACAAGGGAGATTGTTCGGGGATAAATATATTATTAAAACATTGTTTAGATGCGGATTTGGCGGATGGATAATTTAAAAATCCGCCTAATCCGTTTAATCCGCGTCTAAAAAATAACGTCAGTTCGATGAATTGCAATCATTCTCAGAAGAAAGCTGCATACTGTCATGCTGAGCGTAGTCGAAGCATCTCCTCTCCCCTTGTAAACACAAAGAAGCACTTTATTTTGAGGTTACTTAAAAGAGGAGATCCTTCGACAAGCTCAGGATGACAGATACACTGAATTCATCGAACTGACGTTATATTATAAAAACATTGTTTAGACGGCTTCTCGGACAGCCTCCTTTCATACTTCAATGCTGCATATACAAACTTCGGTGAAGCTTCAGAATGAGGCCGCGCAACAGGAGGCATGGAAAAACAAATACAGAAGACGGAAAGGTGAAATCGGGCAACGGCAAGTTCAAATAGGTTCATAGGATGGACGAACAGGAAGTTTGCACCGACAAACAAAAGATTTGTCACACTGAAACGGCAGATTTTATGGATTTTGTCACGGAAAACCGTCTATTTTGTTCTAAGTCTTAAAATAATTATTACTTATCTAATAATTTCCAGTAAAAAATATTTTTTCTTAGAAAATTTTATTTAAGTTTGCTGACGTTAATCTTAAAGCGAAGTACGATGAATATAAAATCCAGCAAATCGGGCAATAACACCCACGAAACATCCAATTCCAAGGAACAACCTCCAGCTAACAGAAACGATGATGGCTGTAACGTCGGCCTACTCGAAGATGAGCGTAAGCGGGCGATTTATGAGAATTTTTTATTTATCCTAGAAAATAAAAAGATTTATCTGGATGCACATATCAGTTTGTCGAAGCTGAGTTCATTGTTGTGCACCAATACTTCCTACCTTTCAAAAGTAATAAACATACAGTTCAACTGCAACCTAAAGACGTTGCTCAACAAGTATCGGATAGACCATGCAAAAGAACTTCTGAAGCAAGATTCGTGCAACATACAAAGCCTGCCTGCCCAATGCGGCTTCATCTCGCGGAGCACGTTCTATGCCGCCTTCACCAAGTTCGAGCATATCACTCCCTCCGACTACCGCGCACGCTACCAAAGCGTCCGCCTACGCCAAGAAATAGATAACAATATCCATAGATTATTAATTCACTAAATTACTCATTTTAAAACATTTTTACTGGTATGAAAAAGTGGACTTATTTGGTCGCAGCCGGCATGTTGCTGGGAGCGGCACCGGTATTCACCGGATGTATTGACAATGATGAGCCGGAAGGTATTACCGCATTGCGTCAGGCAAAATCAGAGTTATTGAAGGCAAAGGTTGCTGTAGAAGAAGCCAATGCCGCATCGATCCTAGCCGATGCTGCCTTGAAGGAAGCACAGGCTCAAATCGCGTTGGCAGAAGCCGAATACATTAAGGCACAAACTGAGTATCAGAATGCCTTGACGCTGAAAGCCCAGTACGAGGCAGAACTTGCCAATATTCAAAACCAAGAAGAACAGGCAAGACTGGAAGACCTCATCAAGCAGTTGGAAGCAGAACAAGCTGAAAGAGAAAGAAAAGCCCAAGAAGCTGCCGCTAATTTGGAATTGGCCTTGCTGAAAGTCCAGGTTCAATTGGCTGAGCAACAGGCACTGTACGAAAAGGCTCTGAAAGACCTTGCATTGGCCCAAAATACACTGACTACTGCCCAAAAGGCCCATTTGCAAGAATGGATTACCGAAGTTGAGAATGCTGAATTGGCCGTACAACAAGCAGCTGCCAAGTATGAAGAAAAAGCTACAGCTTATGCCACAGCTCTCAAGACTTTGGACGAGGCAGAATCAGACGAATTGGCTCAAAGAGAACTGGCTCGCGCTGTCGAATTGGCTCAAAGAGACTATGACAAGGCCGTTGAAGCCCGCGACTTGGCCAAGGCTACATACGAAAAAGACCTGAGTAGTACGGAAGCACTGGAAACAGAAAAAGCCGAACTGGAAGCACAATTGGAAGCTGTAGAAAAATCGTTGGCCGACTATGAGTTGGAAAAAGAAAAGCTGGCTATCGAAACTGCAGAAGAAGCTAAAAAGGTAGAAGAGCTGAAAGCTGCCTACGAAGCAATTATCGGTGTTTGGGAAGGTGATGAGTTTATAGAAAATGCTACACAAGAGTACACATTGGCTGAAATCAAGATTGAGAACAGAAATATCTTAGGGTTGCCCACTTACATAAACAATTGGGGCATTGAGGAACAGACTTATTTGTACTCCGACTATCTGAAGGCTGTGATAGACGAAACGGATGCCGATTTTGCTCAGAAGGCTATACTGAACTACTACATCAAAGATGTAAATAGCTGGACTCGCACCGCCAATGATGATGCTTGGACTCAAGAAAATATTTTAGTATATACACAAAGGCTTAATGATTACAATGCTTTAGTAGAAGAATACAAGCCTCTTTGGGAGAATGCCGTAGCTGCCTACAAAGGAAAGGTTGAGATTGACCCGACCGAAATGAACGGTTATGACGATATAGCCGAAGCTGTTGATACTTATAACAAGGCTGTTACAGCCTATTATGCAGCAGAAGAAGCATACGAAACGTATGTAGAAGCTAACCCTCTATCAACTAAAGTATACAGTGAAGCACGAACTGCTGCTCAGGAAACATTAAATAATACTAGAGCTGCTAACGAAGCTGAAAAAAATACCAGCATTGAGGCAGCACAAGCAAAAGTGGATCAAGCCTACGTTACGTACAGAAATGCATATGCAGCATGGCGTAAGCTCAATGCCGAATATCAACTCATAACAACTCCTACTGACGAGCAAACAAAAGCCGTAGAAGACGCCCGCGTTGCATACGCTGATGCATGGGATGCTTATATAGAAGAAATCGATGCATATAATGAGGTTGTCAGCACTGCCGAAGATCTACAAGCTAAAAAGAACAGCGTTGCATACGCAGACTATTTAGTAGCACTATATGCCGCACAGGAGGCGCAATTAAAAGCAGAAGGAAATGATGAGGCAATTTCAACTAAAACGGTGGAACTTAGCGATGCGATAAGTGATGCTTTGGCTACATTGGAGGAAAACTATATAAACGCACAAAGTGTGTATGAATCTTATTTGGAAGACCATAATGATTATATCAGCAGTAGGATAAGTGTATTAGAAGAAGCCTATAATAACAGTACCTACAATGAAGAACTTGGTTATTACGAATGGACACCGCAGCAAGCTGATGCAAAAGAACTGGCAGAAGTTTATAAATATGAATTAAATATGTATATTAACTATCTGTCAGAGATGCTGTTCGGAACAAGTGACCGCTTGGTTGAACTTACTGTTGACGAAATCACAGAGCTAATTGAGAATGCATATATGGAAACATATCCTGATGCTGAATTCGTTCCATATTCTTATATTAGAAGCTCTTATTTCTCTTATGGATATGTAGGAAGAACTGCTTATTTCCAAGCTTATATAGACCTCGCCAACGCCACCATGGAGAACGAGACAGCCATTGCCGCTCTTAAGACTGAATTGCAAGGACACCTTGCCGCTGTTGACGAACAAATAGCAGCAGCTGCTGCGGAAGCTACGGCAGCCGAGACTGCTTACACTGAAGCACAGGAAGCACTCGATGCCCAATTTGCTGACATCGAAGACAAGATAGAGGAAGCCGAAGCAAGCAAGTATGCTTTGAAGCCCATTATCAACAAGCTTACGACGACCATCGAAACTTATCTGAGCTACGAAACACAAGGCTTGGATTACGATGCTTCTTCAGTAAAAGAACTGAAGGAAAAGTTGGCTGAACTTCTGCAAATCGAAGAAGATAATGTTTATGACAAGGAAACTGCCCTGTTGGAAGCCCAGAAAGCACAAGAGGAATATGCTTCGGAACAAACGGATGCTGTGACTATTGCTTTGGAAGCTTTGACGAAGGCCGAAGAAGAGCTGACCGCCGCACAAGAAGAGCTGACCGCCGCCAACGAAGCTTTGCAAGCCGAAATCGAGCGCATTTCTTCTACCGAAGAATAACCCTACTATCAACTACTTAAATGAAGTAAAATGATTAGAAAACTTTGCACAATCTTATTGTTAGCCGCATTTGTTGCGCCCGCATGGGCGCAACAGAAGGCGGGCAACAAAGAGGGTGTAGTGTTTGCTCCCCGCAAAGGTCAGTGGCAAGTCTCTCTGGTATTGGGCAACAGCGGACAGTTCTACAACGAGAACACCAGCTATCTGCTGCCGTCGTACACCAATACCGAAGGCTCCATCGGGCTGCCCAACGGAAGTTCTGATACTTCGGGCGACCTGAACGGCTATCTGAACATCAGCGGAATCAACGACAATAGCTTGGTCAACATCGCCGGCCTGCAAGCCCGATACTTCTTCAACGACTGCTGGAGTATCAACTTCTCGCTGAGCATGAACATCAGCGTCACGCCCAAGAAGGACTACATAGAAGGCGACTACGAAACGGTGCCGGACATGATTATCCCCGAACAAATGTACGTGAACGCACAGATGACCAACAACTGGTACGTGTCCGTGGGCACAGACCGCTATTTCAAAACGAGCAATCCGCGCATACATCCTTACGTGGGAGTCGTAGCCGGCTTCCAGATGGCACGCATCGAGACGACGGAACCCTATACGGGCGTGACGTATAACGACGGAGAAGATGAAGACGAAGCCCTGCCCCAACAGGTATACGTGGCAGCCGGAAAGGCCGGACAGATGTTCGGCATCAAAGGCGCAGCCGTGGCAGGAGTGGAATACAGCATCGCCAAAGGCCTCATCGTGGGACTGGAACTACAGCCCGTGGCCTACCGCTACGACGTGATACAAATCTGCCCGAAAGGTTTCAGCAAATACAGCGTCGGACATCATAACATCAAGCTGTTCGAAATGCCTGTGCTGAAATTCGGTTTCAGATTCTAAACGATAATCACAACGCCCCCTACGCAAGAATACAGGATACGGCGTATGTAAATGCAGGGAAGGCGGTTCTGCTAACACGATTAGCCGGACCGCCTTCATCATAAAAAACAGACCTTTATGCACACAAGAAAGTATATTTCGCTTTTACCCCTCGCCCTGATGGCCGTAATCGGCCTGAACCTCCTCTTCGCCGGATGTGGCGGAAAGAGCGGGAAGACCGGGACGGACGGATGCCTCATCCAAGGGCACACCGACTTCAAGGAATTCACCAAAGTCTATCTCATGGACCTGACACGCGCCCGCCTGGACAGCGCAAGCATCGACAGCGACGGCAAGTTCAGCCTGGAGCGGACCGACAGCACGGACAAGCCCTGCGTGATGCTCGTGCGCCTGACCGGAACACCCTCGCCCTACGACGACCTCGATATGCCCGTCGCCATCGAGCGGGGCACCGTCACGCTGGAGCTGGGAGAATACATCCACACATCGGGCACCCCGCTCAACAGCCGCATACAGGAATTCCTCAACGACCTGCAAAGCTGCAAGGACGGGCTGACGGGCAAGGAAGGAGTGACCGTGGAAGAGATTCAGACCACCTTCTCGGAGTTCTACCGACAGCAGATTCTGACGAACAAGGACAACGCCGTGGGCCGGTACATCTTCCGGGAATATGGCGTCAACCTGACGCCGGACGACCGCGAACTGGTAAAAGCACAGCTAGGGGCTGTGGAATAAAAAAACAGAATGCACATGAAACTCAAACGAATCATTACCTGCATGGCACTGACAGCCCTTTGCATCGGTGCCTATGCACAAGACAAGAAGACGAACCCCAATCCTTGGTTCATACAGGGGCAGTTGGGAGCTTCGTACACCACCGGTGATGCGGACTTCGGGAAACTGATAGCCCCGTCGGGAGCCTTGTCTTTCGGAAAATACTTCAGCCCTGTGTGGGGAGCACGCCTCTCCGTCAGCGGTTGGCAAGGTCGCGTGGGTTCGGAGGTGAGCAAGCAGGCACACGGGTTCTACTACGGTGCCGTCACCGTAGATGGACTGATGAACCTCAGCCAGCTTATCAAGAAGTATCCCGAACGGCCGTTCGACGTCAGCATCATTGCCGGTGTGGGCTTCAACCGTGTCTTCAGTCGCAGCGTCAGCACCTTCATGGGGAGGCTGGGCTTGCAAGGAAGCCTGCGGCTGAACGATGCCATCGACCTCAACATCGAGGCTACGGCCAACGGTGTCTCCGACCGCTGGAACGGACGTGACGATCACGGTATCGACACGTACTTCAACGTAGGCTTAGGCTTCACCTATAAGTTCAACACGGGTGTGAAGTGCCTCACCTGCATCTCGGAAGAGTATCCCGAAGTGCTATATACCGAAGAGGAAATGAACGCCCTCATCAACGAACAGCGTGCCGAAGCGAAGGAGGTGCTGGTGCAGCAGACCGACACCGTAGTGATAGAGAAGGAATGCCCGCCCGCCGAAAAGGTGGTGAAAGGCATCCGCAGCCACGTATCCTTTGCCTTGGGCAAAACCAACATCGCTCCGGCACAGGAGATGAACGTGTTGGCCATTGCCGACTACATGAAGCAGTATCCCGAATCCAACGCTACCATCTCAGGCTACGCCGACACCGGTACCGGCACACGGGAAATCAACCTGCGCCTGGCCAAGCAGCGTGCCGAGGCCGTGAAACAATGTCTGGTAGAGAAGTATGGCATCAGTGCCGACCGTCTGTCTACCATGAGCATGGAGGGTGATGAACAGCCGTTCAGCATCAACGACTGGAACCGCGTGGTCATCATCATTGCCGACTGACACCATAGTCCACTTCCAAATATGGGCTTCATTCATCTCAATGAAACTCTCCTAGTCGAAAGAGGGGCATCGTGGGGGCTGAAAAGCTTCCGGATGCTCCTCTTCCTGCTATTCTGTTGACAGAAACCGCCATTTTCTGTGGGATTTCCCAATAAATTTTGTATTTTTGCCTGCAACTGCAATAGTTGCGGTTGAACGGGTGCGCTCAATGGCACGAACCTTACCTGCGACGCACCTCACCCCCTAATCCCGGATTAAGAAATATGAGCGAAGATTTTGAAGTACCGAAAGACGATTTGGATAAGGAACTCCCCGAAGGAGGAGGCAGTGAAGGACACTCTGACTACAAGCCGGCAGATGCCAAAGATGCCAATGTGAAGCATCAACTCAGTGGAATGTACCAGAATTGGTTTCTGGACTATGCTTCGTATGTCATTCTGGAACGTGCCGTTCCCCACATCATCGACGGTCTGAAGCCTGTGCAGCGTCGCATCCTGCACTCCATGCGCCGCATGGAGGACGGACGCTACAACAAGGTGGCGAACATCGTGGGACACACCATGCAGTTCCACCCGCACGGCGATGCCTCCATCGGCGACGCATTGGTGCAGCTGGGACAGAAGGACTTGCTCATCGACTGCCAAGGAAACTGGGGAAACATCCTGACCGGCGACAGTGCTGCCGCCCCACGTTACATCGAGGCCCGCCTTTCGAAGTTCGCCCTCGACGTGGTATTCAATCCCAAGACCACCGAATGGAAACTATCTTACGATGGCCGCAACCGCGAGCCGGTGACGCTGCCCGTCAAGTTCCCGCTGCTGCTGGTGCAGGGCGTGGAAGGCATTGCCGTGGGCTTGTCATCGAAGATTCTGCCGCACAACTTCAACGATCTGTGCGATGCTGCCATCAGATACCTGCATCACGAAGACTTCAAACTCTACCCCGACTTCCAGACGGGAGGCAGCATCGACGTATCGAAATACAACGACGGCGAGCGCGGTGGCAGCGTGCGCATCCGTGCCAAGATAGAGAAGGTGGACAACAAGACACTGGCCATCCGCGAGATTCCCTACGGGCGAACGGTGGCCACCGTCTGCGACAGCATCGTAAAAGCCAGCGAGAAGGGAAAGATTAAGGTGAAGAAGGTGGAAGACTTGACTTCGGGCAGCGTGGAAATCTTGGTTCACCTGGCTCCTGGCGTATCGTCGGACAAGACCATCGATGCCCTGTATGCCTTTACGGACTGCGAAGTAAGCATCTCGCCCAACTGTTGCGTCATTGATGACCAGAAGCCGCACTTCCTCACGGTGAGCGACGTGCTGCGCAAGTCGGTAGATAACACCCTGGCCCTGCTGCGCAAGGAGCTGGAGATACGCAAGGGGGAGATTCTGGAAAGCCTGCACTTTGCTTCGCTGGAAAAGATATTCATCGAAGAACGCATCTACAAGGACAAGGAGTTTGAACAGGCTCGCAACATGGATGCGGCCTGCGAACACATTGACGACCGACTGACGCCCTACTACCCGACGTTTGTGCGCGAGGTGACCAAAGAGGACATCCTCAAGCTGATGGAAATCAAGATGGCACGCATCCTCAAATTCAATACCGACAAGGCCGACGAACTGATAGCCCGCATGAAGGCGGACATCGAAGAGATAGACCGGCACTTGGCCAACATCGTGGAATATACGGTGGAATGGTACCGGATGCTACAAAACAAATATGGCAAGAACTTCCCGCGCCGCACGGAACTGCGCAACTTCGACATCATCGACTCTACCAAGGTGGTGGAGGCCAACGAGAAGCTGTACATCAACCGCGACGAGGGCTTCATCGGCACCAGTCTGAAGAAAGATGAGTTCATAGCCAACTGCTCGAATCTGGACGACGCCATCATCTTCTTCCGCGACGGCCGCTACATCATCACGCCCGTGACGGACAAGAAGTTTGTGGGCAAGAACATCCTCTACGCCAACGTGTTCAAGAAGAACGACAAGCGCACCATCTACAACGTATGCTACCGCGACGGGAAGGACGGCACGAGCTACATCAAGCGCTTTGCCGTGACCTCCATCGTGCGCGATCGCGAATACGACGTGACGCAAGGCACACCCGACTCACGCATCACCTACTTCACGGCCAACCCCAACGGTGAGGCCGAAATCATCAAGGTGACGCTGAAGCCCAATCCGCGCGTGCGCCGCATCATCTTTGAGGAAGACTTCAGCCAAATCAACATCAAGGGACGGCAGGCCATGGGCAACATACTGACCAAGCTGCCCGTACACAAGATTACGCTGAAGCAACGGGGCGGCTCCACACTGGGCGGACGCAAGGTGTGGTTCGACAGCGACGTGCTCCGCCTGAACTACGACGGACGGGGTGACTTCCTGGGAGAATTCCAAAGCGGCGAACTGATATTGGTGGTGCTGAACAACGGCGACTTCTACACCACCAATTTCGACGTGAACAATCACTACGAAGACAACATCCGCATCATGGAGAAGTTCGACCCACACAAGATATGGACAGCCGTGCTCTACGATGCCGACCAACAGAATTACCCCTACATCAAGCGTTTCTGCTTCGAGGCAAGCAACCGCAAGCAGAACTACATCGGCGAGAACAAGAACAACCGCTTGCTGCTGCTGACGGACGAATGCTATCCGCGCCTGGAGCTTGTATTCGGCGGGCACGACAGTTTCCGCGATTCGCTCGTCATAGAGGTGGAGGATTTCATCGCCGTGAAGGGCTTCAAGGCCAAGGGCAAGCGCCTGACCACTTACAGCCTTGAGACCATCAACGAACTGGAGCCTACCCGCCAAGCAGAATCGCAGACGGAGGCAGAAGTGAAGGAGGCCGAGGAGGAGCCTGAAATACTGGACCCCGATCACGGAAAGAGCGAAAGCGACATACTGGATGAAATGACGGGACAGATGAAACTGTTTGATGATGAAGAACTTATTAAATGATTTTTTAGACGCGGATTAGGCGGATTAAGCGGATTTTATTTTAGGCACAGATGACACGGATTATCACGGAAAGAAAAGATTATAAAGAAAAAAAGGACCGGCAACCGTCAATT
>JAUNJD010000017.1:9985-29253 GCA_030523205.1 Bacteroides sp.
GTTAAAGATATAAGCTGTTTTGAGCGTAAGCTAATTGTCAATTTGCTTGTAACAGTTGGTCTGCTGATTGCATCGGCAAGTAGCGTCTGGGCACAGAGCACAGAAGAAAAGGCTATACTGGCCTTGCAAACCGACTCGGCTACACGCACACGATTCGTCACCCGCGCCACGATGTACGGCATCGGCTACACCAACGTGTACGACACCTACTTGTCGCCCCAAGAGTACAAGGGCATCGAGTTTCGCATCTCGCGCGAGAGCATACGCATGACCAATTGGTTGGACGGACGCATCTCGCGGCAGACCTTCTTCCAAGGGAACATCGGCTATACGCACAATCGGGCCGACAACAACAATACCGTCTCTTCGCTGCTCAACTGGAATTATGCCCTGCACTACAACTTCCCCATCACCGACAATTTCAAACTGCTGGCCGGTGCCGCCGGTGAGCTGAACGGTGGTTTCGTCTATAATATGCGCAACGGCAACAACCCGGCACAGGCACGCGCCTACATCAATCTGGCGGCTTCGGGCATGGCTATCTGGAAACTACGCATCAAGAACTACCCGCTCACCCTGCGCTATCAGCTCAACCTACCCTTCATGGGGCTGATGTTCTCCCCGCACTACGGGCAGTCGTACTACGAAATCTTCTCGCTGGGACACACGGGTGGCATCGTGAACTTCACCTCGCTACACAATCAGCCCTCGCTAAGGCAGATGCTGACGGTGGACCTCCCCGTAGGGCGTGCCAAGATGCGCCTAGCCTACGTATGGGATACCCAGCAGGCCAACGTGCAAAGCATAAAGATGCATACCTACTCGCACGTATTCATGATTGGCTTCGTGAAGGAGTTTTATCAGCTACGCAGCAAGAAAAGATAGATTCTCCGTAATGTATTAAAAAAGACCACTTGCAACAAGATATGGATATGACAAAGACCAACCTTACCTTATGCGCCCTACTGACGTGGCTGCTCTTCGGGATGAGCAGCTGCATACGCGAAGACGAATTTGACGACACTCCGCAAGGCAACTTTGAGGCCCTATGGAGCATCATCGACGAGCAATACTGTTACCTCGACTATAAAGGCATTGACTGGGATTCCGTCCACGATGTATATGCCCCGCTTATCAGCTCCAATATGTCATCTACGGCCCTGTTCGAGGTACTGGGCAATATGCTGGCCGTCTTGAAGGACGGGCACGTCAATCTATACAGCTCGTCCAACACCGCCCGCTACTGGTCGTGGTTTGAAGACTATCCGCGCAACTTCAACGAGTCCATCATCGAAGATTATCTAGGAACGGACTACCGCATTGCCGGCGGCATCAAGTACAAGATTCTGGAAGACAACATCGGCTATATGTACTACGAGAGCTTTTCCGACGGTATAGGAGACGGCAATCTGGATGTTGTGCTCGACCATTTCTCCATCTGCAACGGCATCATCATCGACGTGCGCAACAACGGCGGCGGCAGCCTCAGCTACTCCAGCCTGCTTGCGGCCCGCTTCACCAACGAGGAAGTGCTGACGGGCTACATCATGTATAAGACGGGGACGGGACACAGCGACTTCTCCGAGCCCTACCCCATCACGCTGGAGCCATCCAACAGCATCCGTTGGCAAAAGAACACCGTGGTGCTGACCAACCGACACTCGTACAGCGCCACTAACGACTTCGTCAACTCGATGAGCGTGCTGCCCAACGTCACCATCATCGGTGACAAGACGGGCGGTGGTTCCGGCCTGCCCTTTACCTCCGAGTTGCCCAACGGCTGGGGTGTCCGCTTCTCCGCCTGCCCGCACCTGAACGTCAACAAGGAGCATACCGAATTCGGCATCGACCCCGACGAATGGGTTGACATGGACGAGACGGACGAAGCCAACGGCATAGACACCATCATCGAACGAGCCCGCGAACTGCTGCAAGTTTCGCAATAGGTTTTCCACCGATTCGCCCCGATTCAACGCCTCACAGATAACTTTCTTTGTCAAACGGTTTGCGGGAACAGAAAATCTTATTATCTTTGCCCCGCTAAACGAAATTACTCACGCGGGTGTGGCGTAATTGGCAGCCGCGCCAGACTTAGGATCTGGTGCCGTGAGGCGTGTAGGTTCGAGTCCTATCACCCGCACCGATATAAATGAAAGAAGTGCTAATCGCTTGATAAGAGCGGTTGGCACTTCTTTTTTTCCTTTCATTCTAACGTCGTCTCACCTCTATACAACTCTTGCTATAACCAGTAGAACACCGCCAGCAGACAAACATTCACCGCAATGACGCATCCGAATCCCTTCAACACCCAAGGGCGCAGCGGGCTCTTGCTGCCTGCAAAGAACAGGGCGTAGCACATATTCACGACGATGTTGCTCACAATGGCTTGCATACTACAAGCCGTAACAACGAGTACAGCCACACTGCCCGTGCCTTGCAGCAGGTTGAGGATGAAGGGGGTGATGTCGCTGAAGCCGGATATGAACGACAGCAGATTCAGTCCACCCGTGCCGGCATAAATCAGCGTGTAGTGCGTCAGCACGGTGAACACCACGAACAGCATGGCAAAGATGAGTGCCACCTTGAACTCCAGCGGGTTGCTGCTGTCTTCGTCTTCTTCGACAGAACCGGTGGACGCCGCGCGCTTTTCGCGGCGGATATGCAGGAACCACGCCACACCGGCCGACACTACTGCCATCGTCAGCAGATAGGGGTAGATGGAAAGCAGCGCACTGCGGCTGAAGATACCTATCAGGATGAGGAAGCGCAGGAACATCATGCTCACCGCCAGCAGCATGGCTGCCACGTACTCGGGCGCATCCTGTGCGGAGGCATTGCGGCTCTTGCGGGCCAGCACGGAGATGGTGGCGGTGCTGCTGTACAGACCACCGATGATGCCCGATACCAGTATGCCCGACTCGTGGAAGACGTAGCGCTTCAGCAAGTAGGACAGGTAGGAGATGCCCGAAACCACCACCGTGGCCAGCCAGATGGTGTAGGGTGTGAGGTTGATGCCGGGAATCAGGGCTTTGTCGGGCAGCATGGGCAGGATGATGCCGCTGATGGCAAGGAATTTGGCCAGGGTTATCATCTCGTCGTTCTTCATGCGCTGTGCCAGTTCGGTAAACGTGTGCTTCAGTTCGGTGAAGAGCAGCACGGTGACAATCACCATGACGTAGAACCACGAGGGCTGGGTGGCTACGATGGGGGCTATGCAGTAGGTGATAAGGGCGATGATGATGGTAGTGACGCCGAAGACATGGTACTGCGACTGCTTGACGTAGTAGTTCAGTGCCAAAAGCAAGCCCAGCACGGCACCTCCACCCATGAAGAGCCGATACTCCACGGGGTCGAGTATGTAGAGCAGGTAGCCCAGTATGCCTATGAAGGTAAACGTGCGGTCGGTGCCGAACAACGTGGTCTCGCCCTCGCGCTTCAAGCTGATTTTGCGCTGTGAAAGCCCGATGAGCAGCGAGAACAGGGTGACCAGCACAAAGGTGACCAACTCGCGCGGCAGGTATTCGTAGAGTTTCTCCATGGCCGGATTGGTTTTGTTTTCCTTCCCCTCCCGAAGGTCCTTACTTGATGCGGAAGCTTACGGAGGCGTAGTTCTTCTCGTTGAAGGGGGCGCTCATATTGAGGCGGCTCTCGTCCACCGCCATGCCCAGGTAGGCATTGTAGAGCTTGCGGACGGTCTCTTCGGACGACATTTCCAGCAGTTCCTTGTTGATGGTGAAGGTGACGCCCTTGACGGTGCCCATCGAGAGGGTCAGCTTCACACCCCATGCCAGCGGATGTTCTTGCAGGTAGTCCAGCTCCTTCTGGCTCAGGATATCTTTGTGCACGCTTCCCAGCAACTCCTGAAAGTAGTCGGTAGGAATCTGGCAGCCACGGATTATCTTCAGTCCGGTGGTGGAGAAAGGCGGATTGACGGCGGCCACGTCCGTAAAGCGGGAGGATGCCTCCCGATACTCAAACTCCTGCCCCCAAAGGGTGGCGGAGCAGAACAGCAGAACGATAAACAGAATCTTTTTCATGACACAACTATTTTATGGGTTCTTCGTCCTTCTCCCACGTGGTGAAAGGACGCTTCATCAGCTGCGAGTTGTAGTAACGCACATCCCCCGTCACCTCCTGCCCCACGAAGTCGGGCTTGCAGAAGGGTTCGTCCTCGGCGGCAAGTTCCACCTCGGCCACCACCAATCCTTCGTTCTCGCCGTGAAATTCATCTACCTCGAAGGTATGCCGGCCGCTGCGCACCAAGTAGCGTATCTTGTCGATGATGCCCGGTTCGCACAGTTTCATCAGGTCTTCGGCTTCGAACTGCGGCAGTTCTTTTTCCCACTCGTAGCGGCTGGTGCCCGAAGCGTTGGAAGGCCCCTTGATGGTGAGGTATCCCTTATCGTCGCGGATGCGCACCCGCACGGTACGCCCACGTGCACTGCTGATGTAGCCCTGCACGATGCGGCTCTGCCCGTAAGCCTGCGCCTTGTATCCGTCTCCCGTGACGAGGAATTTCCGTTCTATCTCTTGCGGCATGGTTTTGTTTGTTATGATATGTTAGCTGCCCCACACAGAGTAGCCCACAAGCATCAGTATCACGAGTGCCAAGGCACATACCCCGATAATCACCAATACTTTCTTTGCCTGTTTTTCTTCTTTCTGCGTGTGCAGTGCTTTCCTTTTACTTTTTCCCATGGTATTTTTTCTTATTTAAGTTCAACGATGAACAAAGTAACGGGAAATTCGGGAAGAATGCAAGTATAAAGGGGAAAAATTTACGTTCGGCAGCGTTCGTCCGGCGATTTTGCCAGTCCCGCTGCGGGGTGTATATATGCAACTTGCTGCATCTATATCTCCCTCGCGTTGGAAATATAGATGCAGCAAGTCAGCGATATATGCCTGGCAAGTGGCATATATAGATGCAATAAGCCGGGTGCAGCTGCCGCCGGAAAGGAAGCAGCGTCACCACTTTACCGGCTCTTGCAGGATGTTTCCGTCTGCTGCGTCTTCGGGCGTAAAGGTGGCGCCACGATATTGCACGCAGAGCATCAGGAGGGGTTCCGTACCGTTGTTGCGGACCGAGCGTTTGCCTGCCGGAGCTACCCGAACGATGCTGCCTTCGGCCACGGGGAACACTTGTCCATCTACCTGAAACTCTCCCGTTCCGCCAAGGAAGAAGTACAGTTCTTCATGATTCTTGTGAGTGTGCAGGAATCCCGTCTCCGTTCCCGGCTGGAACAGTTGGAAGGACAGTTCGCTGCCCGTTGCGCCCAATGCCGCCCCGCAGAACACCTTGCCGGGAATTTCGACACCGGGACCCAGCGTCAATACATAGTCGCTCAACTCACTCAGTTTGCCTACGCTTACTGCGGTGCAATTGTCTGTCACCGCAATCTTCTTAATTTCTTTCATCTTTCTTCTACTTTTTAGTTGATTATAATATCGTTCGTGCCGCAAATGCCAATAGCCTTGCAAAGCATTGTTTTTGTTCTCTTTTACGATGCAAAGATATACACTAACAAATTATAAAACAAGAAGTTACAAATATGTTCGTAAGTTACCTTAAGGTTAGTTTTGTAGAGAATCAATGGCTTGTAGCGATAAAAAATTAGAAAAAAAAATTCCGCAACGCCCCTCTTTACAAAAGGCGTTGCGGAAAATTGATTATAGCAGAAACTATTCTGATTACTTCAGCTCGAACGCCACCACCCCACGAATATCCGAGGAGGATGCACCGACGTAAGCCTTGAACTTGCCCGGTTCGGAAGTCCAATCGCCAAGAGTTTCGTTGTAGAACTTCAAGTCGTCGGGGGCAATGGTGAAGGTGACGGTCTGTTCTTCGCCCGGTTGCAGGGCTATCTTCTGGAAATGCTTCAGTTCCTTGGTGGGACGGAGGACGCTGCACTTATCATCGCCCACATAGAGCTGCACCACTTCCTTGCCGAAGGTGGTACCTGTGTTCTTGACGGGCACAGTGATGGTCAGCGAACCGTCGGCAGAGATTGTCTTGGACGAAGCTGTCGGCTTGCCGTAGCTGAAGGTGGTGTAACTCAGTCCGTGGCCGAAGGAGAAGAGGGCGGGCACCTTCTTCGTATCGTGCCAACGATAGCCTACAAGGATGTCTTCCTTATACACCTCCTTGATGCTGTCGCCCGGATAAGCGAGGGCATCGAAGGAATGGGCACCGTTATCCGTCAGCTTGGCGGGGAAGGAGAACGGCAACTTGCCGCTGGGGTTCACCTTGCCGCTCAACACATCGGCCAAGGAATGTCCACCCATGGAGCCGAGGTACCAGCCCTGCACGATGGCAGGCACCTTGCTTACCCACGGCATTTCTACGGCGTTGCCGCTGAGGAGCACGAGCACCAAGTTCTTGTTGACGGCTTGCAAGGCTTCTATCAGTTCATCCTGTCCGAAGGGCAGTCCATAGTCCTCACGGTCGCCCGCTTCGCAGTCCTGCAAATGGTTCTTGTTCAGGCCACCTACCAGAATGACCAAGTCGGCCTCCTGCGCCATAGCCACGGCCTCGGCACGGAGGGAATCGGTCACCGCTTGCGGAATCTGCTCCACATTCCCATACATTGGACGGCCGGCGGCATAGCCCTTGGCATACTGTATTTTGTCACCATAGACGGCACGCAGACCTTCGAGAGGCGAAACCATGTCCTTCACTTTCAGCTCCGAGGAACCACCGCCTTGATTGAGGAAGCGGGTGGCATTGTCGCCCACCACCAGGATACGCCGGTACTTATCGGCCACGATAGGTAGCAAGGGAGATTGCTTCTTCTGCACGAGGGCATTCTTCAGCAAGACGATACCCTCATTGCCAATCTCGCGGGCAGCGGCATAATGTTCTTCGGTAACAATGCTTCCGTAGGGCTTGTTGCGGTTCATTGCTGTACGGAATATCAGCCGGAGGATGCGGGCTGCCTTGTCGTCGATGGTGGACATGGGTACTTTGCCGGACCTCAGCATATTGTAGTAGGACTGGGCCAAGTAGTAATCTTCGTACGTGAAGGCACTCTCCGAGGTCAGGCCATTGGTGTAGGAGCCCATCTCGATGTCCAGCCCGTTGACGGCGGCTTCGTAAGTATCGTGTGCGCCGCCCCAATCGGTCACTACCACGCCATCAAACTTCCAGTCTTGCTTCAGAATCTTCTGCAAGAGGAGTTCGTTGTGGCAAGCGTGCTGCCCACGGAACTTGTTGTACGCACCCATTATGGTCCATGCCCCACCCTGCTGCACGGCAGCCTTGAAGGCGGGCAGATAGATCTCGTACAAAGCACGGTCGCTGCACTCTACGTCGATGTGTCCGCGCCACAGCTCCTGATTGTTCAGCGCATAGTGCTTGACGCTGACGGCCACACCGTTCTTCTGCACCTCTTGGATATAGGGCACGCACAAGGTAGCAGCCAGATAGGGGTCTTCGCCCATGTACTCGAAGTTGCGGCCATTGAGCGGGGTGCGGTAGATGTTCACACCGGGACCTAGAATCACGTCCTTCTCCCGATAGCGGGCTTCCTCACCCAAAGCCTTGCCGTACTTGGCAGACATTTCGGGATTCCACGTAGCGGCGAGGCAGGTCAGCGCAGGGAAGGCGGTGATGCTGTCGTTGGTCCAATTGGAGTAGCCCCAATCGTTCCAGTTTATCTCGGCACGTACACCGTGGGGGCCATCGCTCATCCATACTTCAGGGATGCCCAAGCGGGGAACGCCTGCACTGCTGAACTTGCTCTGCGCATGACAGAGCTTCACTTTCTCTTCCAAGGTCATGCGGCTGAGCGCATCCTTCACACGTGCCTCTATCGGCTGACTGTCGTCCAGATAGACAGGTGTCTGTGCCGGAAGGAATCCGGCGGAACAGGCACAACATAATGCTATAAAAAGTCTTTTCATTGTTTGCTATTTTGTAGTTGACGAGTTGACAAGTTAACGAGACCACAAGGACATGCCTTGTTGCCTCGTCAACTCGTTCACTTGTCAACTCATTAATTCATTTCTTCACCGCCTTTATCGCCGTCGTCTCTTTCTCCAGCCCGTCGGATGTAGCCGTCAGCTGGATGCCTCCGGACTGTCCGTCGTTCTGAATGACAACCAAGCATTTGCCGTAGAAAGCCTTGCGGTGGTTGGCCTTGAAGCGTTCCAAGGAGATGGGACTGCCGTTATCTACACCGGCTATCTGTCCGGCACCTTCTATCCGGAAGCTGACTTCGTTGTCGGCATTCGGACAAAGATTGCCATCCTTATCGGTTATCTCCACCGTCACGAAGCTGAGGTCGCGGCCATCGGCTTGAATCACGGTACGGTCGGGCAGCAGACGGATGCGGGCAGGTGCACCGGCCGTCGTGATTTCCTGCTCGGCCACCACCTTGCCATCTTTGCGAGATACCGCCTTGACGGTGCCCGGCTCGAACGCTACGCGCCATACGACGTGAAAATCGTCCTTGCCCTTGCTGCGCACGCCTTGCGACTTGCCATTGACAAAGAGTTCCACCTCGTCGGCATTGTTGTAGTAAGCCCAGAGGTCAACATCCTGCCCAACCTCCCAATTCCAATGGGGGAAGAGGTGAAGCACATCCTTGTCCGGACGCCACTCGCTCTGATACATATAGTAAACGTCTTTGGGGAAACCTGCCAAATCGACTACACCGAAGTACGAACTGCGTGCCGGCCAGCCGTAAGGGGTAGGTTCACCAATGTAGTCGAAGCCCGTCCAGATGTATTGCCCGCTGATGAAGTCGTTGTTCTTCACATGGCGCAAGGTGCCCTCGTGGCGGTTGCCCCAAGGCACATGGCAGTTGTCGTAGGACGAACAAGCGAACGTGGGATCTTCGTAAGGCTTGTCCCAACGCTCGGGGCAGATAACGATCGAATCGCTGGGCATACGGTAGTAGCCGCGCGTCATCAGGGCCGATACGCTTTCGGTCACGATAAAGGGCTTGCCTGGGAAATTCTCGGGCACACCAACAAACCAGTCGTCGTGGTAATTGAAGCCAATGAGGTCCAATGCGCCGGAGCGGAAAAGGTGGTTGTTGGGATTCGGTTCGTTGCAGCCTGCCGTCACGGGGCGCGTGGGGTCCAGCGTCCTCACCATGTCGGCCAACTTTCTGGTCAGCAAGGAGTTGACGGACAGTTCGCCTTCCTTGGCCAGCATATCGGCACTATGACCGAAGTTCAGCACCAAGTTGGCTTCCTCCAGACTGAGGGTATCGGCCTTGGCATCGCTCCACTGCTCCAGCACCTCGTTGCCGATGCTCCAGATGAAGATGGAGGGGTGATTGCGGTCGCGCACCACAAGGTCGGTGAGGTCGCGCTCGTGCCAGTCGTTGAAGTAGCGGGCATAGTCGTGCGAAGTCTTCTTCTTGCGCCACATATCGAAGGTTTCGTCCATGACGATGAAGCCCATGCGGTCGCAGAGGTCGAGCAGCTCCGGCGCAGGCGGATTGTGCGAACAGCGGATGCCGTTGCATCCCATCTCCTTCAGAATCTCCAGTTGGCGTTCGAGGGCACGCAGGTTGACGGCAGCACCCAGGCAACCTAAATCGTGGTGCATACAGACACCGTTAATCTTCAGATGTTCGCCGTTCAGTATGAATCCCTTCTGCGCATCGAAGCGGAAGGAGCGGATGCCGACGGGCGTATAGTACGTATCGAGCACTTCACCGCTCTCCTTGCCCTTGACCGTGGTCTTCACTTGATAGAGGTAAGGATTGGCTATGCCCCAAAGGTGCGGATTGTTCAGCACCACTTCCTGCATGACTTCTTCGGGCGTACCCGACAGGACCCGTGCGTCGGAAGATATTTCACCGACTACCTTGTTGTCGGCATCGAGTATCTGAGACTGTAAAATGACTTCCGTAGCTGGCAGGTCACCGCCTTCGTACTCCAGCGTGGTGCGGAGCTTCATGCGGGCGCTGCTCTTTGAAATTTCGTCCGTAGTGATGTATGTACCCCATCGGGCTACGTGCACAGGGTTCAGCTTGGTCAGCCAGACATTGCGGTAGATGCCGCAACCCGAATACCAACGCGAGTTGGGCTGTTCGGCATTGTCCACACGGACGGCCAGCACATTCTTCTCGCCCGGCTTCAGGTAAGGCGTGAGGTCGTAGCTAAAGGAGATGTATCCGTAGGGACGTGTACCCAGCTTCCGTCCGTTGATATAGACAGTGGCGTTCATGTAGGCTCCATCGAAATCTATCCGGAACCGCTTGCCGCTGTCTGCTGCATCGACGGTAAAGGTTTTCCGATACCAACCAATGCCGCCGGGCAAGGCACCGCCACCGGTGCCCGAAGGATTGTCTATGCTGAAGTCGCCTTCAATGGCCCAATCGTGCGGAAGGTTCAGCCGTCGCCAAGCCGAGTCGTCGAAGTCGGGACGGGCGGCCGTGCTGTCATCGCCCAAGCAGAAGGTCCAGCCTTCGGTGAAGAGCTGCCGACGCTGTTCGGTTTCGGCAGGGGGAGACGTACAAGCAACCACCAAGCTACCCCATAGGAGGAGCATCAAGGCTCGAAATAAGTTTTTATAGTATTGCATAGATTTTAAGTTTTAAGTATTTTGAGTTAACAAGTTAACGAGACCACGAGGACTTGCCTTGTTGTCTTGTTAACTTGTTCCCTTATCAACTAATATCACAGTTTCACCGTCTGCTGCTTACCATCATACTTCACCACCGTACCCTTGGCATTCAGGTTGAACGGCTTCGGCTGGTCCTTGCTGACCTTCACCACCTTGAAGGAACGTTCTTTCAGCATACCGGGGAATTCACCGGTACGCTCGCCAATGGTCAGTGTGCCTTCGGCATCGTTGTAGGTAAACGGAATGGCAGCATATTGTCCCTTCTCGTAGTTGTAGTTCACGCCTTCATCCTCGTACAGCATGAAGGAACCGTTCTGACCGGCATATACGTAGAGGGTGATTTCTTCTGCGGGTTTCTCGTTGCTGTACTGCATATCGGGGCCGTAAGGAATGATGGCACCTTCGCGTACATAGAGCGGGATGCGTTCATAGGGAGCGTCCACGGTCAGTTGCTGTCCGCCGGCCACGTACTTGCCGGAGTAGAAGTCATACCAACCACAGCCTTCGGGGAAGTAAACCTCGCGACTACGTGCGCCATAAGTATAAACCGGAGCCACCATCAAGGCAGGGCCAAACATGAATTGATCGCCCACGTTGTTCACCTTGGCATCGGCTGTGAAGTCCATCACCAACGGGCGCATGATGGTGTAATCCTCGAAGTAGGTCATGCCTGCCATTGAGTAGATGTAAGGCATCAAATTGTAGCGCAGCTTCGTATAATATACCACGGAGTTGTAGCACGGATGTCCTTCGGGAGCAATGTTCCAGATTTCGCGGAACGGATACTGACCGTGTGCACGATAGAGCGGGCAGAAAGCACCGAACTGATACCAACGGGCATTCAGCTCACGCCATTCCTTATAGTCGGCATTCTCCTTGCCGGTGCGGTCGTACTCGCGCTGTCCGTTCTCGTAGCGTTTCTCTACACAGAAGCCACCGATGTCCATCGTCCAGTAAGGAATGCCGCTGACGGCAAAGTTCAGTCCGGCAGAGATTTGTGCCTTCATGTCTTCCCAACGGGTAGCGATGTCACCGCTCCAAGTAGCCGTGGAGTAGCGTTGCAGACCGGAGAAGCCCGAACGGGTCAGCAGGAACACACGTCTGTCGGGGTTCACACCACGCTGACCGTCGTAAATGGCTTCGGCATTCATCAGCGCGTAGGCATTGAAGTATTGGGCAGAAGGACCGAGAGCTGTGGGGCCGCAAAGAGCCTTGCGGTATTCGAGGTCGGTACAGTCGCGCACGTTCGGTTCGCTGGCATCCATCCACCAAGCGTCAATGCCCAACGGATAGAGGTGGTCGTACATCTGCTTCCAGAAGAGTTTGCGGGCACCTTCGGCGTATGCGTCGTAGAAGGAGTAGTGATAGCCCTGACCAATCCAGTCGCGCAGGCTATCCTTGACGGACTGTTGGTATATCCAGCCCTGTGCATCAAATTCTTTGAAGTGTTCGGTCGAAGTATAGAACTTGGGCCATACGGAAATCATCATTCGGCCGTTCATGGCGTGGATGGAGTCCACCATCGCCTTGGGGTCGGGGAAGCGTGCCGGGTCGAACTCGTGGCTGCCCCATGCGTTTTCGGGCCAATAGCTCCAGTCGAGCACAATGTTATCAATGGGGATTTGACGGGTGCGGAATTCCTTCAATGCTCCCAGAATCTCGTCCTGCGTCTTATAGCGTTCGCGGCTCTGCCAGAATCCCATCGCCCACTTCGGCATAATCTGAGACTTTCCGGTCAGCGTACGATAACCGCTGATGACTTCGTCCATGTCTTCACCATAAACGAAGTAGTAATCTATCTCGTTCTGCATTTCGCCCCACCAAGACTGCTTGTTCTGTTCCTGCTCGTCCACCGGTGTCAGGGCACGAAGTCCGCAATAAGACTCGCCACCGTCCGGCTGCCATTCTATCTTCAGGGGAACACGCTTGCCGGATTCCAAGTTGACGGCAAACTTATAGCTATTGGGATTCCAAGCCGTGCGCCAACGTTCGGGGACAACCAACTCATCGTTGATATACACCTTGGTATAGCCGGCATAGTAGAGGATAAAGCGGAACAATCCGGACTCGGACGGTTCGATGTAACCTTCGTAGGTCACGTTGGAGCCGTAGAGTTGGAAGTTCTCCGGCAGGTTCTTGATGGTCTTCAGATTCTCAAAGTATAGGGAGTCTTCGGTGCGTACTATCGTGCCGCGTGCCTTGTCGGCCGGAACGTATGTGCCGGTCAGTCCGCCTTCCTTGCCCTCCTTGTCGTACAGACGGAAAGCACGGTTCAGCTGCGCATAGTCGCGCGGGTCGCCAAAGCGGCAGAGTGAATAGCTGTCCCACAGGATGCCGTACTTCTTGTTGGATACAATAAAAGGCACCGATACCTTCGTATTGTACTGGAAAAGTTCTTCGTTCTTTCCCTTATAATTGAATTCGTCGGCCTGATGCTGTCCCAGTCCGTAGAACGCTTCATCGGCAGGTGATTCAAACGCCTGACGGACGGTATAGGCCTTGGTGCCTTCCACCTCAATGGGGCTGAACGTACGTCCGCCTTCTTCTTCCGACAGAATCAGGTTGCCGGCTGCATCCGTAAACTGTACCTGTCCGGTAGTCGTGCTGACCGTGGCACATAGTTGCGAGGTCTTTACCGACACGGCACCTTCCTGATTTTCTACCTTAAATTCCGTCTGAGCTTGCTGAGGAAGAATCACCAGACTTTCTGTTTTCGAGAATTGTCTGCCGGGAGTGGCCGACACACGGATAAGTTTTTCGCCCATCACCTCCAGACGTACCTTACGCACGTCGGTAGGGTTCTGTTGCTTCACCTCCACTATAACACCTTTATCGGTTATTTCATAACCTTCGCCGCCACAGGCTGTGAGCATGAGCCCGGCGAGCAAACACATTGATGTGATTTTAAGTTTCATATAATATAAGATTTTGAGTTTTAACAGAGTATCTTTCAACGCTTACAAAGCTACACAATCGGGCACAAAAAAAACCTCTCCGATGTTGAACGAAAAGGTTTATTTTGATTAACAGGGAGTATCCGATGTTTCCGAGATGGGTATCATTTGTTATTTACCCTCTCTTTCCTGATACACAGAGGGCAAAACGCCAAATTCGTCCTTGAAATATTTCGTGAAATACTTGGGGTTGTTGAAGCCTAGCTGGAAGGCTATCTCCGACACATTTAGCTGGCTCTCGCGCAGCAATTGGGCAGCCCGCTTCAGGCGGATGATGCGGATAAACTCGATGGGGGTCTTGCCGGTAATCTGCGACAGCTTCTTGTACAGATGCACACGGCTCATGCCCAAGGCCTGACTCAGCTCCTCGACGGAGAGGTCGGGACGCGATATGTTCTCTTCTACATATTTGATGGCATTCTCCACCAGCTTCTCGTCCAGCGAGGTGATGACAATCTCGGTAGGTTCGGGGTCGATGTGGGTACGTGGCCTGTTCCTGCTGCTCAGGTCTATCAGCTTGCGCATCCGCAGAATCAGCACCTCCACATTGAAAGGTTTGGTCACATAGTCATCGGCTCCGGTTTTCAGTCCCTCTACCCTGTCTTCCGTTGCCCGCTTGGCAGTGAGCAGGATGAGCGGAATGCCCGCCGTGCGCTTGTCCGTCTTCACTAGGCGGCACAGTTCGTTGCCATCCATCTCGGGCATCATCACATCGCTGACAATGATGTCGGGCATCAGGTCGGGAATCATCTGCCAAGCCTCCCGTCCGTTGGCAGCGGTCTGTATGCGGAAGTAAAGGCGAAGGCTGTCCTTCATGAAGTTCACCAAGTCTTCGTTGTCATCCACAATCAGGGCCAGCGGTTTCTTCTTTTCGTCGACCTTATCCTCAACAGCATCGGCATCGCCCGTATGACCGTCGGCATCCGCCGACAAAGGCTGCGGGTCGGAAACGGGCACAACAGTTTCTTCTGACAGATCTCCGTCCTTAGGGGTAACCTCGACGTGCTTCACGGGAATGGATACCACAAAGACGCTGCCCGAACCAACATTGTCGAGCACACGCACACTGCCTCCATGCAGGGTCACAAAATCGCGCACCAGGCTCAGCCCGATGCCACTGCCGGTAGTAGGATGCTCACCGCCCTTATTCTCCACTTGATAGAAGCGTTCGAAGATGCGTTCCTTGTCTTCGTCCTTCACCCCGACACCCGTATCGGATACTTTGATGAGCAAGGTTTCCGGATTTCCCTTCACCCGTTCCAGAGACACATCCACCCGACCGCCTTCCGGAGTAAACTTAAAGGCATTGGACAACAGATTCATCACCACCTTTCCTATCTTGTCTTCATCGAAGGCCATATGCAGCGACTCTTCGGCCGAAAAGAAGGTGAGGTGTACGTTCTTCTTCTCGGAAAGCATCAGGAAGGAGTTGCAGATGTTGTGTACGAAGGTTATGACGTCGCCTTCGGATAGGCTGAGGTGCAGCCCGGCCATCTCTATCTTACGGAAGTCGAGCAGTTGGTTCACCAGATTCAAGAGGCGCACGGCATTGCGGTGCATCAGCTTCAGCCGTCCTTGCTGCCGTTCGTCCGCCGTACTCTTTATCATTTCCTCCAGAGGCGATATGATGAGCGTCAGCGGGGTACGCAGTTCATGGCTGACGTTCGTAAAGAAGCGGAACTTCATCTGATTGACCTCCTCCGCCGTCTTGGCTTCCTGTTCCATCTGCCGTATCTTGAACTTATTCTGTTCCCTGCGCCGCACCATATAATAGGCCAGCAGAAGTACCCCTATCAGCAGCAGGCCATAGCAGACATACGCCAAGGGGGTCCGCCAGAAGGGAGGCAGTATGACGATCTTCAGGCCGGCTTCCTCCGAACCTATGTAGCCATCGCTATTGATGGCCTTCACCTTCAGCTGATAGGTACCGGGGGCCAGGTTGGTATAGGTGACGCGGTGCATATCGGCATCGGCGAACATATAGTCGTTGTTGAAGCCCTCCAGTTTATAGAGGTATCGGGTCTTGTCGGGCAGGATGTAATTGTCCGAAGCAAACATCACCGTAAACACGTTCTGTTCGTAGTTCAGCTGCACTTCCTCCACTCTGTCGAGGGCATCGGTCAGCACCACCCTGCCCCCATATTCCTTGCCAATCTTCACTTCTTCGTTGAACAAATCGAACTCGGTAAACATGACCTTGGGCAAGGTGCGGTTGTACTTGATGTTGCCGGGCTTGAAGGTATTGATGCCATACAGGCCACCCATCACTATCTCGCCGGAGGCCAGTTGCTTGATGGATCGCTGATTAAACTCACAGCTTTGCAGACCGTCCTTGTCATCATACAGATGGAAGTCGAAATTATACCCGCCGTCTTTCCCGTCCATGGAGGGGACGATGTTCATCACTCCCTTGGCGGTAGTAACCCACATATTCTTGAACTCGTCTTCCACAATGGCCGAGATGAATTGCTCCGGAGTATTCTTGGAAGGAGAAGCCAGTTGCAGGCGGTCGTTGCGGGGATTGTAGAGGTTCAGGCCGTCGCGCGTGCCAATCCAAATCAGCCCGCGACTGTCTTCGTACACCTGATTGACACTTTGATTGGAGAAGCGGACTTCGCCGGACTGCGTACCCACCAGATTGGTAATCTTCTCGGTATTCAAGTCCAGGATGACCACCCCCGAAGAAGCGGTACCGATGACCAAGCGGTCGTCGTGCGTGATGCAGATGGAAGCTATGTGATTGGATATGATGCCGGAATTGCCCATGTTGTAGGTCTTGAACTTGCCCGTCTTCGGGTTCAGACACTGCACACCACCGCCCAACGTGCCAATCCAGATGTTCCCTTTCCTGTCTTCGGCCAATGCCCATACATTGTTGTTGGCCAAAGAATTGGGGTCGTCCGGACGATTCTTATAATGGATGAAACGCTGACCGTCGAAGCAGTCCAGCCCTCCCCAGAAAGTGCCTATCCACAGCTTCCCGTCGGATGCCTTCAGCAGACAGACCACCACATCGGTAGTCAGCGAGTTTTCGCCTTGGTGTGCATAGACTTTCTTTTCACCGGTACGCGGATTCCAGTGAATCAGTCCGCCATCGTTTGTCCCCAGCCACAAGGCTCCGTCTCGGTCTTCCTCGATGCAGTTGACGTCGCCCACGTGGTGCAGACCGAATTTATAGATGCTCTCGTCATAGTAGGCAGCCCCTTTCTTATAGGTGCCTATCCACATGACGCCGTCTTCGTCTTCGAACAGGGCATTGATGGTATTGTTGGGGAGGCCTCTTGTGTTGTCCGGCTGATAGTTGAGATGAACCTTCTCACCGGTCTTCTTGTTCAGCAGCTCCAGTCCGTTTTGGTTCTTGCCCAACCAAATCAGCCCGTTGCGGCTTTCGGCAATGGCCGTCACCATGTCGTGCGACTGATTGCCGGTAGTCCATACCAATTCGGGATGCCATTTCCGCTCTTTCAGGCTGTACGTCCACGTACCCAACGCACTATATATCCAAAGGTCTTCGTCGCTATCTACAAACAAGAAGAAAGACTCGTATTCGTCTTTGCGCAACGATTCGGTCACGTCCGAAAGCATCCACCTGACAGCCGGCCGCGCACGATCGGCACAGACCACTCGCCCGTTGTCGTAAACAAACAGAATGCCTTCTCCGCACTCCGTTATATCCGTCACCCGGTTGTAGGGCAACTTGCCTTCTTCAATCGACAGGCAGACGGCTCTTTCATCTCCTTCGGCATAGCGGTACAAACCTTTGCCTTCTACGTAGAACCACAGCACTTTCTGCCTGTCGATGTACAGCATTTGGGGCACTCCATCTACCCCGACATTCCACATCCAGGCACGCACATCGCGGTTGAAGGTTTGGGTGTTGCTATCGTAGATGACGTATTCGCCGCCTCCGGCACGAATCCACAGGTAGCCCCGGCCATCTTCGGCAATTGATTCCACATAATTATCAGTAAGGGAAGTTTTGTCGCCCACTTTGCTACGGAAGGTTTTGAAAGAATAGCCGTCATATCGGGCCAATCCGGAAGCCGTACCAAACCACATAAAGCCGCGAGAGTCTTTATAGATGGCGTTTACTTGATTGTTGGGCAGTCCGTCCTTCACCTCCAGCTGCTTGAACATATATTTCTGCGCCTCCACCGGAAGAGCCATCAGCAGGCAAGCCCAAAAGAATAAGAGTATTCGCATCGTCTTCATGTTATCAGATACAAGGGTTCTATGCATTAAAAAGGGGGTCTTTTTCGTTTCACTTGCAAATGAAACAAAAAGCAAACGGAAAAACAAACAATCTTATTTATTTTTAAGTCTGTAACCCGAATATTAATTTAAGTTTCGCAAGCCTCACTTATTAGTTTGACAAAGGACAAGTTAACAAGACCCGCAAGGCCGTTGCCTGCAATTCCGTCTGATGCCGCGTTCGGCGACGGATGCCGACCGACCGGAAAACAAGCGTCCCGCCCCTCTCTCCGTGGTTGCGGGGGGCTATCCGAGAACTCGTGATGTGCTTTCTTTTAGGCACAGATGACACGGATTTTAGCTTCGCTGACCTTCGGTTCACGGAGAATTCTTAGAAAAACAGTGCTTATCCATATCATCCGTGCCTAAAAATGTCTTTTTGTAAGTATATTCTTTGTTCTCGGGCAGGCTGGGAGGAAGAGAGGAGAGGGACGAAATAAGAGAGGCTTCGACTTGACGTAATCGAATATTTACAGCAAGTCCGTGATAGCGGATGCCGGTATATCGAGTTTGGAGAAGGCGAACATCTTCTTGCCGAGATCTTTCAGCGAGGCGCCGATGTGATAGACTTCCGTACCGTCTATTATCAGAAAGCGGTCGTGACTTCTCGTGTAGGCATGAATGTTTATGGGAGAATATTGTCGGTTATGTCGTTCCAAGTCGAGGCGTAGTTGTTGGCTGATGCTGTGCGTATAGATATCCGCTTTCACACCGTCGTTTCGCTTGCTCAACATCAGTAGCACTGATTCGTCCACGTAGTTGTCTATCAGCAGGATGGATGTGCGTGCCGTGCGAATCAGATCCGTAGCGAACTTATAGGCATCGAATATCTGACCGTCGTAGAAGATGCCCTCCACGGGAGGCAGCGAGGTGCGGACGAAGAAATCAATCTTCTCATCTATTCTGTTTAATCGTTGCTCATGTTCTATCAGTTTGTCATCAATCCGATGCTCCAAATTGCTTAGACGTTGATTAACGGAGTAGCCTTTCAGCATATATTCTTTCAACACGCTGTTGGCCCAGCGGCGGAATTGAATACCTCTTTTGCTGTTTACACGGAAACCTATAGATATAATAGCATCCAAATTATAATAAGTAAGATTTCTCACGACTTTGCGGTTTCCTTCTTGTCGAACTGTTCGGAAATCCCGAACAGTTGAATCTTCCTCCAATTCTTCCTGCTCATAAATATTCCGAATATGTTCGCTGATATTAGCTTTGCTCGATTGGAACAATTCCACTATTTGGGCTTGCGTCAGCCACACCGTCTCCTCTTCCAGCCTGACTTCCAACTTCACTGTCTCATCGGGCTGATAGAGTATAATTTCGCCTTTGTTCTCCATTCCTTTTGTTTTTAAGGATGCAAAGATAAGAAACTTATTTGATTATCAAAAACTGTGCTGTGGCAGGGAGGAAGCAAAGGGGGGGGAGACTGTCCGAAAACTCAGGATGTGCTTTCTTTTAGGCACGGATGACACGGATAA
>JAUNJD010000018.1 GCA_030523205.1 Bacteroides sp.
CGAGAATCTGGTTGCCAAGAAACCGACTCTGATGAACGACAATCCCATGCACTATTGCCCGGGATGTAGTCACGGTGTAGTCCACAAGCTCGTTGCTGAAGTGATTGAGGAAATGGGAATGGAGGACAAGGCCATCGGTATCTCTCCCGTGGGATGTGCCGTATTTATCTACAACTATATCGACATCGACTGGCAGGAAGCAGCCCACGGACGTGCACCCGCACTAGCCACAGCCATCAAGCGCCTCTGGCCCGACCGTCTGGTATTCTCCTACCAAGGCGACGGCGACTTGGCCTGCATCGGTACGGCAGAAACCATCCATGCCTTGAATCGTGGCGAGAACATCACCATCATCTTCATCAACAATGCTATTTATGGCATGACCGGTGGACAGATGGCTCCCACTACCCTCATCGGCATGAAGACATCCACCAGCCCCTATGGCCGCGACGTTCATCTGCACGGTTACCCCCTGAAGATAGCCGATATTGCTGCCCAACTGGAAGGTACGGCCTACGTCACCCGCCAAAGCGTGCAGTCAGTCCCTGCCATCCGCAAAGCCAAGAAGGCCATCCGTAAAGCATTCGAGAACTCCATGACAGGCAAAGGTTCCAACCTTGTAGAGATTGTATCTACCTGCAACTCCGGCTGGAAGATGTCTCCCGAAAAATCGAATAAATGGATGGAAGAAAATATGTTCCCCTTCTATCCGCTGGGCGACTTGAAGGATAAGTAAAAAATTAAAAACTCAAACGTATGAAAGAAGAAATCATCATAGCAGGCTTCGGTGGACAAGGAGTCTTGTCCATGGGAAAAATTCTGGCTTATTCCGGCCTGATGGAAGGCAAGGAAGTCACTTGGATGCCGGCATACGGACCCGAGCAACGAGGTGGTACGGCCAATGTCACTGTCATCATCAGCGACGACAAAATCTCTTCGCCCATCCTCAGCAAATACGATGCAGCCATCATCCTCAACCAGCCTTCTCTGGAGAAGTTCGAGAGCAAGGTGAAGCCCGGAGGCATCATCATATACGATGGCTACGGCATCATCCACCCACCCACGCGCAAAGATGTCAGCATCTACCGTATCGACGCCATGGATGCCGCTAACGAAATGAACAATGCCAAGGCATTCAACATGATTGTATTGGGCGGCCTTCTGAAAATCAAGCCCATGGTAACCCTCGAAAATGTCATCAAAGGACTAAAGAAAACTCTCCCTGAACGTCATCATCACTTAATTCCGATGAATGAGGAGGCCATCAAGCGAGGCATGGAGCTAATTCAGCGTGTAGAAGGATAAGGAAATTACAGAAAGACAATAAAAATGGCATATGAAGATGATAGCCTACAATCACTTCATATGCCATTTTATTTTTAGAGGCATTTACTGAATATCCTTAAAGGAAGTACATCACGAGTTCTCGGACAAGCTCCCCTTCATTAAGCGGAATAACCCTAAGAACTTACAATACTCCTTTTGAACTCGGCAGCTCAAAATGATAGATATCACGCTTCACAGCCATCTTCAAGGCACGAGCCAAGGCTTTGAAGATACCTTCTATCTTATGGTGTTCATTCTGTCCTTCAGCCTTAATATTGAGGTTCATGCGGGCTGCATCACTCAATGACTTGAAGAAATGCAGGAACATCTCCGTTGGCATTTCTCCTATCTTTTCGCGATGAAATTCTGCATCCCATACCAACCACGGACGACCACCAAAATCGAGACAAACCTGACACAGACAATCGTCCATAGGCAATGCATAACCATAACGTTCGATGCCTCGCTTGCTACCCAAAGCCTGATACAAGCAATTGCCCAAAGCAAGGGCCGTGTCCTCTATCGTATGATGCTCGTCCACTTCAAGGTCTCCCTTGACATGAATCGTCAAGTCCATCCCTCCATGCTTACCTATCTGCTCCAGCATATGGTCGAAGAAACCAAGGCCGGTATGTATGTCGCAAGTGCCATTGCCATCGAGATTGACCGAAACATATATGTCGGTCTCTTTCGTGGTACGGCGCACTTCAGCAGTCCGTTCACCAGCAAAAAGGAATTCGGCCACACGATCCCAGTCGGTAGTGGCAAGGGCACAAACCTGTTCAAGCCCTTCGCATGAAGCAGTTCCTCCCTCCGTTTTACTTTTCAGCAACGTAGTGTCCGGTTGTAGGAAGATGGCACGGCAACCCAGATTCTTTGCCAGCTCCACATCGGTAGGTCGGTCACCGATGACAAAGCTGTTCGGCAAGTCGTAATCGGGATTATTTAGATAGCTTGTCAACATGCCGGTACGAGGTTTGCGCGTAGGGGCATTGTCTTCGGGCATACTACGGTCGATGCAGATGTTATCGAAGGTGATGCCCTCACCTTCCAATGTCTTCATCATAAGATTGTGCGCCGGCCAGAAGGTTTCTTCGGGGAAGGAAGCAGTGCCCAGTCCGTCTTGATTGGTCACCATGACAAACTCAAAGTCCAGCTTGCTACGAATAAAACCGAGATTGCGCATCACCTTCGGATAGAACTCCAGTTTCTCCAGCGAATCCAGTTGATAATCAATGGGAGGTTCGATTACTAAAGTGCCGTCGCGGTCGATAAATAATACTTTCTTCATATTCTTCTTATGCAGTATATGCTTTCAATGCTTCTATCAATTTGTCATTCTCCGTACGAGTACCCACCGTCACACGGAGACAGTTGCCACACAGAGCCACTGAATTGCGATTGCGAACGATGATGCCCTCGCCTACCAAGTAGTTGTAAATCTTCACTGCATCTGTTACCCGCACCAAGAAGAAGTTGGCATCCGATGGATACATCTTCACCGTGCAGGGCAACTGAGCGAATTGTTCTTCCAAGTAACCACGTTCCTCTTTCAGCGTCTTGACCCAACGTTCTATTTCGTAGTAACGATGCAGCATCTCCATGGCCTGTTTCTGCGTCAGCAGATTGACATTATAGGGATACTTTATCTTGTTGAAAATAGAAATAATCTCTGTTGAAGCAAAGGCCATACCCAGACGGATGGCAGCACATCCCCATGCCTTGGAGAAAGTCTGGAAGACAATCAGATTGGGATATTTATCCAGTTCGCTTAAAAAAGAAGGAGCGTCGGAAAAGTCATTGTAGGCTTCGTCGAGCAACACTAGTCCATCGAAACCGTGAAGCAACTTCTCTATTTCACTACGCAGTAGGTCGTTGCCTGTCGGGTTGTTGGGCGAACAGAGAAATATCAACTTTGTATGCTCATCGGTAGCCGCCAAGAGCTTGTCGGCGGAGAATTGAAAATGCTCGTCCAGCAAGACCTTGCGATATTCCACGTCGTTCACATCGGCACACACCTGATACATACCGTAGGTAGGGTCTATTGCCACCACATTGTCGATGCGTGGTTCACAAAAGGCACGATACACCAAGTCGATGGCTTCATCGCTTCCGTTTCCCAGGAAAATATGTTCGGGGGCTACCTTCTTGATTTTAGAGATTTCAACCTTCAAGTCCCATTGCAAAGGGTCCGGATAGCGGTTGTGCGGTCCGTTATATGGATTTTCGTTGGCATCCAGAAAAACAGATGCCGTCACTCCCTTATATTCGTCGCGAGCCGAAGAATAGGGCTTCAGTTGACGAATATTCGGGCGAGTCAGTTCTTCGATAGTCTTCATGAGTTTGGTAAATGTGGATAATGTTTTACGGATTAAATGGCTGACAACCTGACTGTAACTGCATTCTTGTGAGCATCCAGATGTTCGTTGGCAGCCATGGTTTCAATGGCAGGGCCAATGCGACGAATGCCCTCCGGAGTAATCTCCTGAAACGTTATCTTGCGAATGAAGCTGTCGAGGCTGACGCCACTATAAGCCTTAGCATAACCGTTGGTAGGTAAGGTATGATTGGTACCCGAAGCATAGTCGCCTGCACTTTCGGGTGACAAAGAGCCTAGGAATACCGAACCGGCATTGACCACACGGGCAGCAACGGACAAATAGTCGGCAGTCTCTACAATCAGATGCTCAGGAGCATAAGCGTTGGTCAGTTCCAAAGCCTCATCCATATTGCGCACAACAATCAACTTACTATTGGCCAACGACTTCTCTGCAATCTCTTTGCGGGGCAAAAGGGCCAACTGACGTTCTACTTCGGCCTTCACCGCTTGTTGCAAATCGGCAGAAGTAGTTATCAACATGGCTTGACTGTCTATTCCATGCTCCGCCTGACTGAGCAAGTCGGCAGCAACGAAAGTTGGATTGGCGGTTTCGTCGGCCAGCACTTCAACTTCCGAAGGACCGGCAGGCATATCAATGGCAACATCGCGCAGGCTCACCAATTGCTTGGCCGCTGTCACATATTGATTGCCGGGACCAAATATCTTATATACCTTAGGCACGCTTTCTGTGCCATAAGCCATCGAAGCAATGGCCTGTATGCCACCGGCTTTGAAGATACGGTTTACCCCGGCTGTACGGGCAGCAAACAAGACGGCCGGGTGTACCTTCCCGTCACGTCCCGGAGGCGTACAAAGAACTATTTCCTTGCAACCGGCAATCTTGGCAGGAACAGCCAACATCAACACGGTGGAGAATAAAGGAGCTGTGCCACCGGGAATGTAAAGCCCAACTTTCTCTATGCCCACTGCCTTCTGCCAGCAAGTAACACCGGGACAAGTCTCCACTTTCTTTCCTTCAAAACGCTGAGCTGCATGAAACGTTTCTATGTTCTTCTTGGCCAAACGGATGGCATCTTTTAACTCGTCGTCAATCAGCTTCTCCGCCTCTTCCATTTCTTCTTCCGAAACGGCCAACGAAGACAACTGCACTTTATCGAACTGTTCCTCGTATGCCAATACCGCTACATCGCCTTCCGACTTTACACGGTTAATGACCGTCCGAACAGTATCAAACAGGCTTTCTGTATTCATCACAGGGCGCTTCAACAATTCTGCCCATTGCGACTTATCAGGATTGGTTATCAGTATCATGATTTCTTTCGTTTTTGAATTTTAATTATGAATTATGCCTCCATACGCACAATCGCCAATTGTCAAAGTATCATCTTTTCGATGGGCAATACCAAGATGCCTTCGGCTCCCAGTGCCTTCAGTTTTCCGATGATTTCCCAGAAACATTTTTCGTCGAGAACAGTGTGTACGGAGCACCAGCCCTCTTGTGCCAACGGCATCACGGTAGGGCTCTTCATGCCCGGCAACACAGACACAATCTCTTCCAGCTTATCCTTCGGAGCATTCATCAAGACATACTTCTTATCTTCGGCTGTCTTCACGGCGTCCATACGGAAAAGCAACTCTTTCAAGATTTCTTTCTTCTCTTCACACAAGTTCTTGTTGCCTATCAGCAAAGCCTCGGACTTCATAACTACCTCCACTTCTTTCAGTCGGTTGCTCACTAACGTCGAACCAGAGCTTACTATATCGAAGATAGCATCTGCCAATCCAATACCCGGCGACACTTCTACTGACCCCGTAATTACGTGTATCTCAGAGTGTATTCCCTGCTCCTCCAGGTAACGGGACAGGATGCCGGGATAGGATGTTGCTATCTTGCGTCCTTCGAACCATTGAACTCCGGGATATTCTATATCCTTCGGCATAGCCAACGACAGTCGGCATTTGCTGAATCCCAGCCGTTTAACGATTTCTGCATCTTCGTTTCTCTCTACAAACTCATTCTCGCCTACAATACCGATGTCTGCCACTCCTGTTGCTACTGTCTGCGGAATATCATCGTCGCGCAAAAACAGCACTTCAATAGGAAAATTGGACGATTGTACCAGAAGGGTACGCTTAGTGGCACTCAGTTTAATATCCGATTCTTCCAAGAAAGACATCGTTTCGTCATAAAGACGACCTTTAGCTTGTACTGCAATTCTTAATAACATAACTTTATTATCTATTTATTCATTGATGATACAAATTTTAGGTGAGCCGAAACTCATGACAAAAGAAAAACGAGACCTACCATACATCCGGTAAGCCTCGTTCATTTATGCCTTTACTGTCACACATACACTCATCTGCCCACCGAGTTATTCGTTAGGATGATAATGATGATGATGTGCAACGATAATTTTCATATTTTTCTTCTTTTGACGCGACAAAAGTAAACTATCTTATTGAAACCTCCAAAGAATTATCACAAAATCTTTGCTTTCTCTTTCATATTCTCAAATCGGGGAGACGGTTTGCCCACTCCATCGCATCGAATATTTCAAATCAATGACTAAAACCAACTATATCAACGGAACTTAAAAAATCTATGATACATACGGCTATTTCAATAAAAAGGCATTATCTTTACCGCAAATATATTTTGATTACTCACTTATAAAAAAAGAAAAGACTATGGCAAGCAGAAAGAATTTAAAGAAACAAGTCAACTATATTGCAGGCGAATTGTTTATGGAATGCCTCGTACAGAGTATGTATGTGCCTGGCACAGACAAGCAGAAGGCCGACCAACTGATGACTGATGTCCTGAATATGCAAGATGAATTCATCAGCCGCATCAGTCACACCGAACCGGGAAACGTTAAAGGATTCTACAAGAAGTTCCGTTCGGACTTCAATGCGAAAGTAGAAGAAATTATTGACGCAATCGGCAAACTGCAATAAGTGATGAAAAAAAAACTCTATGGCTTTATACTTTATCGCCTGATGGGTTGGAAGGCTCAGGTGACGGTGCCCGACTATGACAAGTGCATCATTTGCGTGGCACCTCACACCTCTAATTGCGATTTGCTCATCGGCAAATTGTTTTATGGAGCAATGGGACGGAAGAGCTGTTTTATGATGAAAAAAGAATGGTTTTTCTTTCCCTTAGGCATATTCTTCAGAGCCATTGGCGGCATCCCTGTTGACCGGAAACGGAAATGCTCGTTGGTCGATCAAATGGCCGAACGCTTTGCCGCCAGCACACGATTCCAACTGGCCATTACTCCGGAAGGGACACGCAAGGCCAACCCTGACTGGAAAAAGGGATTCTACTACATAGCACTGAAGGCACAGGTACCCATTGTATTGGCAGGGGTGGATTATCCGTCGAAAAGCATCTCGCTCACACGTGTCATCCAGCCCAGTGGCGACATCGACAAAGATATGCGTGAGATAAAACTCCACTTCAAAGCATTCAGAGGCAGGCATCCGGAGAATTTTACGATAGGAGAAGTATAATTATGGATTCACTACGCATCACCCTTCTGCAAACAGACATTGCCTGGGAAAACAAGCAGGAAAATCTAAATCGGTTGTACAAAAGACTGATGACACTTCGGGGAGAGACGGATTTAATCGTCCTTCCCGAAATGTTTTCTACTGGTTTCAGCATGAATGTAGGACAATTGGAGGAACCTGTAGCAGGCCCTACTATCCGAACCCTGCAACAATGGGCTTCCGAATTTCAAATGGCCATCGCAGGAAGCTACATGGCCTGTGACGAACAGCAAGCCTGTCATCAAGAAAACTCTGACACGACAACAGCCCGCTGCTATAACCGCGCCTTCTTCCTTACTCCCGAGGGAGATGCATGGTACTACGACAAAAGACATCTTTTCCGCATGGGACTGGAGACAGACCATTTCTATCCCGGCACACAACGTCCCATCATCCATTATCGAGGTTGGAATATACTGTTATTAGTATGCTACGACCTGCGTTTCCCTGTATGGAGCCGAAACGTGGGCAACGAATACGACCTGCTGATATACGTAGCCAACTGGCCCGTTCCTCGCCGTCGGGTGTGGGACATCCTGTTACAGGCACGTGCCTTGGAAAACCAATGCTACACTTGCGGCATCAACCGCGTCGGTATGGACGGAAACGGATTGGCCTACAACGGCGGAAGCATTCTGTATGATGCCAAGGGCAAAACACTAGCCTCCGTAAACGACAACGAGGAAGGCATTGCCACGGCAACGCTCTCCCCCGTCGAATTACAGGCATTCAGGAAGAAATTTCCTGTATGGATGGATGCAGACTCTTTTACTATTTTGTCAGATAATAATTCACGGTAGTCACCACGCGCACATTCTTTATATAAGGAGTATTGGCATCGCGGTCTTCGATAGAGAACTGTCCCTGCGATGCATTGCGTATCTTACCTAATTTACTATCTGAGTCTTTGGCAAACTTCTCGGCCGAAGCACGTGCATTCTTGGTAGCTTCTTCAATCATCTGAGGCTTTATATCATTCAATCCGGTAAATTCATAGACCACATTGTAGCGATAGTCACCGCCTGTGATGGCAATGCCTTGCTTCATCAGCTCTGCCTGCTCGGACATCAGTTTGCGCACGGTATCTACGTTCCTTGAGTTAACCGTAATCACAGACGTTGCATTGTAGCGGTAAGGGGTATTCCTCTCGCCATAGCGTTCGGCCTGCATATCTATTACTTCAGGCGGGGCAATGCTGATTTCCTCTTCTGCAATGCCATTCGTCTTTAAGAAGTTGACGATAGCTTTGTTCTTCTGCACCATATTGGTATAAAGCAAGGCCGGGTCGTTGCCTATGTCCTTATACATCAGCGGCCAAATCACCTTGTCGGCCGGTACCTCCATCTCGGCCAGCCCTTTCACACTGACCACACGTTCTTTGTTCTTAAAATCGTTGATGCCTCCTCTGATTTCCACACCCAATACTACAATAGCAAGGGCGATGAGGATAGCTTCTACTCTCCAATTTTTCATATACAATAATTTTTTAGGGTTAATGTTTCTGTTCTGCTGATTGTCTTTGTCTGATTTCTGCACCCATTGCCAACGAAATGAATGATGCCTGAGATATGTGCCATCATCCATCCTTTGACCTCACAAATATAACAAAACGAATTAGAATTTGTCCCCTATGAAGATTTAAACTTGTACTTTTTACGTTTTTTGTAGAAAATACCTAAAAAGAAAGAGTACATTCTTGCTAAAAAGTCCCTACATTTGTCCCTCGAAACAGCGTCGACTGACGACACACATTATTAATTTAACAACTAAACCCCTAATTCTATGTTGACTCAATTAATCAACGCACGCATCCTAACCCCCCAAGGATGGATGAAAGATGGTTCGGTATTGATAAGAGACCATCAGATTTTGGAAGTAACCAACTGTGACTTGGCCGTTATCGGCGCACAATTGATTGACGTGAAAGGTATGTATGTACTGCCCGGTGGCGTGGAAATCCATGCCCACGGAGGAGGAGGACGCGACTTCATGGAATGTACGGAAGATGCTTTCCGGGCGGCTGTCCACACGCACATGAAGTACGGAACAACCAGCATCTTCCCCACCCTCTCATCATCTACCGTCCCCATGATAGAACAGGCTGCCGCTACCTGCACACGGCTGATGGAAGAAAAGAACAGTCCCATCCTGGGCTTGCACCTCGAAGGCCATTATCTCAATATGGCTATGGCCGGTGGACAAATGCCCGAAAACATCAAGAATCCCGATCCTAATGAATACATTCCCATTGTAGAGACTTGGGATTGCATCAAACGCTGGGATGCCGCTCCCGAACTGCCGGGTGCCATCCAGTTTGGCAAGTACATCACCGGGAAAGGCATATTGGCTTCCGTAGCCCATACACAAGCCGAGTTCGAAGACATACGCACGGCCTATGAAGCCGGTTATACGCACGCCACACACTTCTACAACGCCATGCCGGGCTTCCACAAACGTCGCGAATACAAATACGAAGGTACGGTAGAAAGTATCTACCTGCTGAACGACATGACCGTAGAGGTTGTGGCCGATGGAATCCATGTGCCTCCTACCATCCTACGTCTGGTCTATAAAATCAAAGGTGTGGAACGCACTTGCTTGATAACCGATGCCTTGGCTTGTGCTGCCAGCGACAGCAAGGAAGCCTTCGACCCGCGCGTCATCATCGAAGATGGCGTTTGCAAGCTGGCCGACCGTTCGGCATTGGCAGGAAGCATTGCCACCATGGACCGCCTGATACGCACTATGGTACAGAAAGCCGATATACCTTTGGCCGATGCTGTCCGCATGGCTTCAGAAACTCCGGCACGCATCATGGGTGTCTATGACCGTAAAGGCTCCCTGCAAAAGGGAAAGGATGCCGACATCATCGTCATGGACGACGATTTGAAGGTAAGAGCCGTATGGGCTATGGGTCAACTTGTGCCCGAGACCAATACATTATTTTAAGTTATCGGCCTACATCCCAACAGGACTGTCCAAGACCTGGGCATAAGCTATTAAAATTATTTTAGGCACGGATTGTGCGGATTATTAGCCTCGCAGACTTTCAGCTCACGGAGGGAAAGTTATCAAAGTGATGCTTATCCGTATCATCCGTGCCTAAAAAGTATATAACGACTTCCCTCGGACAGTCCGCCCACAATCAATAACCTGTCGAAACATCCGTTAATTTATCTTCAATGTAACACGAATGCATATTGTTTTCCGTATATTTGTTGAGCAATATCAATTTATTAATACACCAAACTTATGAAAACCAATCTTAGTTCTCAAATCACACTCAACCGAGTTTCCCCTAGGTATTATCGCCCCGAGAACGCTTTCGAACGGTCCGTACTGACCCGACTGGAGAAAATCCCGACAGACATTTACGAATCACCGGAAGAAGGCGCCAACCAAGTAGCTCTGGACATTGCACAGATTATCCGCGACAAGCAAAAGGCCGGACGTTTCTGCATATTGGCATTGGCCGGAGGAAACTCACCCCGCAATGTGTATACAGCCCTTGTGCGCTTGCATAAAGAACAAGGACTTAGTTTCCGCAATGTCGTTGTATTCAATCTCTACGAATATTACCCCTTGTCAGCAGATGCCGTCAACAGCAACCTCAACTCACTGAAGGATATGCTGCTGAACCATGTAGATATAGACCCACAGAACATATTCAGTCCTAACGGAAGCATTGCCAAGGACACCATCTTTGAATACTGCCGCCTGTACGAACAGCGCATCGAAAGTTTCGGTGGCATAGACGTAGCTCTGCTGGGCATCGGACGAGTAGGAAACATCGGTTTCAACGAACCGGGTTCACGCCTTAACTCTACCACCCGCCTCATCTTGCTGGACAGCGATTCGCGCAACGATGCATCCAAGCTGTTTGGCAACATCGAAAACACCCCCATCAGTTCCATCACCATGGGTGTATCCACCATCCTGTCAGCCCGAAAAGTCTATCTGATGGCATGGGGCGAGGAGAAGGCCAAGATGATAAAAGAGTGTGTGGAAGGGAACATTACCGACACCATTCCGTCATCATACCTCCAGACGCACAACAATGCACACATCGTAATCGACCTGTCGGCTGCCGCCAACCTGACGCGCATCCAACGTCCGTGGTTGGTGACTTCGTGCGAATGGAACGACAAGCTGATACGGAGTGCCATCGTATGGCTCTGCCAACTGACGGGCAAACCTATCTTGAAACTGACCAATAAAGACTACAACGAGAATGGATTGAGCGAACTGCTTGCCCTCTACGGTTCGGCCTACAATGTGAATATAAAGATTTTCAACGACCTACAACATACCATTACCGGATGGCCGGGCGGCAAGCCGAATGCCGACGACACCTACCGTCCCGAACGTGCCACGCCCTATCCGAAGCGTGTAGTGGTATTCTCTCCGCACCCCGACGACGATGTCATCTCTATGGGTGGCACCATCCGACGTTTGGTAGAGCAGAAACACGACGTACACGTGGCATACGAGACATCGGGTAACATTGCCGTAGGCGACGAAGAAGTCATCCGCTTCCTGCACTTCATCAACGGATTCAACCAACTCTTCAACGACAGTGCCGACCAAGTCATCAACGAAAAGTATGCCGAAATCCGCCAATTCCTAAAGCAGAAGAAAGACGGCGACATGGATACGCGCGACATACTGACCATCAAGGGACTGATTCGCCGAGGCGAGGCACGTACGGCCTGTACGTACAACAACATTCCGCTGGACCACGTACATTTCCTCGACCTTCCTTTCTATGAGACCGGAAAGATTCAGAAGAACCCTATCAGCGAAGCCGATGTAGAGATTGTCCGCAACCTGCTCCGTGAGATAAAGCCCCATCAGATATTTGTAGCCGGCGACTTGGCCGACCCGCATGGCACTCACCGTGTATGTACGGATGCCGTATTTGCCGCCATCGACCTAGAGAAAGAAGACAATGCCGAATGGTTGAAGGAATGCCGCATCTGGATGTATCGCGGTGCATGGGCCGAATGGGAAATCGAGAACATAGAAATGGCTGTTCCCATCAGTCCGGAAGAGCTGCGTGCCAAACGCAACTCCATCTTGAAGCATCAGTCGCAGATGGAAAGTGCTCCCTTCCTGGGCAATGACGAACGCCTCTTCTGGCAACGTAGCGAAGACCGCAACCGCGGCACAGCCTCTCTGTACGACAGACTAGGACTGGCATCGTACGAAGCTATGGAAGCATTCGTAGAATACATCCCGCTATAAAGAAGAAGGATTGTACTTTGATATTAGAAATGCTGCTCGGTTGAACCGAGCAGCATTTTTATTGTCTTCTAGTTAATGACAACATCGTCATCGCAACATGATAGAGCTATTATCACCCGTAGTCGTAGAAGATTCAGAACGTCAACATGCTACGACGATAATTTATAGACTGACGATACTGTGTTTTTAGACTATCCGATAAAAAAGATTGGTTTATCAAGCTGTCAGTTAGAGGACTGTCTTGCAAAAAACGCTCTAATTCACGCTTTACTAAATTCTCAGGAATGCCGATGCGTTTCCCAAACTCTATAAATTCGCCTCGGCCAACCGAATGAGTATCACTCATCGCCATCCCCTCACGAAACAAGCCTTTATCGAGCGCAAAAATCCTCGGTTGAAATAGGTGAAGAGAGGTATTAATCAAATCGTAGGCCGGTGAAAGCCGGTATTCGTCTCCACGATTAATCAATGAAAAGTTCTTCAGATGTGCATCATCATTCAAGGTAATGAAGTTGAATAATACCAATCGGAAAAAGCGGAGTATATCAACGCGGCTTGCCTTAACATACCGATTAATGACTGCTGCACACTCCTCGTAACTTCCGTTGCTATATTTATAATCACTGCCGCCATTGGCTCTAGTGTATCCCATCAAGGATGCAAAATCCTCCTGCTGGTATTTTCCGTTAGGATACACATCGAAACGACGCGTAAGGTAGGCAGCTTCGCCATCAGTAAAGAAACAAAGTCCATTGGCCGCTGTCTCAATCCTATACACCTGCGAGGCTATCTGCATGGTCAAGTGCTCATTGGCTGCACAATAATCCTTGTTCATCAAGTGATAGCTGTTCGGACGAGGTTTCAGTATATAAGTGCCTTGTTCACCTTGCCGAGCGTAACGCAACGACAAATCTTCGTCAATAACCATTGAAAACTTGGGCTGTACACCCGAGAGAGAAATGCGCCCCGCATTCTTGAATGCTGCTTCCTTTGCCTCTATACTGTCTGCCGCCGGGCTGGGAATGTTCAAACAATGCGAGACCTTTACTCCATCGAACAATGCCTTCCGCGCAGCCGAAGAATAAGTATTGAAACCTTCGGCCAATGTAGAGGGGCAAACATGCAACTGTATCATGACATTATGGATTTTACGGTTACGGCTCCTATCGTATCGGTATGAGCAGTAGCAAGCAGGATACCGAAATCATCCTCGGGAGAAATGCGCAAAAGCTGTGCTTGCATTTGGCGATTCTCTCCTTCGGAAAGCATATTGAAAAAAAAAGGAAAAAGATAGTCTGAGCGATAAGGTTCTTCACGCAGAGGCATAGTCAAACTGACGGGAGGATTATCTTCGCCCAACAAGTACGTATGGTCGTAAGCGAATACATAGTCCTGACTATTGAGTTCTGTCAGTTCCCCTGCCTTAATACCATGAATATAAACTTCACATTTCCGCATACACGTTTATTCTTTCAGTTTGATTTCTACCTGCAACCCCAGCGTGTCTGCCACTGCCAACAATGTCTCCAGTTTCGGGTTGCCTTGTCCGCGCTCAATGGCCACAAGCGTGTTGATGCCTATGCCGGCCAACTCGGAAAGTTCCAACTGATTTATTTTCAAACTTTGCCGACGTCCCTTGATTGCAGTTCCTATCTCTTTCGTATTCACAATACAGTGTGATTTTTCTGCAAAAATAAGTATTTCAAACGAAAGAAACAATCAAAATCACAGTTTATTGTGATTAAAGAGATGACTTATCTCTTATTGTTGCATCCATAGAAAATACTCCTTTCTCAAATGTACGAACTGTCATCGGCCCCCGCCACGACAAAAACGTCTTTATAGCCGACTTCATAGGTTAGCACAGCCCCTCCCGTAGCTGTGCATAGAACAGTACGGACCTTAGCCATAAAAAGATGCCCCTTTTTTATTATCCGTTCAAATCAATACAACATGATAGAGCTACTATCACCGCATTAATAGCGTCTGATTGTATCCTTCCTTCAATGTTATAGTCTTCTTCCCTATCTTGACCCGAACAGAATCGGTAGCCGAATAATGCCACTCCCCATTCTGTCGATAGAGGGCAGCATACACGTCTGTATCGGTTTCAATGGAATACTTGCCAACCTTCAGGCATCTGCCATTGCCTAGATACAGAGCTTCCGGCTCTCCATCCTTCATACGAATCATGCCAAAGGTGCCGCAAAAGGCAGTGCGGCGCAAACCGACAGGAGCATAAGTCTGTGCATCCGTAGCGCTTAGGATATAGTCTGTACATCCTGCGGTTGTCTCTACTGACAAAGCGGTGCAATTTCCATCAACAGGCAGATGATTGACCTGCTTCACGGTAGGAGTGTTATCCTTATAAGCCTCATAGACCCCGACAAAGGGATGGGTAGCCGCATTGTTCGCCGATTGGCGCACGATGAGTGTCGGTGTCGGAGCCGGTGGTGTGCTGACACCATTGGGAGTCAACGAAGCATTGAGTGTCGTGGCAGGAGCATCGGCTTGGTAGAGGGTTCGTCCATCGGCTCCGGTCATCCATAGACGGGAAGTAACGCCTTCGGGTATCTGCCACGTGGCGACGAAATCATCGGCATAAGCAGTCTGGTGCAGGTGGGAGAAGTACGCATACCCCTTGTGATACGCCTTGTCGAGACTATCCAACGGCTCAGATGGCAGTGTACGACCTTGCACATCGGTCAGCGACAAAGAAGTACCAACATGGTGAAACAAGTAGTCGTTATCCGGTTGGTCGGATCGGAAGATATCGACGTAATAACCACTGCTGTCCGAAGTGCGGACAACGGCCACCGTCCTCCGTTTCTCGGCTGCCACAACATCGGCAAAGTTGAGAAAAGGAGTCAACTCATATTCGTTCGTAAAATGACCTTCCGCCACTATCGGTTCCATGGCTTGTATGCTGATTTCTCCTTCTGTATATCCGGGCAGAATGGTATTGGCACCGGTAGGCGACTGATGGTAGGCATAGTCTTTGGCCCAATAAGATTCGTAAGCGGCGGCGTCGGGCACCAAGGCATAGCCATAGGCGTAAAGTTGCAAGGCAAGTCCGTTGGGAGTAAGGTGGGAGCCCTTTGTTCCTCCGTAGAGGTTAGCCATCATCTTATAAGGGGCATTCCAATTCTTCATGGTAATGAAGCGATGATGGGCGGAATAGGAGGCGCGTTCGCTAGTCTCTTCCTGCGTGGTCGGTATGGAGGGGATGAACGTACAAATTCCCATCCAGTCGGTCTCGTCCCTATGGTATTTGCCCAAGGAGATGGCTTTGTTCAGTGCGACGGCCATCTTGGCTCCCTCTTCAGTATTGTGGGTTTGAGTATAGTAGGCCAGCAAATCCTCAAATGTGCGGAAGTTGGCGCTGCCTCCACGAGAGTCACCAAACACCACCATGTTAGAGGCATCGTCCATCCACGGGAAAGCGGCCATGGCAGCCTTCTGCAAGATGGGATTACCTGCAAGGATATCTATACCGGCACGCCTCAACGGAGCTACCCAATCGAGCAATGTCTGCACAGTGCCAAAGGCATATCCGGGTGCTTCGGGCCACAGGCCGGTGACGGAATCGTATGACTTCAGCATATCGGGGATGGCATTGTGATAGTCGGTCGATTCCTCAACCAAATAGTGCAGATAGTAATCCCTACCCTTTCCGTCGGCATACTCATCGTTGTCTCCAAGCACCAACACCGGACGAAGCATGATGTTCCATCCGTTCACGTTCCAGTTGCCTTCCTTGCCGCCACGTACCAATCCAAGGTCAACGAAACGCTTGAACACCTCGTCGGCTACGGTCTTGGTGTCGCGTCCTATCTCGCCAAGATGAGTATGTGGATGCTGCATCAGGTAGTCGTAAGCAAAATCATAGACCGTGGCAGCGTGCATGGCCAGGTCATCGTGTATCTGCTCGTAGTCGTAATAACCGCAAATGCCGCCGGGTTCCCAACCACCCGCACTGCCACAGGACTTCTCGGGGTCGAGTATCGGATTCATGTAGTAAGTACCGACCAACCACGTATTAAATATGTCTGTCGCAAAGCGGGCAAACTTCTCTTCGCCCGTCACCCAATAAACGAAAGCGGCATTCTCGGCCAGTGTCAATATCTCCACATTGTTGCCGCGTATCATGTGACCGCTCTCTTTATAAGGTATCAGCACCGGCGGTTCCGAAGGGTTGTGTCGGTTGATGCCCCACATATCGCCCGTCTCATTGTAGGGTGTACGGTCTTCGAGAGGGACATTGACATACTTGTTCCAGACGCGCATACCCGGCATACGCACAGTGGGTACCGGTGCATTGCCTTCACCACGGTCCCAGTTCTGCTTCTTCAGGTAGCATTGCGTATAGCGTTCGCCGTCTTTCCAGTACATGGCCATGCGGGAGACTATCCATTCAGGGTCTTCGGCATGACGGTCGGCATAGCCTTCTACCTCGGCACGTATGTCGGCAAAAGCTTTCTGCGCCCACGGTTCATTCTTTATCTTCGCCCGTATGTCGGCCTTCTCGGCGGGCGTGGCATAGATGCAGGGATGCTGACGGGCAAACAAATGCTGGGCAAACCCTAAACAGATACAGATAAGCAAAAGGATGCTCTTTACTCTTCTTCGATACTCATGATGTTCCATAATCTCAAATTTCAATGCAATAATACTAAAATGTTTTATGGATAAATACGAAACAAGAAAAGAATTTACTTAGAAGAACGCTTTATTCTTATAAAGACATCAGTATCTATTGAAAATTATCATTTCAGCCGAGAAATATGCCGTACTTCTCCCGACAAAAACGTCTTTATAGCCGCCTCCATAGATTAGCACAGCCCCTCCCGTAGCCGTGCATAGGACAGTACGGACCTTAGCCATAAAAAGATGCCATCTATTATATAAAAAGATGCCATCTTTTTCCATAATAGATGGCATCTTTTTTATGCTCAGTCCGTAGGGGTATGTAGCTACCTTCCGGCTTCGGATGGCAACGCATCGTAGTCCAGCCTCCAATACCTTGCCAGCTTACGGGCATCCTCGGCAGGAAGCTGAATGACCGTGCCGTGATTGGGCATATCGAAGTTCAGCGAACGGATGGGGCAATCGTCTTCGTTCATGCGCCCCTTGTAGTCGAAGTGCCGGAAATCGGTGGTCGCGCTGAAGCCAAAGTTGGTGTCCGTCTCGCCTTTGCGGGCGTAAGGGTGATACATGAGCCAATACTTGCCCGTGCCTTCGATGCGCCACACGTTGGGGGCCTCGCTACCGGCAGGCTCACCATCCACCTTGATGGTATCGGCCACGTAGGTGCCCGTCAGACGGTCGGCTACGGCTTGGATGATGCGGCCTTTCCAGCAATAGAACATACGGAAACGGCCGTCTGCTTCCGTAATGTCCTGGTCGATGCCTTGGCCGGCCGGCGATGGCAGGTCGATGCCCTCTTTCCACCGCACGTCGAAAGGCCGGGGCACTTCCGTTAGGCGAGTGAAAGCGGGGTCGGCATACGAATAATAAAGCGCATTGGGCTGTCCGGCCATGCCGAGGGTGAAATAAACCATCAGCCGACCCGCCTCCTTGTCCCAGATGGTCTGCGGTGCCCAGAAGCGCCCCACCTCGCGGGTTTCGGCGAAAGCCTCATCCAAGCGGAAGACGGAGGAAGTCCAGTTGATGAGGTCGCGGGATTTCATCATGACGATGGCACGGTTGTTGCCCCAGCCGTACTTCTTGCCGTCGCGCTGCCAACGGGTATCGCGGAAGCCCATTTGCTGGGCAGCCACGTTGAGGTCGGTCAGCACCACGTAGTAGCAACTGTCGGGGGCACGGTAGATGTGAGGGTCGCGCACACCCCGTTGCTCGGCGTACTTCGTACCGTAGAGCACGGGCTTGTAGCCATTGACGTCGGCAAAGGTCTTTCCGTCGCGGCTGATGGCGAAATAGACGCTGTGCGTGGCATCCTTGAAGTAGGACATCAGGTAGTTGGTGGTCTCTTGTGCCTGCATGGCGCAGCAAGCGCAAAGCAGGAGTAACGAACAAAACAGTTTTTTCATATTAATAAAATGGTATAAGTGAAATAAAATCTTTATCAAGGGATACGAACGAGGGCAAATATTTACTTAGATAACCGAAACAACATCTGTTAACTATCTGAACACACCAACCACGGCATACGCTTTTGTTAAAACATCGACCAAACAGCGATTTCTTTCAATTAAACTTCATAGCAAAAATTGATTTAAATCAATTCAAATAGAAAACAATATGAAAATTAAGCTATTAAAATGTCAGATTTATCAAGTTTCTAAAAATCAAAAAGAAAGCAAAATGTTAAATACACAGCCTTAATGCAATTTTTATTTCATTTTTCTTTCAGTATTAAATTAATCTAAATACATTTGCGGCGAGATAACTAAAATTTAATTTCAATAGGTTAATTTTAAGGGAGATTTATAAAAAGAAAAGTAATGTCGTTATTGACCTGTTTCATTATGATGAGTATAGGTCTGGTGACGGCTCAGACGTCTACCATCTCGGGAATAGTGATTTCCGAAGAAGACCAAGAGCCGGTTGTTGGCGCATCAGTGCTGGTAGTGGGCACCTCGGTAGGTACCGTTACCGATATTGATGGCAAGTTTACAATCAACAATGTGCCCGGTTCGGCAAAGACACTGAAGGTGTCGTTCGTAGGTATGCAGCCTCGCGTGGTTGCCATCGCACCGGGACAGATGAGAATCGTGCTCAAGGCAGATACTGAGTTGCTGGACGAAGTCGTAGTGACGGCTATGGGCATCTCGCGTGCCAAGAAGGCACTGGGTTATGCCATGACCGAAGTGGGCGGAGACGAAATGGTAAAAGCACGTGGCGGACTGACCAACCCGGTCAATGCCTTGCAAGGTAAGGTGGCCGGTTTGCAGATTTCCAGCGGTTCAGGCTCCATGGGCGGTTCGTCCAAGGTGCTGATACGTGGTGTAAGCTCCATCTCGGGCAACAACCAACCCTTGTTCGTGGTAGATGGTGTGCCCATCGAAGGTACTGACTTCAACTCTACTTCCACCCAACGCGGTGGCGGTGGCTACGACTACGGTAACTTGATACAGGACATCAACCCCGACGACATCGAGAACATATCGGTACTGAAGGGTGCCAGTGCATCGGCCCTGTACGGTTCGCGTGCCAACAACGGTGTAGTGATGATTACCACCAAGAAGGGCAAGAAGGACGAAGGTCTGGGCGTGACGTTCACCACGTCGGTAGGTATCGAAGTAGTGAACAAGCTGCCGAAGCTGCAAAGACTGTACGGTGGTGGTTACGGCACCGAATTTGAGGAAGTGACCATCAACGGAACCACTTACAACTATCCTGACTACGCCACCGACGAAAGCTGGGGACCGAAGCTGGAAGGCCAAGAGGTGCTGTCGTGGTACGACCTTGCCAAGTGGGAAGCCGGCGGCAAAGTGGGCAACCCCACCACCTCCAAATGGGTAGCACCGGAACACGATGTGGAAGACTTCTTCGAGACCGGCGTATCCTTCACCAACAACATTTCCATCACGCAGGCCACCGACCGCGCTTCCATGCGTCTGTCCTACACCAACACCGACCTGAAAGGCTATATGCCCAACAGTACGATGACCAAGAACGTATTCAGCGTATCGGGCAACATCACCAGCCCGGACCAGAAGCTGGAAGCCTTCACCAACCTGACTTACTTCAACTCGCGTGCCAAAGGTCGTTCGGAGACCGGCTACGGCGACAACAACGTCATGGTGAAGTTCGTACAGTGGGGACACCGCGAACTCGACATGGCCCAGGCCAAAGACCTGTACATCATGCCCGACGGCACACAGGCCACATGGAACCGCTCGGCTTGGGATGACCCCACTCCGGCTTATAGCAACAACCCCTACTGGAGCCGCTATATGTGCTATCAGAACGATACGCGCAACCGTATTTATGGTAACGTAGGTTTCTCCTACAAGATTCTGCCCGAACTGAAGTTCCAGTACAAGGCCAACCTCGACTTCTTCGTCGATAAGCAGTACGAACGCAATGCCGTAGGCTCGCAGGAGCAATCGGGCTACATGGAAATCTCGCGTCAGCAATATGAGTTGAACCACGAGTTCATGTTGATGTACAACCAAGTGTTCGGCGACTTCTCGCTGAATGCCAACCTGGGTGCCAACATCATGAAGCGCCGCTACGAATATGTATATGGCGAAACGCAGGGCGGACTTGCCATCCCCTTGTTCTACAATCTGAAGAACTCCGTATCAACAGCCGCTTCCTACAACCTCTTGCGCAAAAAAGGCATTAACTCCGTATTCGCCAACGTCAGCGCAGGCTGGAAGAACATGGTTTATCTGGAAGCTACGCTGCGCAACGATAAGTCCAGCACACTGCCCTCGGGCAACAACTCATACCTCTATCCTTCGGTGACGGCCAGCTTCGTGTTCTCCGAACTGCTGAAGGAGAAAGCATCGTGGATTTCGTTCGGTAAGGTACGTGCAGGTTGGGCCAAGGTGGGTAACGACACCGATCCCTACCAAGTGCTGTCCACCTATACGCAATACACCAACATCGACTCCAGCACGCCGGGCTATCGCCTGCCCAACACGCTGAACAATGCCAGCCTGAAGCCTGAATCGACCACTTCTTGGGAGTTCGGTCTGGAAATGTCATTCTTCAACGACCGACTGGGATTCGATGCCACTTACTACGCTTCGGAGACGAAGGACCAGATTATCCCGCTCTCCGTATCGGGTACTACGGGCTACATCTATCAGGTCATCAACTCGGGTGTCATCTCCAACAAGGGTATTGAATTTGCCATTCACGGCACACCGGTGCAGACCCGCAACTTCAGCTGGACCACTTCGCTCACCTTGGCCTCCAACAAGAACAAGGTAAAGGAACTGGTTGACGGCGTTGACTACTACCGCATCGCTTCGGCTCCCTTCAGCGTAGAAATCGGTGCAGTGAAAGGCTCGGCCTACGGTGTGATTATGGGTACCAACTACGTGTTCGACGACAACGGCAACAAGATGATTGACCCTGACAGCGGCCTCTACCTCGCCACCGACGGCAACGTCAGCCTGGGCAGCATCTACCCCGACTTCACAGGCGGTTGGAGCAATACCTTCAAAATCGGTAACTTCGATGCCAGCATCCTGATTGACTTCTCGAAGGGCGGACACTACTTCTCCACTTCTTATATGTGGGGTATGTACTCCGGTATGCTGGAAGAGTCGGCTGCCAACAACATCCGCGAAGAAGGCATCTTGCTGGACGGCGTCATCGACGAGAACGGCACACGCAACACCACCGTGGCCGACGGACAAGCCTACTGCGAAGACTTCTACACCGGCCCCGCCGCACAGAACGTATTCAAGTCCGACTACGTGAAGCTGCGCGAAATCAACATCGGCTACACCATCCCCTTGAAGAAGGGTGCCTTCGTCAAGAGCCTGCGCGTATCGGCCTACGGACGCAACTTGGCCGTTTGGGGTCCCGACACCAAGCATTTCGACCCCGAAATGATTGTAACAAGCTCGGGTAACATACAGGGTATCGAAGGTGGTGCCATTCCTTCAGTGGCCAACTACGGAGCAAGTGTTAGTATCAAATTTTAAAAGACAGAATCATGAAGATAAAGAAATTCTATAAATACCTGCTGATGGGAGCCATCTGCCTCTCCACAGTGGCCTGCGAGGATCTGGACACCATGAACGAAGATCCCAACAACCCCACCGACGTCCCCTCCAACATGCTGATGAGCGGTGCCGAGAAATGGATTATGGACAACATTTACGATAACTGGTTCAGTGGCCGCCAATGTTTGCTGTACGCACAGTATTGGGCACAGCGCAACTACACGGAGGAAGACCGCTACCAGATTCGTGAATCGACCAACAACAGCTATTTCAACTACCTCTACATGGGCATTGCCAACCTGGAGAAGGTGATTGAGATGAACACCGACGAGGCTACGGCTTCCACCAACTCGGCCTACGGTGCCAACTGCAACCAAATAGCTGCCGTCAAGATTCTGAAGGTATGGCTGATGCAGATCATCACCGACACATGGGGCAACGTTCCTTACTCTGAGGTTGCCAAGCTGGAGAGCGAAGGCGTGCTCTACTGCAAGTACGACGACCAAGCAGACATCTACGCCGGTATGCTGGCCGAACTGGACGAAGCCATTGCCATGATTGACGAAGACGAAGAGGCTTTCACCTCGGGCGACGTCATTTATGACGGTGATGCCACCAAGTGGAAGAAATTCGGCAACTCATTGAAGTGCCGCCTCGCCATCCACTTGTCGAAGGTTGATTCTAACTGGAAAACGTACATCAGTCAGGCTGTTGCCAGCGGCGTGTTCGAGAGCAACGACGATGCTGCCGTGTTCCAGTACGTCACTTCCGGTTCTGACTACTGTATGTTCTACTCAGGCTTCTACGTAAGCGGACGTAACGACTTCACCATCACCAAGCAGTTCTGCGACCTGCTGCAAGGCGATGCCGACACCCTGAACGGCAAATCCCACCCCTGGGAAGGCACGGTTGACCCGCGTCTGAGCATGTACACCAACGACAACGGCGGCGCATATATAGGCTTCCCCTACGGTGTGTCCAGCGCCATCAGTACGGCTGCCCGCACAGGCACGCCCAACTGGTACAACGGTCAGCCCGTGTTCTTGGAGCCTGACTTTGCCGTACCCATGATGACGTATGCCGAACTGAAGTTCATCTTGAGCGAATACAACGACTTCTCCGAAGCCGACTACCGAGAAGGTGTAGAAGCCTCCATCGAGTTCTGGGCCGATGCCAGCGGAACGTCGGTGAGCGATGCCGACCTGACTGCCTACATCGACGCCGTATCACAGAACGTAAATGCCGAGGCCGTAGCCGTGCAGAAGTACATCGACCTCTTCATCAACGGTACGGAGGCATGGACCGAAATCCGCCGCACGGGCTATCCCGAGCAATTGGTACGTCCGGGCGAAATCACAGGCGTGGTGAACGATGCTGAGATTACCTTCGAACCGCTGTCGGAGGTGAACGACGACATCATCTCGCGTGTGAAGTACCCCACCAACGAAAGTACGCTGAATGGTTCCAACTGGGAAGATGCCGTATCCCGACTGACCGACGGAACCAACAACTACTACACAAAGATGTATTGGGACGTACGCACCTCGGCCTACGATCATCCGGCCAACAAATAACGGCTTTTATCGAAAGACATATTTAGTCTCTCTACATTAATTTATCTCTCATTTTAATAACAGAGACACAAGCGGGGCGACTTCGTGAGAAGTTGCCCCGCATTTTTATTGCCCGTCCGCAAGGTCATTCCGCTTCCGCCCACGTCAGGCAGGTGCCGTCCATGCGGCTGGGCTTCGGACCTACGGCATTGGCATTGAGGCTGCCGTCGGGAGCGACGTTGAGATAACGGTTTGTGGCCAATGAGAGCAACGCCAAGTCACCGTAAGGGGTCTCTATCCACTGGAAAGTCTCGGTTCGGCCGGGCTTGTCCATCGTGCGGACACCCGCCTTTCCGGTGGCAGCGTCTATGGAGAGATAGCCACGTGTCGTCTTCAGCGCCACACGGCCCAACGAGCAGTCTTCTACTTCCATCCGTCCGGCACCGCCCGGCTTCAGCTGTTTTCCATCCTTCCGGTTGGTCAGCACTATCTGTTTGCCGCAGGGTATCGGACGCATCAGGCCGTATGGATGGGGCTGATAGACTTGAAAGTTGTCGAAATCGGCATAGCCACCGCCACGGCCGGACGTATTGTAATTATATAAGGTATAGCGCACGCCCTGAAACGTCTTGTTTTGGAAGAACATCGTAAATTCAGGTCCCAAGTCCGCAAACACCTTTCCATCGAGGCTATAAGCGAATTGTGCCTTCTCTGTCAGGTAGTCGCAATGGGCACGCAGCCACACCTTCTGTCCACTGAAGGTCGTGCGAGCCGTGTCGCCCGTCAGTTCGTCGTATTGCATCAGGCTCGGGTTGCCGGCCTCATCCACCACTACCCCTATCCAGCCGTACGGACGGTTCAGCAAGGCCAGTCCGGCATTGTCACCGGGCTTCAGGCCGCTGACATCCAGCTCCACCGTAGGCTGCGACACAGGTCCTACACCGTTTTGTGTCAGCGAGTTCCGAGCCAGCCAAAAGTTCGCTGAGGGCAGCGAATAAAGTCGCATCACGCCCGGCCTCTCCACCAACGACCATCGGGTGGCATCGGGCACATGGTTCCACTGCCACTGCACACCCAGATTGGTGTCTTCAAAGTCGTCGTTGCACGGATGGAGGGCACGGGGCGTATCGATCAGTTTGGTGTCGGGCTTCCGCCAGATGCGCGGGAACCGTCCCAAGTTGCCGGGCAGACCGAAGTAAGGCCAACCGTCCTGCCACGTGACGGGTGCCAACGCCGTAGGTCTGCCGATGGCGTTGTAGTCGTTGTGCACAAAGCCCCACCACTCTCCGCTCGTGGTCTGCACCAGCCCTCCTTGGGCAAAGGATACATTGCCGGTGTCCGTAGTGTCCGGCTCGATAACGCCGTAAGGGGCTTGACCGCGCGGATTCTTCAGCCGATAGCCACGCTGCAAGCCGAACGCCTCACCCGAGGTAATGGCACGGTTGATTTCCCACGGGCCGTACGGGTTGTCCGCACGGGCGCACATCAGGCTCATGGGGTTGGTCTTCCACCAGATGTTGGTCAGGTAATACCGTCCATCAATCTTGTAGAGGTGGCAACCTTCGTTCATCTTCCGCTCGGGGGTGAATATCATTTGGCAAGTGCCGGGCAGGGTGTCGCGCAGGTTCTCGTCCAGCTGTGCCATGTATATCTTGCCTGCTCCCCAAGTGATGTAGGTCTTGCCATCGTCGTCGAAGAGGACGGAGGCATCGTGAAAAGCGCCGTTCATCTTCTCTCCCTTCCACGGGCCACGCGGGTTGGTGGCCGAATAGACGATGGAGCCATAGTCGGGGATGTCGGTCCAGATGTAGAAGGTGTTGTTGTGATGACGGATGCACGGTGCCCAGATGCCCCGTCCGTACTTCTCCTTCCCACCTTCCAGTCGATAGTCCGGTCCCAGGTTCAGTTCATCGAAACAATAGCTGAGAATCTCCCAGTTCACCAAGTCCTTGGAGTGCAGCAAGGGTAACCCGGGCATGGAGTGCATGGTGGTACCCGTGGCATAATATTCGTCGCCCACGCGGATGATGTCGGGGTCGCAGAAGTTTTCGTAGAAGATGGGATTGGTGAAAGTACCGTTCCCGTTGTCCGCCTTCCAGTTGTCGCGCCTATCCACGGTCAGCACCGAGGCCGAATGGGGCGGAACGTTCAGCAGCAGGTCGTAGCCTTCGGTGGCTACCATCCTTGCCTCGGGCTTGATGCGGTGCGGATGCTCCATCGAGTTGGCCTCCGTCAGCGAGTCGGCACCGACCACCTCCCACGTAGGTCGCCCCAGCCGTACGCCGTTCTTCACCTTCAGCATTATGGGGGCAGCGGTGGGGTTCACTATCTTCAGGCAGACCGTCTGCTTGTCGTCCGAGGCCGTGGCCACGATGTTCAGGTCGCGTGTCGTTCCCGTCAACCGGATGCGGTTGGGCAGGTAGTGGTCGCGCCACAGCTTCAGCACCACGTAGTTGGGAGCCGCAAACCATCCGTTCTGATGGAAGTTGATGAAGGCATTGTTCCAGCCCGTGGCCGAGGTATGCCGCAGGAAGAGGGCCGGAGCAGCCATCTCCACGCCGGACGTGCGCTCCATCCGGTTGAGGAAGCCACCGGCAAAGAGACCCGTACGCATATCTATTCCGTCCAGGTTCCACTCGGACACATAGATTTTCATCTGCGGATTCTGCGAAGCGGCAATCCATGCAGAGAGTTGGTCCAAGTAGCGACCATACTCCTCCACCCCGTCGTTGCCGTATTTGTTCAGCGTCTGATAATAGTGCGGACTGATGTAGTCGAAGTAAGGTGCCGCATCGTGTATCAGGATGGAGTCCAGCCCGACGCCCTCGCGCCCTAACCGTCCGCATCCGCTGCCTATAATCTTGACGTCGGGGTATCGCTTCCGCATGGCTATCGAGAAGAGGCGGGCTATCTCGACGTAGAGCTTGGGGCTCATCTTCCACGTCTCGTTGTCTAGCTCCCAGTATTTCACGCCGTAGGGTTCGGGATGCCCGTTGGCCGCACGCCGCCGCCCCCACACGGTGGTGGTGTCGCCGTTGCAGTAGTCCATCCAGTCCAAGGCGCGTTGCAGCCAGTCTTCTGCTCCGTCCTTGTCGGGGGCATAGCCGGCATAGTTGTGGTAACCGATGGGCACCACAATCTGCGGTTCGGCTCCCACCTTGCGGCAGAAAGCGATGAACTCGTCCGTGCCGAAGCTCAAGGGGTCGAAGTCGTCCCAGCGGAGGATGCCTCTGCGGGAAGACTGCGGACCGATGCCATGTTCAAACCGATATTGCTCGGAGAAGCTGCCACCGGGCCATCGCAGGATGGCGGGATGCAGGTCGGTGGCGGCCTTGGTCAGCTCCACGCGGAAGCCTCCGTTGTCGATGGAGGACTGATGCCGTAGGCTCACTTGGTCGATGTAGAGGTCACCACTGCCTTCGGTCTGTATGCTGAGGGTGGCCCAAGGGACGTCCTTACGCGACACGAAGGTCAAGGGATATTCCTTCCATGTGGCCGACAAGCCTTGCAGACATTGTTCGTCTATCAGCCGCTTGCCGTCCATCAGCCGCACGCTGACTTTATCCACCGTTCCTTTCAGGTAGAGGGAACCTACCAAGCGGTCATCCTTGCGCACGCTGAAGTTCTCGGGTTGCTCCACGCCCACTTGCTTGCCCGAGGCACGAAGGTGCAGGGCCACGTCCTGATTCAGTGCGTCCGCATCCGTGGCCTGCACACTGCCGCTACCCACCAGCCGCCAGTGGCGCACGGGGTTCAGGTTGACTTCCAGCGGCTTGCCGTCCAGTGTCGTCACTTGTATGCGACGGAAGGTCACGCGGCAGTTTTCGCCTCCCAGGGTGATGGCTCCGTCCTTGGGGCAGTCGTCGTCCGTACGGTCGAAGACGATGCGACCGTTCACCCATCCTGTCAGGTGTCGGCCTTCGCAACGCACCTTCACCTGCACCCACTCGCCCGTGGGCAACATACCGGGTTCCATGCCGGCCTGCCGAGTTCTTATCACGGGAGTATGCCACACCCATCCCGTGCTCAGCTCCAGCCGATGGGCGGTATTGTGTTCTGCCCCCAAGTGCCAATAGACGCGGTTGGTCAGCATACGGTCGCGGTTTTGGTCGCGCACGCCTACGAGCACCGGCCCGTCGCCTGCCAGACGTTTCACCTCCAGCGTCAGTTCGTAATCCTTGCCCCGGCAGATGCGGAAGTCGGCCATCGGTCGGTTCAGGGCATTCAGGGTCAGTTCGCCTTGGCTATCCACGGTCCAGTCGCCGTAGGCCAACCGTTCCTCGAAACTGCGGTTCCACACGTTCTCTCCCCATATTCCGTTGCTGACGGAATGATAAAGGTGCTCCAGCAGAAAGCCGTACAGTTTTTCGTCAATGCGGTTCTCCACCCGGTCGGGGTTCACCTCTACCTCTACCGGTTCCTGTGCCCGGCAGACGTGGCTGCATACCGACAACGCGGCAGCCATCCATAAAGTTTTCCGTAAGTTCATATCTGTCATCATTTTGAATGCACGAATGTTTTTCTATGTGCTTATACGAAGGAAGGGAAAAATTTACTTAGAGTTATTTTAATGGAGAATGGATAATTGATAATGGATAGTGATGCAGAGCGGATTAGGCGAATTTCAATAATTCAAAATTCATAATTCCTCCTATAATCCTTAAAAAAGAATCTCCCCGACTTCACTAAGCCGGGGAGAACAAACAAAACAAACAAAAAAAGCGGTTCTAATGGCATAGCCGGAGATGTCGCATCCTCGGACTATGGTAAGGGAATCCATCTTTGTATTTCTTTAGTTGATAATGGATAATTGACAATGGATAATAAAAGTTTGCGTTTATCGGAGTGTCAGGTAGTTGGTCTTAATCCATATCAGCTCGTCTCTTGCGCCTAACGGGGTTATCCCAGTGGGTTGCCACCGCTTTCGCCACCACTCTCGCTGCCGCCCGATTCGGTACCGCCTTCACTGCCGCTGCTACTGCTGCTACCGGTGCTTGAAGTAATCTCCTCGATGTCGCGCCACTTGATGACGGTGTCGGACAGGGCACGGGTTACGATGCGGTTGCCGTTCGTGCGGGTACTCTCGGGAATGAAGCGGATGCGGACGCCGGTGATTTGGTTGGCGTTCACCTCGGCTGCCGTGGCCACGCCCTGCTTCTCGGTTACAGCGGTGTAGTAGAAGGTGCCCAGGCCATCCAGCTTCACGGTGTAACCCAGGGCCATGTAGTCGGCCAATACGCTGGCCAAGTCGCCCAGCACAGCTTGCACGTCACTCTTGCTCACGGTAGAGATTTGCGCCAAGCGTTCTATCACTTTATCCGTGGTGATAGGTTCACCCAAGGTAACGGACTGCGGATACCACAACCCGTTTACTTTTTGTTGTCTTTTTTTATAACCTTAATTCCGCAACACTTTGATTTAACTTTATTTATAAGTTCCTGAGCAACA
>JAUNJD010000233.1 GCA_030523205.1 Bacteroides sp.
CAGTCGTATCCTTAGGGTACCTCAGTCGTATATTGAGATACCCCCTTCTCAGAAGGGCTTCTGACGGGGGTACGACGCAGAAGGTGGAGAGGACTGTATGGCAATGTCTCGGAGTGGTAAAATATCTATATTGTATCTGTGCCGTCAGAATGATTCGTCTTGTGCTGTGGTTTGGCATATAAAGGCGTGAACTTTGCCGAAAAAAGGAAAGTATGGAAAAAACTATGGGATGGAAGAGAAAGGCGTGGAAAGCCAAAAGCCACGAAGGATACAGTGAAGTGTCGTACGAAGATGTTTGGTCGTTGGATACACGGTTGGCCGGTATCATAGCCAATCATCTCCGCGCCTTCTTGAAAGCAGAGAAAGGGCCTTCCGGCGGAACGCCCGGTCGTGTCATCGAGGAGTATGGTATGGACAAGGGATACAATCAATGGCTGAACATCATCCGCAAAATGATTTATGCCTTCGAGGAGTATCAGCGCGTGAAGTTCTCTCCGAAGCCGGTTGACCCCGAAAAGAAAGCACGCATCAAGGAGGGTATGATGCTCTTCATCGACTATTTCCCTCATCTGTGGATATAACCGGGAAAAAACGGCTATACTATAAAACATTATTTCTTTGGAAAATATCATTTTTCAGCAATTTATTTGTTTGGATAAAATCTGTTTGCCACTTTTGATGGTTAGAAATCAGATGATTATGTGCTATAAAAAGGAACGTTGACGAGTATCTGGCGGAATGGAGTTCAATAAAGTACATAAACCACTATTGCTGTGCGGTGCCAGACATTGTGAAATCAAATGTTCTTTGCTTTTGCCATATTTAGCCTTAGAGCAATTGCTATGGCAAAAATGAATAGTGGAATATAGTGCACAATATAGCTTAATTATAATCCGAATCCTCGGTTTTCTCCTTGGCTTTTCGGATGAATTTATATAATATCCTTTCTAATCAATCTCCTGTCTCGTCCCTCTTTTCCCCTCCCTCCACCCCTTATCCGAAATCACTCTTCCTGAAAGAATAATTCAAAAAATGCTTCCCCTTCTGTGATTTGTGGACTACTTTGTGTGACTTATACTCAAAAGATGCGTTTTCTTTTTCGACTATTGTACGCATGATATAAGATTGTACGCATCATAATCAAGTATATAAGAAAGTAAAAACAATAAGAACAATTCGATGATGAAACGATTCATGACCCTTATCCTGCTGATGGCGATAGCCTTCACGGGAGCCAACGCGCAACTCTTGTACAAAATATCGGGCAAGGACCTCAAGCAGCCTTCCTACATTGTGGGCACCTATCACTTGGCACCGGTGTCGTTTGTAGACTCTATCCCCGGCTTGCGCCGCGCCATGGACGAGACGGCTCAGGTGTGTGGTGAGCTGGACATGAGCAATATGCAGTCGCCCGAAAACGTGCAGAAGATGATGCAGGCCATGATGCTGCCCGATGGCAAGACGCTGAAGGACGTGCTGACCGCCGACGAGATGGAAACGCTGAACAAGTTCTTGCGTGAGAATATGGGCGTAGACTTGACTAACCCCATGGTGGAACAGCAGATGGGCAAGATGTCGCCGCAGGCCATCAGCGTACAACTCCAGTTGTTGCTGTACCTGAAGCAGACACCGGGTTTCGACCCCACCAATCTCTTCGATGGCTATTTTCAGAAGGAGGCCGCTGCCAAGCAGAAGCCCATCATAGGCTTCGAAACGATCGACTTCCAAATCAAGACCCTCTACCAAGGACAGACCATTGAGCGTCAGAAGGAATTGCTGATGTGCGGTGTCAATAATCCTCAGCGAATGATGCAGGCCATTATTGATGTCACCGATGCTTTCTTCTCGCAAGACCTCGCCAAGATGCAGGAGGTGATGGAGCGGGAGTATAACGACAGTTGCGACTCCACCCCCGAGGAGGAAAACAAACTAATCAAAGACCGCAACGTGGACTGGCTCACCAAGATGCCCGCTATCCTCTCTGCCCACCCCACGCTGTTTGCCGTAGGTGCCGGTCATCTGCCCAGTGAGTTCGGTGTGCTCAATCTGCTGAAGGAGGCCGGATATACGGTGGAGGCGGTTGGGGAATATTAAAATGATACCTCTTGCGGATAATAAGCCGCAAAATTTGCGGCTTATTATCCGCAAAACTGTATATTTGCACCAAACAGTTGTGCTATGGGGTATATACACGAACATAAAGATTGGTCATCTTTTGGCAAAGCTATGCCGAGACCGTCGTTTCCGAGCGGCAACGTTTCATCCTGAATCTCTATTTAGATGGTTATCCCGGTAAGCTGACGGCCAAAAACTGGGCGAAGCACACTAAGGTCTCTCCCGATACCGCCGTGCGCGACATCAAGGATTTGGTAGAGAAAGGCATCTTAGAGCCGCAGCAAGGCCGGGTGCGTGATGTGTTCTATGGAATTCGGTGCAGCGAATCCATCCTTCTTATTCCCATGCCCGAGGAGTTATAATATTTCAAGACTTTTACGCTTTCTGTTTTTATGAAGTCAGATGCCTAAGATTTAAAATTTCCCCCAAGTTCGGTCGGAAAAGTGTTGCTTTCTTCTAAAAGTTCGGTCGGAAAAATGTGGTTTTATGCTGAAAGTTCGGTCAAGGAAATGTATGGCTTGCCTGATTTGTTGAATTAAATCATAATTGCTATGCGTAGATGCATCATTTTAATCTTCAGTCTTTATGCAGACAATGGAGTATAGCCGCATTCCGGGGTCGCCTACTTCAAAACCGTTCAAAGTCCGGCACTATTGAAGTAGTAGGAGTTCTCTTTCTTCTTGATGAGGCCTTCAGGGATGAGGATGCTGCCGACCAATAGGACGAAGACACCGCCGATGCCCACAGCCCAGTCGGTAGCGGTAACTATGCGCCCTCCCATGCAGTACATTCCGGGCCCTCCGATGACCGCAAAGCCTAGATAGCCGTAAACGTGCCCGGTCCGTAAATCGTGCTTATCTACATGACGGAAGCAATCGTACATCATGCACCCGAAGAGCGTGTGAGCCACAAACTCTATATTACAGAAGATGATGGTGGTTATCAACACGCCGGTATCGGCTCTGCTCGTGATGCGACATTTCTTCGTCCCATAGGCAGGAAGAACGAAGATTTTTGCGTATGTTTGCCGCCGTAACCCCAATCTGAAACATTATGAATGCTTGTATCAGAATCCTGTGCAGCCTGCTGTTTGCGCTCTCCTTCCCCTTGCTTGTTCATGCCGAGGACGAGGAGCTGACCCATTGCAAGGCGCAGTTGCACCGCGCGTTGCGGATGGACAACCCCGACAGCATAGCCGCGGCCTATTGCCACCTGAGTGAATATTACGCCTATCGCAATTCCGACAGCGCACGCTACTGTTGCGACCAAGGACTGAAGTATGCTCGCGGTGCGGATAGGGTGGTCTATATGACGCTGCTCATCAACCGTGCCGAGACCTTCTTCGCAACGGGTGAGCTGGACGAGGCATTGTCATGCTACGACTTTGCCCGCAGGGAAGCCATCCGACTGAAGCACGACAAAGAAGACCTGGCCAACATCCTGGCTTCCATCGGCGTGATATACCGCAGGAAGTCGTTGCCCGACTCTGCCTTGGTCTATAACAACCGTGCGTTGCAACTGCTGGAGGGCACGGAGGCTCACGACGAACAGGCCTATCTGCTGACGAACATTGCCATCCTCTACTCCCATATGTCGCGGTTGGACGAAGCCGAGAGCTACGCGCGTCGTGCCGTTGAAGTGGCCGCCGGATGCGAGGATTGGGACATGGTGCTGTATGCGGCAAGCAGTGCCGGTGCCATATTGGGCCTTCGGGAGAAATACGGTGAAGCCATCCCCATCATACAATCGGTATGGACGAGGGCACGTGCAGAGCACAAGCCACGCTTCGTGCTGAGATGCGCCACCCACTTGCTCGACCTTTACCAGAAGATAGGGCAAAGCGACTCCGTGAACCGTTGTATGCAGGTAGCAGAAGAGGCCGTCCGTCAGTTGCCCGAGCACTCCACCGAAGTGCAGAGCTATTACGAGAGCCTGTATCAACTACTTGCCCGCATGGGGCGGCATCGTGAGAGCCTGAACATACAAAGACGGTTGCTGGCCAAGGGAGCCTCCAACGTCCAGCCTGCCATTGATAAACTCTATCTCGCTATGGCACACAATTATGTTGCCTTGGCCGACTATCGGCAAGCCGTGGATTGCTACGAGGAGGCACGTCGGGCATCGGACAGCTTGTACAGCGTGCGGGTAAGCGAGGAACTGTCGGACTTGAGCGTGAAATACGAAACCAAGGAGAAAGAAATGCAGATAGCCCGCCTGAACCAAGAGAAGCTGGAACAGGAAGCCCGCTCCATGCAGTGGGCGATAGGGGCCATTGTGGTGCTTTTCGTCTTTTTGCTGTCGGTCTGCTATTATGTTTGGCATCGTAAGCAGCTCAAGAAGGAAGAAGAACTGAAGGTAGCCCGCAGCTATATCGAAGGGTTGGAACGTGAGCGTACCCGCTTGGCGAAGGAACTGCACGACGGCGTGTGCAACGACCTGCTGAGTATAGGCCTGCAACTAGACTGTATGCAGCCCACGGAGGTGTCCAAACAGATATTCCAAGACCAATTGGAGCAGGTGCGTAGCAATGTTCGTTTCATTTCGCACGAACTGATGCCACCACAGTTCCGTCATGTCACGTTGGCCGAGGCGCTCAAGGCCTACGTCGGACGCCTCATTGTGCCTGCATCCATGCAGTTGGCTTTTGCCGACGAAACCCGTGAGGCGGAATGGAAGCAGGTGCCCGAACAGGTATCCTATGAAGTCTATCGGATAGCCCAAGAGTGGTGTGCCAATGTCATCAAGCACTCCGGGGCAACAAGGGTGGAAATATGCTTGCGTATAGAGGATAAGCGGCTTTCGTTGCTGATAGCCAACGACGGAAAGCGCTTCTCCGATGCCGACAGTCGCACGCAAGGCATCGGCCTGACCACCATCCGCGAGCGCACCAAGACGATAGCTGCCACCCTTTCGGTCGATATATGCGAAGGTCGGCAAGTGTTCCGGCTTGAGGTGCCATTGTCGTATCCGCTTAAAACAGCGGTTTCCGAAGGCTAAAATCACGGTTTTTAATGATTCCGCCTATTGATAAAACGTCTTTCTTTGCAACAGAATTTAAGATAACCCGAAATTTAACGGATGAAAGAAAAAGATGTGTGCATTTTGTTGGTGGACGACCACGACTTGGTGCTTCAGGGACTGAAGCGCATCGTGGAGTGTATGTTGCCCGAAGTGAAAAGCGTCTGTACCGCCTCGTCGGGGCAGGAAGCGTTGCGGCTGATAGCATCACAGGGCTTCCATCTCCTGATGCTGGACGTGGAACTGCCCGACATCTCGGGGCTGGAGCTTATCGGCCAAGCCCGCAAGCTGAACCCGCAGGCACGCATCATCGTGAACACGATGCACGAAGAAGTATGGTTCGTCAAGGACCTGCTGCAATGCCATGTGGATGGTATCTTGTTCAAGTCCGTCAATTCGAAGAAAATCGCCGAAGCCATTCGTTGTGTGCTGGATGGGGGAACTTACTATTGTCCCTATGCCGAGCAGGTGCGTGTGCAGATGCGCCGTGCCGACGGTGGGCGGCGTGAGGAACTTTCCTTGCGCGAGCTTGATGTACTGAAGTGCATATCCGAAGGCAAGAGCACGCAGGAGATTGCGCGCGAGCTGTGCGTGTCGCCCAACACGGTGGAGACGCATCGGCGGCATCTGATGGAGAAGCTGGAGGCACGCAACGTGGCCGACCTGATAATGACAGCCATCTCCAGAGGAATCATCCCTATACGCAAGTATTAAGTT
>JAUNJD010000019.1 GCA_030523205.1 Bacteroides sp.
CGAAACTCATGGGAGGATTTTTCGGAACAGTAGCCAAGGCAAGCTGTGTGGCTGACTTATTCTATGGCACAGACTATAATTCGCATTTGGGCACAAAGCGTGGCGGTATGGCTACGTACGACGAGGAGGAGCATAAGTTCGCCCGCTCCATTCACAATCTGGAAAGCACTTATTTCCGCACAAAGTTTGAGGAGCAGTTGGACAAGTTCCACGGCAACTCAGGCATCGGCATCATCAGTGATACCGACCCGCAACCCATCATACTGAACTCCCACTTGGGACGCTTCGCCCTGGTCACCGTGGCCAAGATAGCCAACCTCCCCGAACTGGAGGCCGAACTCCTTGACCAGAATATGCACTTCGCCGAGCTAAGCTCCGGACAGACCAATCAGACCGAGCTGATAGCCCTGCTCATTATACAAGGCAAGGACTTTGTAGATGGCATCGAGAACGTCTATCGGCGCGTGAAAGGCTCCTGCTCCATGCTGCTGCTCACCGAAGACGGCATTATCGCCGCCCGCGACAAGTGGGGACGTACCCCCATCGTCATCGGCCGTAAGGAAGGTGCCTACGCCGCATCGAGCGAGTCGAGCAGCTTCCCCAACCTGGACTACGAGACCGACCGCTATCTGGGTCCCGGTGAGATAGTCCGCCTGCGTGCCGACGGAGTGGAGCAGTTGCGCAAGCCGGAAGAGAAGATGCAGATATGCTCGTTCCTGTGGGTATATTACGGATTCCCCACTTCCTGCTACGAAGGCATCAATGTGGAGCAGGTGCGCTTCACCAGCGGACTGAAGATGGGACAGGCCGACGCCTCCGAGGTCGATTGCGTATGTGGCATCCCCGATTCAGGTGTGGGCATGGCATTGGGCTACGCCGAAGGCAAGGGAGTTCCCTATCATCGGGCCGTCTCCAAATACACACCCACTTGGCCGCGCAGCTTCACACCCAGCAAGCAGGAGATGCGCAACTTGGTGGCCAAGATGAAGCTCATTCCCAACCGTGCCATGCTGGAGGGGAAGCGTCTGTTGTTCTGCGACGACTCCATCGTGCGAGGCACGCAGTTGCGCGACAACGTGAAGGAGTTCTTCGCCTACGGTGCCAAGGAGGTGCACATCCGCATCGCTTGTCCGCCCCTCATCTATGCCTGTCCGTTCATCGGCTTCACGGCTTCTAAGGGCGCGTTGGAGCTGATCACCCGACGCATCATCAAGGAACTGGAAGGGGACGAAAACAAGAATCTGGATAAGTATGCCACCACCGGCTCACCCGAGTACGAAAAGATGGTGGACATCATCCGCCAACGCTTCGGCATGACCTCCTTGAAGTTTAACACGCTGGAGACGCTGGTCGAGTCCATCGGGCTACCTAAGTGTAAAGTCTGCACGCATTGCTTCGACGGCAGCAGTTGCTTCTAGCGTGGATGATGGATCATTGATAACGGATAAGATAATAAAGAAGACCCTAAGAACTTAAAAACTTAAATACGCATAATATGACTTTAGTAGAACGTTTTTTAAAGTATGTAAGCTTCGATACCCAGTCCAGTGAGGAGACGGGGCTTACTCCGAGCACCCCAGGGCAGATGGTGTTTGCCCGGTATCTGAAGGCCGAGCTCGAATCGCTGGGATTGGAAGACATCTCCTTAGATGAGAATGCCTATCTGTTTGCCACCCTTCCGGCCAATACGGACAAGCCTTTGCCCACCGTCGGGTTCATTGCCCACATGGACACCAGCCCCGATATGAGCGGCAAGGACGTTGCTCCCCGCATCGTCGAGAACTATGATGGAAGCGACATCGTGCTCTGTGCGGAAGAGGGCATCGTGCTCTCTCCTTCCGGCTTCCCCGAACTGCTGGACCACAAAGGCGAGGACCTGATTGTGACCAACGGACGTACCCTGCTCGGTGCCGACGACAAAGCCGGCATCGCCGAGATTGTATCGGCCATCGTCTATCTGCAACAGCATCCCGAAATCAAGCACGGGAAGATACGCATTGGCTTCAACCCCGACGAGGAAATTGGCGAAGGCGCCCATAAGTTCGACGTCGAGAAGTTCGGTTGCGACTGGGCCTACACCATGGATGGCGGCGAGGTCGGCGAACTGGAGTTCGAGAACTTCAATGCGGCTTCGGCCAAGATTACCATCAAGGGCCGCAACGTGCATCCCGGCTATGCCAAGAACAAGATGATAAACTCCCTCCGCGTGGCCAACCGCCTCATGTCTCTGTTGCCCGACAGCGAAACGCCCGAGCATACCGAGAGCTACGAAGGCTTCTTCCACTTGGTAGGTGTCAGCGGCGACGTAGAGCAGACCACCGTCTCCTACATCATCCGCGACCACGACCGTTCCCTCTTTGAAGGCCGCAAGCAGCGGATGGAGCGTCTGGTGGCATTCATCAATGCCGAATACGGCGAAGGCGTGGCTACCCTCGAACTCCGTGACCAATACTACAATATGCGCGAGAAGATAGAGCCGGTGATGCACATCATAGACATTGCCTTCGAAGCCATGAAGGCGGCCGGGGTAGAGCCCCACGTGAAGGCCATCCGTGGAGGTACAGACGGCGCACAGCTTTCCTTCAAGGGTCTGCCCTGTCCCAATATATTTGCCGGCGGCCTGAACTTCCATGGGCGCTTCGAGTTTGTACCTATCCAGAGCATGGAGAAGGCCATGAACGTCATAGTGAAGATTATAGAACGAGTTGCTGCACGATAACCATTTTACATGAACGCAGAGACGCTGAGGTGCTGAAGCCCGTCGTCCTGCCCGGGTCGATGGATACCTCCGTATCTCCGTGCCTCTGAGTTCAAGATAACTAAATACCTGAAATACCATGAAATCTACTCCGTTTACCGAAACGCACATCTCGCTCGGTGCCAAGATGCACGAGTTTGCGGGATACAACATGCCGATAGAATACTCCGGCATCATCGACGAACACCTGACCGTATGCCAAGGCGTAGGCGTGTTCGATGTCTCCCACATGGGAGAGTTCTGGGTGAAAGGCCCTCATGCGCTGGACTTCCTCCAGAAGATTACTTCCAACAACGTGGCAGCCCTTACGCCTGTCACTGCCGACGCACCGGGCAAGGTGCAATACACCTGCTTCCCCAATGAGCAGGGTGGCATTGTAGACGACCTGCTGGTCTATCACTACGAACCCGAGAAATATCTGCTGGTGGTCAACGCCTCCAACATCGAAAAGGACTGGGCTTGGTGCGTATCCCACAACACCGTCGGTGCCGAGCTGGAGAATGCCTCCGACCGCATGGCGCAGTTGGCCGTGCAAGGTCCGAAAGCCATTCTTGCCTTGCAGAAGCTGACCCCGATAGACCTTTCGGCCATACCTTATTACCACTTCACGCACGGCGAATTTGCAGGCTTGCCCGATGTCATCATCTCCAATACCGGATACACCGGTGCCGGTGGTTTCGAACTTTACTTCTATCCGGAGGATGCACAGACGGTATGGGATGCCGTGTTCGAAGCCGGTGCCGAGTTTGGCATCAAGCCCATCGGACTGGGTGCACGCGACACGCTTCGTCTGGAAATGGGATTCTGCCTGTATGGCAACGACCTGGACGATACCACTTCGCCTATCGAAGCCGGCTTGGGATGGATTACCAAGTTCATAGACGGCAAAGACTTTACCAACCGTGCTGCCTTGGAGAAGCAAAAGGCCGAAGGCGTCACCCGCAAGCTAGTAGGTTTCGAGATGATTGACCGTGGCATACCTCGTCACGGCTATAGCCTGCTCAGTGCCGAAGGCGAAGCGATAGGTTCGGTCACTTCCGGAACCATGTCGCCCACTCGCAAGGTTGGCATTGGCATGGGGTACGTGAAGCCGGATTACAGCAAGCCGGGGACAGAAATCTGTATTGATGTTCGTGGCCGCAAACTGAAAGCAGTAGTGGTGCGTCCCCCCTTCCGCAAATAACTTCCTCTTTTCTAGGTTAAGGCATAGTCGTTCCACGAGATTGGAATAGCCGTTCCTTTTGCCACGAGTTTGCACCCAAAACCGCTGGAGTATTGAAAGAAAACTCCGGGACTTTTGGGTGAAAACTCATGGTGTCTTAGACGCAAACTCGTGGCATCTCGGATGGACACTCGTGGGATTTTTTGTTTATGCAAGATGCATTCGTTTTAATTCTTCACTTCTTTCCCTGAATGTCTAGTTCTTCCAATACATATTGTGAGTGGGAGTATTGCTCTATTGTCCATAATATATAGCGGATATCTACTGCAATGTTACGGCTGCGGTCGTTGCCCGTCGTTTCGTAGTCGGAAGAAAGCCCTTGCCAGATGCGGTCGAAGTTGAGCCCGATAATTTCTCCTTTGGCATTCAGTACCGGACTGCCGGAGCTGCCCGAAGTAGTGCGGGCATCGGTAAGGAAGCAACATACAGGTGATGTACGGTCGAGGTAGGTGCCGTATTGGCGTTGAACGAGTAGGTCAGTAAATCGAGTCGGCAAATCGAAGTCCGGATTACCCGTATAGAGACGATGACGGCTCAGCAGCCCGTCGGGCGTACTGAATGGAGTATAGATTACGCCTTCAGAAGGTATGGCTGCCTTCACGGTTCCGGTAGAAAAGCGGAGGGTACGGTTGGCATCGAAGGCAATCGGACCTTGCTGACGCTTCTCTGCGTATGCTTGCAGATAGCGGGAGTAAAGTTCCATATTGCGGCTTTGATAGGTCTGTCTTTGGCGGTTGATTTTATCGACATACATTCGGTAGAAACCCAATGACAACTGATACAAAGCATCATTGGAGAGTGCGGCTGTGCCTTGTGTAGGTACACTGTCGAGAAAGGCAAGCATGGCTTGTTTGCTGTTCAGCGGTGATTGTCGGTACAGGCTGTCGATATAGGCCGAAAGCTGATGCGGGTGATGCGTGGCTGCTATCTTTAGTGAAGGTGCGTAGAAAGCGGTATCTACGTGTTGCAGATAGTAGTCGAGTAACCGTGTCATGAGTTCGCAGTCGTCAGCCGGACGGAAGCTGCGGTAGAAAGATTCAGTTAGCGGCTTTAAATTCTGTATCTCTCTTTCTAAAGCCGTGTGCATATTCTTTCGTTGCTGCTGCTCTATCTGAACCAACTTCTCAAATTTTCCGGCAAATGGGATGACCGAGGCACCATAAAGAGCTATGTCGCGAAATAGTTGGTCGGCATAGTTCAGTTGTGTCAGCCGTTCGTAATTGGCTTGCATATCAGTAAGCAGGGTGGAACCATAGCGTTGGCTACGGTCTGCGTCGTCGGCAATCCATTGGGCAAGAGCTTGCTCCTCTTGTCGTTTGTCGCTTATGAGGTCCGATTCTCTGATGCCGTTAATCTCTCCAATGGCTTTTAGGTAAATGTTGGCAGCGCTTCCTGCTTGTATGCTGTAATAGGAACGGAGGGAGTCGGCAGCGGTTTCTTTACGGTGGTTATAGAAGTCCAGTTTGATTTTGGCGATGTCCGCCTCGGCTTGCGTATCCTTGAAGATAATCTTTTCAAGAGCAAACGAGGGAACGTATTGGCGCGTCTGTGCAGGATAGCCGCCCACCATGACGAAATCGCCGGCTTTTATGCCTTTCGTGGAGAGTGGCAGATAGGCATCGTTGTGGTAGGGTTGGTTGTCTTTGCTGTAATTGGCGGGTTGATTTTGATTGTTGGCATAGATGCGTAGCAGGGCAAAGTCTGCGGAATAGCGAGGCCATTGCCAATTGTCCGTATCACCACCAAATTTGCCTACGGATAGAGGCGGTGCGGCAACAATACGCACATCATTGAAACGTCGGAACAGAGTAAGTACATATTGTCGGCCACCGAAGAGCGAGAATACTTTGCCTTCGATGCGGGGACCGTGTGCATATTCCTTTATCAGTTGGTTACCGTTGGCTTGTATCCGTTGGTTGCGGGGTGCTCCACTGAGGCTGTCAGTGCCTTGCAGGATGGATTCGGTTACGTCGTGAATGCTTATCAGTTGATTTATCTGTAAGTTAGGCAGGTAAGTTTCTTCTTGTCGTTTGGTCGCCCAGCAGCCATACTTCACATAGTCGTGCTCTGCGTCGGAGATACGTTCCAGATAGCGGGCTACGCAGTGATAGTTGGTCAGTACCAGCCCATTGCCCGATATGAAAGAAGCCGTAGCAAAGGGTGTGAAAGTGCTGTTGTCTGCACTCAACGAAAGGATGGCATTCGACAGGCAAGTCTGATTGACTTCGTATATATCCTTCGGACTAAGACGCAGACCTTCTTTCTTCAAGGTCTGATATACTTTCCCTTCGATTTGTATGGGCAGCCAAAAGCCTCTTTCGCTCTGTGCTAAGCAGAAGGGGACAGACAGATAAAGGCAGGCAACGACAAGGATGAAGAAGGCAACGGGTCTTTTGTTCATTTCAGAGTATTGTTTAGTAAATAGTGATTCCAGTCAGAACTGGTATTGGTTAATTGTTGGCGTAAGTGCTCCAGATGCCTTTCGATGACGGGGCAAAGCAGTACGCCGTAGGTGGATGTCTTTACGTCGGTTTTCAGCTTGACTAAGGCTTCTATATATGTCAGTTGCAGGTGGCGGGTAAAGATATCCGGCTGCATGGATGCGAAAAGCAGGCTATCGGTAATGATGAGATAGTCGGCAAAGCTGAATCCGGTGTGCTCCTCTCCTTGTGCTATGTGTTCGGCCACTATGCGGGAGTACATCTTTTCTACGATGGATTTTTGCTCTTTGATGATGTCCTCGGTAGGATTATCGACATAGGCCGATACAGCTTTGGTATGCAGGAAGCCATGCCCATCCAGCAGTTGTTCCCACAGGAAATGTACGGCTGCTTCAGATGTTTCGCGGGAAATGTAGATTTTTTCTTTCGGTACATCCTTTCGGCGTTGTTCCAAAGAGCAAATACCGCCAATGAAGGGAAGAACATGCTCCAGATGGTCGAAGTAGTTCTTCAGCAAGTCGTCGTAGTCGGCCGGCATTCCGGCAAATGGATTGTCAGTAGAAACGGGCTGATTCCAAGTGGGCAATTGCTTCATGATGCGTTGCAGGTTGCTGATGCCATAACGGGCAGAGGCTATGGGGTTGTTGCCTAGGTCAGTGTTTTGCGCCGAAGGGTCGGTAGGTACGGTGCTGGGCATGATGCGTCCGTAGTGATACATCGGTTCTGATTGTTTCTCGTCAACCCACCGGCTGATTGTCTGTGGATTCTCTTCGGGAAGGTAAGTATAGCCAATGCGGATGGCAAAGCGGTCGTACACACCCAAGAAAGGGGGATAGACGTTGCGAACCCCATCGCCGGGTTGTGCCACATAGTTGAATCGGCAGTAATCCATGATGGAGGATGTAGTACCGTGTTCATCGGTGAAGGACGGTTGGCGCAGCAGTTCTGTATCGTAGGCGTAAGATGCCTTGAAGTTGTGCTCCAATCCCAGGCAATGTCCTATCTCGTGGGCGGCAGCATAGCGAATCAATCGTTCGATGACCTCATCCGGCAGTTGCTTCAGGCGTGCCGTGGGGTTGTAGGCGGCTGTTTGCAGGAAATACCATTTCTGCAATAGGCTGAGGACATTGCTGTGGAACAATACGTCGGCTTGCACAATCTCCCCGCTACGAGGGTCGGCCCAATGTTTGCCCATGGCGTTGGGAAAGTCGCTGACTACGTAGCGGAAACAGTTGAAACGAATGTCATTAGGGTCGAAGTCCGGACCTGCATCGGCGTATGCCTTGACTTGCATCACGTCCTTGAAACCAATCTCTTCAAAGGCTCGGTTCCAGTCCAGTATTCCTTGGCGTATGGCCTTTTTCCACACGGACGGAAAAGCATCGTCAATGTAGAAAATAATGGGTTGCAAAGGTCTCACCAATTTGCCTTGGCGGTACTTCTGCATATCCTTGGGGGCAGGTTCGATGCGAAAGCGGGTGATATAACTCTCGGTAGAGATATCCGGCGAGTCGAGATGGAATATGCGTTTGGATATATTGTCATAACCCACCCGTGCATCATAGAGACGGGGTTGCATGGGCTGTTCGGGTAACAGCAGTAGTGATTTGCGTACAGTGGCGAGGAAAGGTTGTGTAGTACCTTCGAAGGCATACTGTACGGTGGCTTCTAGATTTATGTTGTGTACCTGTATATCGGTCAGTTTGTTGAGGGCCGGGATTGGTCGTCCGGGAGCTGTTTTCCCTCCAAAGGGGTCAACGCCGTTTATTGGTTCGCAGAGAAACTTATTCCAGTTGACGATGAGCGAACTGTCCGTTTCCTGCTCAATACTCCATGCCTCGCGGACAGGAGGAATGGCATTTCGCTTATAGGCAACGTATGAGGTATGTGTTGTGTCGGCACATAGATTTTTAGTGTTCGGTTGCAATAAGCAGAGTTGGTTTCCTGTTTGTTGGAAGCGAACCCATAACGGATCGTAAAGGCGTTGGCCGGCATAGAGTTTGGCCTTATTGGTTGTAGTGCTGACACTGACCACACGGGCGGCCAATAGAAAATCGCGTCCCAACAGTCGTTTGGGAATCTCTACGAAACAACCTTTGCTACTCTGCTGGATGTGGAACAAAGGGGTAGATTCGCTCCATAGATAGGTAGGAAGTAAGATTAGCATGAGCAGAACTCGGATGCGGACACTTGTCATAAAGCAGTTTTTTGATGAGGTGGTACAATGTTAGTATGGCATCGTCTTAATGATATATTCCGATACTGAGGCCGAACATCTTGGCATCGGTACTTTTATTGGTCTTTAGGTATTGGGCTGATGCCTTGACAAACCACACGTTGGTATGCTTCTTGATGGTTACCGGATGCTGATAGTGTACTTGCAACTTGCCATGTGCATACGATGCTCCGTAGTAGGTCATATCGGGTATCAGTACGTTGACGGCATAATCGGTCGTAGCGTCCGACAGGGCGAGGTCGGCTGTCAGCGAGGCACAGTAACCGGCTTCTGCCTCTATCCACAACGAACGGTGGTCTTTGCGTAGGAAGGAATATCCTCCTTCAATCAATGCGTCGGCCGAACGGACATTTAGGGTAGATACAGGCAGGTTGTATTGGTCTTCTGCCGACTGAAAACGAAGACGGATGCCTGCGTATGAAGTCATTTCTCCGGCTGTGGGGTTCATCCACGATAGGCGATAGTGGGCATCTGCTTGCATCAAATCTACGGTGTAGCGTCCGTAGTAGATGAGCAATGTGTTCCAATAGGAAGACGAAATGCCGGTAGAGGAATCGGTTGTCGTCACTCTTTCCTGACGGTATTCGTTGGCTTTGCCGGTCTGATAGGTGGCCGAAAGGTCGAAGGAATGTTGCAAACGTCCGACGGCAATGCGATTCATCGAAAGCAGTCCGTAGGTGGTAGTGTGATAATTACCCGGGGTGTATTTGATGGCTCCCCATACATCTTCTTTCCCTTTGGCTAAGGAGAGGGTAGTAAGGCTCTGCCATTTCTCGTTTTTGTATTGATAGGACAGCTCTCCACCAAACTCGTGGTTGACAAACTCACGCTGGAATCCGGAGTAGCCGCTGGTAGTTCCCTCGGCGTTTTCCATGCCGGTGCATACATAATATTTCAGGGTAGCATCGGTCTGTACGGTGGTGATGCTGGGTATCTTTTCTTTCCGACGATGATAATAGCCGCTAAGTCCCAGTATGTGCTTGTCCAGTGCATAGGTGACAGCAGGTGTCAGTTGGTAATCGGCCAGATTGGTTCGCGAACGTGGGTCTTTCAGCCGAGAAAGGTCGCCCACGGTATAGTCTATCCGCATACCAAACGTAAATCTGCCAAGCGGTACAGTGGCTAGCGATGCAGTGAGGTCAAAGTTTTGGAAGTCGTACTTCCCCTTGATGGCACTGCCCGAAAAGTAAGGGTTGGAGTGATGACTGCGCAGGACATCGCTCCACGAACGGTTGAATTGCCTTCCCATGTCAAAGGTGAAGCATCCGTAACCGTAGAGGTATTTACCTATTTTCTGATAACGTTCGGAGGTGAAGATTAGTCGGTTCTGTTTGTCTCCGTCTTGCACCAGATAGTGCGTCCCATCCTGTTGGTTGATGTCGAAATAGGTGATTCCTCGCTCGATGAGTGTGTCGCGCGATAGTCCGGCGGGGTTAAGGGTGCGTCTCCACAGTTGGGCTGCGTCGGCATACTCATATCTTTCTTTGGTTTGCAGTTCGGCATCTTGGGCATGAAGTGTTCCTATAAATAGGGTCAGCCCGGCAAGGAGTGTATATCGGAGATTCATCACTTTGAACTTTTGGTGGATAAATTAGTAAGTTGTGGAAGGATTACACAGACAGGCACGTTCGTGTGATTGCGTACATATCTGTGCAATCCTTGTCTGATTATTCAAATTGTTTAGGCAGGATGGTAGTCGATACAGCAAAGTCATTCGTACTGTTGTTGGTATCGGCAAGAACCGTACGGCCATTTTCAGTAGTGCTTACCTTGCGGTAAACGACTTCACCCGTATAGCCCGAAATTGCCTCTATGTTCTGATAGCCGGCATCGATATAGTCGTATAGACGTTTGCTGTCTACATCCACTCCGGTAGTTTTATTCTTCAGACAGTCTACACCATCTGTTACATACTTTATGGGCATTTTTACATATTGTGAACCGGAAGTCTTGCCATCAGCATATACTCTTTCCCAATTATCTATGTCTTCATCGGTTTCGAACAGGACGATGGAGCACGGACCACCCTGAACTAAATTCATGTAAGTAAGACTGGACGAGAATGTATAAATCAGTTCTATTGCCGGAACATCGGGGTTATTGGTTGTTTTACCGGCTTCATCTTTGGCCTCAAAGTCGGCTCCGGAAAGGTCAACTTCGTTGTTGGCCGTATGATCGATGGCACTGTTGGCTACTACGATAGCTTCTCCTGCTGCCACTTCTATGGCACTCTCGGTGGGGAAACGATAAATTTGCTTCAAATAGATGTAGTCGGGGGTCGTACCTAAGTCGTAAGCCGGAGTGCTGTTCGATTCAATCAGACCGAAGTATATGCCGGCGATGTCGATGGTTTCGTCAGAGTTGTTGAAGAACTCCAGGTATTTTCCGGCCAGGTAATTCTTGCTGTTGTTATCTTTTGTACCGGAATAGTACACTTTGCTGATAACCAAAGACTGTTTTACGGAGGCGCTTGTTTGGAGCGAGATAGTGGTAGCGGTGGCAACGGTTTGGTTCAGCAGACTACCGGTGAGGATGTAGTTCAAGTTCTGCGATTCGTCATTGCCCGTCATCTCACGATATTGGTCTGCCGTGATTTCGCAGGAAGTAGCGATGTCATATACGTCGGGAATCACTCCTTCGAAGGTTGCTACACCGGTATCATCGGTCGTAGCTGTGTAACTGCCTAACGTCACGGTTTGTCCGGAATAGGCTGCGTCCGAGCTGAATCCTTCGGGCAGCAGGACTTGTACTTGTACAGTTACTGCTTGCGTAACATTTTCACTGTCTGAGCAGGCAGCCATGAAAACGGTGGTGGCTGCAAACATCATCATTTTTGAAATAAAAGAAACTTTCTTATTCATATTGCTTTTTAAATAAATTGGTTTGACTGATTATAGATTGAAAAATAATTCGACGCCAAAGCTGAAATTACCGGTGTTGCGCTGTGTCAGCGTACTGGAATTAGAGCTTCTTAAAAATGGTTCGTAGAAAAGCAGGTTGTTAGCATAGAAGGAGATACCTCCAATATTGCCCAATTCCTTGGTCAGACGTCCGGAAAGCAGCCAAGTGATAGGTGCTTTGGTAGCAACGTTGTCTGTGCCGCTTTTGCGTTGGTCGCTCAGTGATACACCTTTGATGGTGTACTCTTCATCGGCCAGCATCTTTTCGGTAATTTCATGATAGCTGAGGTCAGTATCAATCCAGCCGATGGGATCCATGGCCGGGCTATAACTGTTGGAATAGTTGTACCAGATGGCCTGTGCCGCAAAGGAAGCCACCATGCGCAGGGTCGGTATGTTGGTCACTATGCGCAGCGTATTGGTAAATCGGCGGTACAGGCTGTAGCTTTGTGCCGACGGATATACCAGTTTGAAGGGTGTAGTATTGGTCGCTTGATAGGACGTAGGCAGATTGCTGGGATTAGAACCATTCAGGTCGGTAGAATAGGTCTTGGTCTCCTGATATGCTCCGGTCAGATAGAAAGAGGTATGCAATGCCGGAATTTCTCCCAAGTCGAAATCAATCTCAATACCTTTGTTGACGGATACATTGGTGTTGCCTATCTTTCCGGTGGTGGTAAATATCGTGTCGGTACGTGCCGGATTGTTCCAATCTACTTCAGTAGCCTGTCCGGAAGAGATTATCAGTCCCTGTTCGGGGGTGTAGTAGTTGGCAGTGTAGGTCAGGTATTCCGTGGCAGCACCGAATCCGTTCGGTGTTTTGTCATGATAGGCTATGACGCTCATCTTGCGGTCGTTGGGTAGCTTGATGTCGAATCCTACTTCCCATTTGCGGTTGGTGGCATTCTTTAGTCCTTTGGTGCGTTGCACGTCATAGACGTATGTATGATACAGCAGTATCTGAGCCGCTTCATCATTCTGTGGCATATAGTTGGCAGCTACGCGGTCGGTGTACTTCTTGTCCGGATAGAGATAGTCCAACCCCGGTGTCTTTGAGTTCAGACCAAATCCGCCACGAAGATTTAGCCAATCGTTGACGGCAAAGGAAGCATTGATGCGGGGTGAGAGGGCAAACGTCGCTTCCTCAGCCCAAGGTTGCAAGGCTGTGAACCGTACGCCGGCCTGCAACTTGAGGTATTGCTTTTCGGACAGGTTCCAACGGAAGTTGTCTTCGAAGTAGGCAGACATCTTGTGGATGCCGGGAATGTCAGAGAATGCACGGGGACGGCCGTTGCTGTTGGGTTGCAACGGATAGCGGTCATCATCGTTATAGTAGCCACGGGCATTGTTCCAGTCGTAGTTGTAGTCCACGCCCATCTTGAAATTCTGATTGGTTTTTCCGGCTTGGATGAAGAATGTATTGCTGAGTTTGGCATATACGTTACCGGGACGGCTGATGGAACCTCCGCTGGCTTGGTAAGAACTTTGTTCGAAAGGAACGGAGTAGTAGCCCGTTTCGGTAGCTGTCAGTATAGGCAATAGGCCCGACGAGTTGGTGACGATAGCGGTCTTCTTCATCACCGTACTGTTGTAGCTGGCTCCTATCGTATAGTTGATGGTACGCGAGAAACGTTTGTTCATGGATATTTTGCCGTTGTGGGTCAACGAAATCGTCTGATTGTTGTTTCTGACGTATGTGCCGTCATCTACGGCATCAGGGTCATTACCGTTCCAGTCTTTGGCCAACATATAGCGTATCTTGGTATCGGTGTGCCATTTCTTTGAGAAGTCTCTGCTGTAACCCACACTCAGTGTGTAGCGGTTGAAGGACTTGGTTTTCTGTCGCGGGTCTCCCCATGCCTTGGCATAGTCAATGTTGAAGTTGAGTACGCCTGCATTGTTGTTCAGCCGAAAGCCTTTTCCCAATGAGTAGTTCATGGTTCCCGGATTGATTTTCCCTTTGAACTGCCAAGGGGTATGTCCTATCTTGGAATGTACGATGACGAGCCCCGACGTAAGGTCTCCGTATTCCGCAGAAGGGATGCCACGGATGACCTCCACTGATTCGATGTCGTCGGCACTGATTTGCCGTAAGTCTGTCCCGACAAAAGCCGTGCTGGAGAATCCGCCTTGCGTCATGGCACCGTTGTTGGACATGGGCATTCCATCTACGATGATGCTGGCACCAAAGGCATTGGTGTTGTTGTTGACCAAGGTGCGGAGTTGCAAGTTCGATTGTGAAGTAAGGTCGGTGGTTTCCATCAGATGTCCCGGAATGAGCTGCATGACGTCGCTCAAGCTCATGGCTTGCAGGTGGTCAATGGCTTGGCGACCGATGATGGAACTGGTCGATTCTCCGGCGGCATTCTGTTTGGCCACTACGACGACTTCCTTCAGTGCCAATGAGTTGGTGGCTATCCGAAAGTTCAAATTCATGTCACAGCTTACTTCGACTTCTTGCAGAATATCTTCATAGCCCACGTAGGTGATGCGGAGCGTATAGGTACCGTTAGGGATGTTCTTGAAGGTGGCCAATCCGTCGGCATCGGTAATCGTATAGGCTCCGACGGGAGTAAGGCCGCAAGTGGCCATCGGCAGCGGTTCTCCGCTTTCTTTCTCCACTACTTGGATGTGTATGTTGTAGAGGCCCTGCTTCTTGTTCGGATAGAGCAGGACTACCGATTCGTTGACTTCGTACGTCAGACCAATTTGTTGGCAAAGGTCGCTAAGGATGGTCTTCAGTGCAGTGCGTTGCGGATATTGCAAAGAGACGGTTTTCTTGTCTGCAATGTTTTTCTCTTCATAGACAAAGTGTACGTTGGCTGCTTGCCGAATCTGTGCCAATGCAGTGCGCACCGGGACATTCCTTACCGATATGCTGATGGCTTGACTTTGTGCCCATACATTGATTGTCAGTGAACTGAGCACGATGGTCAGTACAATCCAGATTGAAAGAATTTTTCTCATATTTATTTTTCTTTTTCCTGATTTCGGTTTTTGCCTAATCAATAGATACTTTATTCAGTTGTTTCACCTTATAATAGCCAATCATTTTTCGGTAATTTCGATGATATTCCCTTTTTGCTCGAAGCGTACGTTGGATATTTTGGACAATACGTCAACAGCCTTTTGCAACGGTTGGTCGCGGAAGATAACACCGGCGAACTTCCGTTCGCGCAACTTGGGATTGATAAACTTCATGTCAACGTCGTACCAACGAGAGAGTTGTTCGACAATGACATCCAGTGGCGTATTGCTATATTCATAGATACCGTTGGTCCACGATATGTATTCTTGTATCTGCACGGGGTGTGTTAGGATGGCTTTGTCCTGTATGATGGCCTGCTCACCGGGTTGGAGGAGTTTAGGTTCTTCTTCACCGGCATCTTCGTGGAACACTCTTACGGAACCTTCTTCCAAGGTGACGGTCGTTCGGTTCTCCCGATATGTGTTTACATTGAAGCGAGTACCCGTGACCTCAATCGAACCGTAAGGGGTGGTGACGATGAAAGGATGTAAGCTGTCTTTGGCCACCTCGAAGAAGGCTTCTCCGTCAAGATAGACTTCTCGTTTGCCGTTGCCGAAAGTGGGCGGGTAGGTTAGGCTACTCTCGGCATTAGCGTGGATGCGTGTACCGTCCGAAAGAACCAATCTATACTCTCCTCCGCGAGGAATGTTCAGCGTATGCTTGTCTGTTCCTTCTGCTTGATGGTCGGTGTCATAACGCAGCACGTTCTTCGTGGTCTGTGCTATGGGAGTACCGTTTTCCGTAAGGATAGACTCGTTTTTCGACAATAGTTGATAGCTTTTGTTCCGGTCAACAAGCAATACAGCCTTCTGCTCTCCTTGGTGTGCAAAGAGTGATTGGTCATCATAGGTTGAGTAGAAATATCCGGCACCCAGAATGAGTAGGACAGAAGCTGCCATACCGGCATAGATAGTAAATACTCGGTTTCGCTTGCGTTGATGGATACGCTGTTGTATGACGTTCCATGCACGGTCTTCGTCGTATTGGGCGGCAAACTCGTTCACACGCTTCAATCGGTACCACCTTAGCAGGAGGGACAGATTTTTGTTTATCTTATGTGAATTCTCTTGGTTCATTATATGTTTCTCTTTTCTGTCTATATGATTCGGAATAGCGTGAAATGGGTGACAAGACCGGAAACTTTTTTTCAAAAAAATATCTTTTTTCCGAAAATATCAGTCTCTCGCCTGTCTCTGTAAACCTACTGAAAATGTTACAGGACTGCGAGTTAACGTAAGTTCATGAGGAAGAGTGTAGTGAGCAGCAACTTGTCGTTCTTGCGCAGTTTCTTCATGGCGCGTGCCAGATACGTCTTGAGCGAATTGACGCTGATGTTTAGTTCTTGGGCTACTTCTTTATAGGTCTTGTCTTCGATAACCACCCCGTACAGAGCCTTTCGCTCCTGCTCGGGCAAGGCGTTCAGGGCATTTTCCAGTTCTTTTTCCTTCTGCTCACGTCCGTTTTCGTCAAGTCCTTCGCAGACGTAGAGGTAATCGTCATCGTTGAGTATAATGTCTTCGGCACAGAGTTTACTGCGCTTCTCGATAAATTTCAGCGAAGCATTGCGGATGCAGAGGTAGGAATAGCCTTTTAGGTTGTCGGTGATGCTTTGATAGAGTTTCTTCTCCCAAAAGGCCACGAAGAAACTCTGTACGATGTCTTCTGATTCGGAAAAGTCGTCGGTAATCTGCACGGCATACATGCACAGACTGGTGTAATATTGGTGGAAAAAGAGCTTGAATGCCTTCTCTCTGTCCGTACCAAACAAGCCCACTAAATCCCTGTCTGACATATATTCCATTGAAAAAGATGAATTTGTACATTGCAAAATAACACAAAAATATCGGGCTTGTGAATCTTTTGTTTGTGTTTTTGCGATTTGGGAGGGTGGAATACCTATTAATAGGTATGAGGAAAACGTTGTCCTGCATCTATATACAACAGAACAGACTGTTGTATAAGACAAAAAAGAGGAGATCCTTCGAAAAGAATCCCCTCCATTTCTGCTGGCAGCAGCAGAATTATTTCTTGCGGTTACCGTAACGGCTCATGAACTTATCTACACGACCGGCAGTGTCAACCAGCTTAGACTTACCAGTGTAGAACGGGTGAGAAGAACTGGAGATTTCCAGCTTTACCAGCGGATAAGTTTCGCCTTCGAATTCGATAGTCTCTTTCGTGTTAACTGTGGAACGAGACAAGAACATATCGCCATTTGACATATCTTTGAATACTACCGGACGGTAATTTTCAGGATGAATACCTTTTTTCATTTCGATATTTGCTTTTTTAATTATTATTCAGTGACTATTTGGTAATAATAGTGTAATGGTCTTTGTTTTCAGGCTGCAAAGATAGTGCAACTAAAAGAAAGTACAAAATAAAAAATGAAAAAGTTTGGGCAAATCGTAGGTTGTTAGCGTTTTATTTCTGATTTTTGCATTATACTAATTATATATATGTATGAAGAAACTAGTTTTATTATTCTCTCTCTGCCTCTGTGCCGTGTGGGTCGGAGCGCAGGATGCCGAACGGAAACTTTACAGTGTCGCGTTCTACAATCTCGAAAATCTGTTTGACACCATTCACGACGTAGGAAAGAATGACAAGGACTTCTTGCCAGATGGCAGTTATCAGTGGAACACCAAGAAGTATGAAGCCAAGCTGAAGAATCTTGCCAAGGTGTTGGGAGAGCTTTCGCGCGACCAAGTTCCCGAAGGGCCGGCCTTTATAGGTGTGGCCGAAGTAGAGAATAGCCGTGTACTGACCGACTTGCTGAAACAACCCTCTATTTCCAACTATCAATTTATTCATTACGAAGGTCCCGACAGACGGGGCATCGACTGTGCGTTGCTCTATGACCCACAGCAGTTTACCGTCAACCACTCCAAGCTTGTGTTGTCTCAGCCTTATCAAGGCGATACCGTGCATCTGACGCGCGGTTTCCTGATTGTAGATGGACAGTTGGCCGGTGAACGGGTCTGCGTCATCGTTAATCATTGGCCCTCACGGGGAGCCGATTCGCCGGTACGTGTACATGCTGCTCGACAGGTGAAGGCACTGAAAGATTCGTTGCTGCGCGAAGACAAGAAACTGAAACTCATCGTGATGGGCGACATGAACGATGACCCGATGGACGAAAGCATGAAGGAACTGGGTGCCCGTAAATATACGAAGGAAGTAAAGAAACGCGATTTCTACAATCCTTGGTGGGAGACGCTGGAAGACAAGGGAGTAGGTACCTTGCTCTATCGCGGCAAATGGAACCTTTTCGACCAAATCGTGATTTCACGTCCCTTGCTGAAGGCAAAGAAGGGCTTGCGTTACAGTTCCAACGAAGTATTTATCCGCGACTACCTCTTCCAGCAGGATGGCAAATACAAAGGTTCGCCCCTGCGCACCCACGGAGGACGCACTTGGCTGAACGGATACAGCGACCACCTGCCTACCATTATTTATTTAAAGAAGAAATAAGAATATGGCCGCTGTGCATCGTGGCTGATATATGAAAAGAGTTTGTAATATAGAGATTACAATCTTCTGCTAACAGATGCCAAAAGCTACGAAATAGAATAGATTTGTCGGATTTAGGACAAGATTTTATTCTTTTCCGCTTCTCCTATTTGAGGGAGAATGATTACTTTTGCATAGAATTTTGATTCACTAACAATAAACTTTAAAACAAAATGGTTAATTACAAAGATTTGGGTCTCGTAAACACAAAAGCAATGTTTGCGAAGGCAATTAAAGGTGGATATGCTATCCCGGCTTTCAACTTCAACAATATGGAGCAGTTGCAGGCTATTGTAAAGGCTGCTGTTGAAACGAAGTCTCCGGTTATCCTTCAGGTGTCCAAAGGTGCTCGTAACTATGCAAACCAGACTTTGCTGCGTTACATGGCTGAAGGTGCAGTAGAATATGCTAAGGAACTGGGTTGCGAACATCCTGAAATCGTGCTTCACCTGGATCATGGCGATAGCTTTGAACTCTGCAAGTCATGCGTTGACATGGGCTTTTCTTCTGTTATGATCGACGGTTCTCATCTGCCTTACGAGGAGAACGTTGCCCTGACAAAGAAGGTTGTAGAATACGCTCATCAGTATGACGTTACCGTAGAAGGTGAACTTGGTGTATTGGCCGGCGTAGAAGACGAAGTTTCTGCAGAGCATCACACATACACGAACCCTGAAGAAGTAATCGACTTCGCTACTCGTACAGGTTGCGACAGCTTGGCTATCTCCATCGGTACTTCTCACGGTGCATATAAGTTTAAACCTGAACAATGTCACGTTGACCCCGCTACTGGTCGTCTTGTTCCTCCTCCTTTGGCATTCGATGTATTGGATGGCGTAATGGAGAAACTTCCGGGATTCCCCATCGTGCTCCACGGTTCTTCTTCTGTTCCTCAGGAATATGTTGACATGATCAACCAATACGGTGGCAAGCTGGATGCAGCTATCGGTATCCCCGAAGAAGAACTGCGTAAGGCTGCTAAGTCTGCTGTTTGCAAGATTAACATCGATTCTGATTCTCGTCTGGCCATGACGGCTGCCGTTCGCAAGGTATTCGTTGAGAAGCCTGCTGAGTTCGACCCCCGTAAGTATCTGGGTCCGGCTCGCGACGAAATGGAGAAGATGTACAAGCACAAAATCATCAACGTGCTTGGTTCTGACGGCAAGTTGGCTGAGTAATAAGCTTTATCTTATAAGCAAAATAGTAAGGGCTGCCCCATTTGGAGCAGCCCTTATTTCGTATGTGGCATTTCGAGCTTATTTGGCTTCTACTTTTACATTCTTCCATACAAAACCATCAACGATGGCTTTGTTGCATTCGGTGTTCTTGGCCTTGATGTTGAGGTTTTCGAATGTAAAGTCTTTCAGCTTGTATTGGTCCGATTCGCTGACGTTGAAGAATACGTCGCAGTCCAGGGTGATGTTGCGCATCGTCACGTTGTTGGAGTAGGAGAGGGGCATATCCTTGCGGCCTTTCAGGTCGAAGAACTGTGTCCAGGGCTTCACCAACAGGAAGTTCTTGGCGTCTCCGGTGATGTCCTCTACCAAGATGTATTCGTAGTGTTGTGGGGTGTCGGGGCGCATCTTCAGCCACAGCAGGCGCGTGGCGTTGCTGATTTTGCAGCGACGCAGGATGATGTTGCGGTTGTGGATGGATTCGCTACCGCAAGTCAGTCCGCTGTGGCAGAAACCATACGTACAGTCTTCAATGATGACGTTGCTGTTGCCACCGTTGTTGGGGTCTTGGTCAGCCCAAGGGCCTTTGCCGCCTTTCAGGGCCACGGCATCGTCGTTGACCGACATATAGCAGTTCTTTATCAGCACATTGTTGCAGGCATCTACGTCCACGGCATCGCTGCTGGGAGCTTTTACCGGAGCAGACGGAGCGAAGATGTAGAGGTTCAGCAACTTCGCATTATTGCAGCGATAGAGGTGAGTGGTCCAGAAGGGAGAATTGATGAGGCGTACGCCGGACAGCTGAATGTCGTTGCTATTGGAGATATAAACCAGTCGCGGACGCATCTCGTCCATGTTGGTACACTGCGGATTGACTTTCCGGCGGAGCCAGAAGGACTTCCAGTAGCGTGTTCCGTTGCCGTTGATGGTACCCTTGCCGGAAATGGTGAAACCGTCCACCTTGTCGGCATTGACCAATGCGGCGAAGTATTTCAGGCTCTGTCCTTCGATGCGGGTATCTACGATGGCAAAGTTGCTGATGTCGTCGCTGCCTTTCAGTACGGCACCTTCCAGCAAGTGCAGGTGGGTTTTCGGCTTGAAGAACAGCGAACCGCTGAGGTAGGTTCCCTTGGGGATGATGATGACACCGCCGCCGGCCTGGGCTGCTTGGTCTATCACGGCCTGTATCTTTTCGGTTTGCAGCACGGTGCTGTCGTTCACCACGCCGTAGTCGGCAATGTTGTATGCCTTGCCCAGGTTCTCAACCTTTACGATTTCATTCTGCCGGAACCAGTCGGGAATGGGAGTACCGTCCGGAAATTTTTCCTGTCCGGACATCTGCAAACTGAGCAATGCAGTGAATAGGAATGCAATGATTTTCATGATTTAAATTTAAATTATACAGTTAAATAGATGTTTCGTCTGCAAACATAAGAAACTTTGACCGAATCCTTGCAGGCCCAAATGATTTAAATTCTGTATAAAATGATTTTTCCGTTGTCAGAAGTCCGCTTTTCGGTAAAAATGCAGAAGCTCACCGCTGACGGGATGCGTCAGTTCCAGCGATTCGGCGTGCAGGTAGAGGCGGTCGGCCGGCTTGCCATACAAGGTGTCGCCCATGATGGGGCAGTGCAGTCCCAGCGGGTGGGCGGCATGTACCCGTAGCTGATGCGTGCGCCCCGTCTGCGGGTAGAAGGCGATGCGGGTCTGCGCCTCCTTGCGCTCCAGCACCTCGTATCGGGTGACGGCCGGTTTGCCATGTTCGTAGTCCACCACTTGGCGCGGGCGGTCCAGCGGGTTGAGGCAGAGCGGCAGGTCGATGATGCCGCTGTCTTGGGCTACATTACCGTCGAGCAAAGCAATGTAGCGTTTCTTGATACGACGTTCGGCAAACTGGGCTTGTAGATGCTGATGTGCCTGCTTCGTCTTGGCCAGCACCAGCAGGCCGGAAGTGGCCATGTCCAGCCGGTGTACGATGATGGGACCTTCCCACTGAGGATACCGTTTTCTCATCAGGCTGTAAGCAGAGGCGGCATCGTCCAGACCGGGCACCGTAAGCAGGCCGGCCGGTTTGTTGACGACGACAATCCACGGGTCTTCATAAACTATCTCCAACGCTTGCTCGGTAGCTTTCCTTCCTTGCAGCAACGGATTCGGCTCTACATCGAGCCCTTGCAGCATGTGGCGCAAGATGGGTTCGCACTTTCCCTTGCAGGCCGGATAGTAATGTCCGTGATGGCGGATTTCGCTTTTAGGAGAGTTACCCCACCAAAATTCGGCCATGGCAATGGGTTTCCAGTGATGCAGATAGGCCTGTTGCAACAGCTTGGGTGCAGCACATTCGCCTGCTCCGGCGGGTGGAACCTTTTGGGCGGTTTGCAGGAAGATGTCGCAGAGGTTCTTCCGTTCGCCACGGGCGTTCAGCATATCAAACTGTCGAAACAACTGCTGCTGCAAGGTGGCGGAGCGTACTTTCCTCTCCAGCTTCAATTGACTGATTTCTGCTTCGTAAGGGTCGATTTGGCTTTGCAAGGAGGCGATTCGTTCTTTTAGATTGCGCTCCATGCGTTTGTATTCCGCCTTTTGGTATTGGCTTTCGCGTATCAGCATCGCCTCTTCTTCGGGGCTGAGGGCTGCTTCCGCCGATAGCAGGGCGGCTTGGCGGCGTGCTTCCCGTTGGGCTTTAGAGGCTTTCATTTGCAGTTTGGCATTCTCTAGCTCGGTTGCTGCTTCCTGCTGCATGGTTCGGAGTTGTTCTTTCAGTTGTCGATAGGTTTCCTCCGCTTCCAGCTTCTCGATGTGTCTGTTGATTTGCGAAATCTGCTCTTCTTCTATCTTGAAAAATCCCTGCGGTTGCAGCAAGTCATATACCGGAGGAACGAAGAAGGGATGTTCGTTCTTTCCTGCCAGGATGCCGGAGAAGGCGGCCAAATAGCCCGTCTCTCCTTCTTCGGTCTGCACCACCAGCACGCCGAACATCTTTCCCTGTTCCAGTTCTTCCTGCCACTCTGCCTGTTGCTTCAAGTAGTGCTGCACTTCCTCGGTTGCCAGCACGCAGAGCGGATGGGGCGTGTAGCAGAAGGGGTAGGTGAACTGCTTGGGCAGTGCGATGCCTGCGATGGAAGACGAAAACCGATGTAGCATTGTCTAGGCGGGGTTACGGTTGTTTCGACTCTTCCGTCTGCTTGGGTTGCGGACGGTTGGCCGACTGTTTTTTCTTCTTCCCATACTTGCGTTCTCTCTCCCAAGCCGCTTTCCGGGCTTCGTACTGCTCCATTTGTTTTTCAAGATAATTGTCTGCCATTTAAGTTTTTAAGTTTTTGAGTTTTTGAGTTATTGGGGCATTGATTTTTCCGATGGTCATTCTTGAGGCTTCACCTTTGGCGGGTGGGGAGCGTAAATTCCTGCCAGTCGTATTCCTTGCCATATTCATCTGCAATGGCAATACGTATGTTGATGCTTCCGGTCTTCAGCCGTTCTCCGGCATGGATGTTGACTGTATATTTTATGCCGTCTTGCGGGTCGAGCCGTTCAATCAGGAGCGGAGACGAGATTTCCAGATGCCTCATGCCGGTGGTTTCCGACACCGTGGGCACAATGTTGTAGGCCGTTTGGCTGCCCTCATTGGTGATGTCGAAGACAACCTTGCTGTCTTCTCCGGGATTGATGGCATGGTTGCGGTTGTCGTCGATGAAGCGGATGTTGTGTATCTTCACAGCGTTGAGCACCGACGGTATAGGCTCTGCCTCCGACGGTGCAACATTCCACGATGGCCTTTCTGCCTGATAATCGTACGTCTTCTGCTTGGGAGTGGTGGCCGCATTGGCGATGGCTGCTCCCGCAATGGTGCCCACAATGGTCCCGATGGCCGAGCCGCGGTCGCCGCCTCGCCATCCTCCGTTGCTTTCGCCTATCAGTCCGCCGATGACACCTCCCAGGTTGCCTCCGATGGCTGCTCCTGCAAATGTGGCGCCGGGGTCGCCCGATGCCGTCCGACTGGTTACGCATCCGCTACACAATATAGCCGATGCCAACATTCCGATGAAATACTTCTTCATATTCTTCATTTTTTTAGTGATGCGACTTCTGCTTCTTTCTCTTTTCCGCCCGTTGCAAGGAGAGGAAATAGACTTCGGCAAAAGGGTGTGTTTCTGGGTCTGTCTGCCGGATTGCCGACAATGGACAGGCCGGATATTGTGTTTGATAATACAAAGGTATACAAAGTATTGATACCTTTTAGTTGCAAACATTTTATTTTCTGAAAAGTATCTTTAATGCATCCTTCCTGCTCCCTTTGTCGTGACATCTGTACTAAGTCATGTTTTCACCTATCGCCAAGCGACTGAAATGGGATGAGTGGAGGATGTGTTCCGGTTGACGGCTATGTCCGTTGGAATAGCTCCAGTGCCTTTCGTGCCGCCAGCCTTCCGCTTTCTATGATGGGGGCGGCACGGTAGAACTCCATCATGTCGTAGTCGTTGCCGGACATCTGTATCAGCAGGTCGGGTCGGTGGCGTTCTATATCGTGGCGGGCTATCTGCTGCATCATCAGGCGCGACGATAGGGTGAGCTGCTGGTAGGGCGACATTCGTTTCTTCTTGCCGCTCTCGATGGAGGCGTTGACATCTACCGCTATCAGCAGGTCGCCTTCCGTGCGTATGGCATGGTTCAAGGGGAGGGGATTCAGTATGCCGCCATCCACCAATATCATGTCGTCCTTACGGAAAGGGCGGAACACCATAGGTATGGAGATGGAAGCACGGATGGCATCGAACAGGCTGCCGTGGTCGAACTTCACTTCGCATTCGTGTGCGATGTCGGTAGCCAGGGCTGCGTAGGGCATCGGCAGGTCTTCGATGTGCGTGTCGGGGATAATCTGCTTCAGCTCCTTGATGAATCGGTCGCCCTTCACCAGCCCGTCGCGACTGAGGGAGAGGTCGGCCAGTTGCCACAGCTTGCGTTTGTCCCAGGTACATAGCCACTGTTTGCATTCCTCCAGACGGTTGGTGGCGTACATGGCACCTACCATGGCCCCCATGGAGCTGCCTACGATGGATGTTATCTCGTAGCCGTGGGCTATCAGTTCTTCGATGACTCCGATATGTGCTATTCCGCGGGCACCGCCCATGGAGAGCACCAATGCGATTTTCTGCTTGTCCATATATTGCTGTTTCTTGGGGCACACGCGCTGCCGCGGCGTCCCCGATTTCTTTGTCCTACAAAGTAAGTGAAATATCGGGAGAAAAAGAAGCTTATAACCAAAAGTTATAGGCAATAAAAATATACGATTGGCAAGAATCGGAAAAGCGACTTACCTTTGCAGTGCGAAAGCAAAAGAAAAAAGAATATCAACGTATTAAAAATGAAGAATATGAACTCAAATCAATCAAAGGTGAAAGGTACGAACGAGACCTCTCTGCACGGCTTTAGCAAGCCCGTCTATGTATCACTTCTTGTTATCTTGGCCCTCTTCCTGCTGCTGGACTACGTTCCCGGTATGCACGCTTATGCTTCGTGGGTAACCCCTCCGGTGGCATTGTTCTTGGGACTGGCTTTTGCGCTGGTGTTTGGTCAGGCTTATCCGAAATTCAACAAAAAAGTCTCCAAGTATCTGCTGCAATATTCCGTGGTTGGTTTGGGCTTCGGCATGAACCTTCATGCTTCGTTGGCATCGGGCAAGGAGGGAATGTCGTTTACGGTCATCTCGGTGATAGGCACTCTGCTCATCGGTTGGTTCATCGGCCGTAAGATGCTGAAGGTTGACCGCGATACCTCTTACCTCATCAGCTCCGGAACGGCCATCTGTGGTGGTAGTGCCATTGCTGCGGTAGGTCCTGTGCTGAAGGCCAAGGACAGCGAAATGTCGGTGGCGTTGGGCACCATCTTCATCCTGAATGCCATCGCTCTTTTCATCTTCCCCGTCATCGGCCATGCGCTCAACATGAGTCAGCAGGAGTTTGGCACGTGGGCAGCCATTGCCATTCACGATACCAGTTCGGTGGTAGGTGCCGGTGCCGCTTATGGCGAAGAGGCGCTGAAGATAGCCACTACCATCAAGCTGACCCGTGCCCTGTGGATAATTCCGTTGGCATTCGCTACTTCGATTATCTTCAAGAACAAAGGACAGAAGATCAGCATACCTTGGTTCATCTTCTTCTTCGTCTTGGCCATGATTTTCAATACCTACGTGCTCAGCACCACTGAGACGGGTGCCATGATTGGTGCCGGCATCAACTCGCTGGCCCGCAAGACGCTGACCATCACGCTGTTCTTCATCGGTGCTTCCCTGTCGCGCGACGTGCTGAAGGCCGTAGGCATCAAGCCCTTGGTGCAAGGCATCCTGCTGTGGATAGTCATCAGCCTGAGCACATTGGCCTACATCTATTGGTTCTGATAGGTCGAAGGCCGAAAAAATACTATTGACCAACCTTTGTTTTTTCCGAAGGGAAGCTTGTCTGAGAATCCATGACGAGCTTCCCTTTCGTTGTTGATTTATCAATTATCTGTCGACCGCATTTTTTTCTTCCATTTTATTTCTTTTCTTTGTAACAAAAATCCATCCCGTTACGTCTAGGCAGTAGAAACATATATCAACGATGCAAGATTCATGGATGCTGAAAGTTTTAAGAAAGAGTTTTTGCCCTATCACCGCAAGCTGTACAGCGTAGCCTTTAGGCTGCTGGAAGATGCGGCCGATGCGGAAGACGTGGTGCAAGAGGCTTATCTGAAGCTATGGGACAAGCGGGACGGATTGGCGCTCATCTGCAATCCCGAGGCATTCTGCGTCGCGCTGGTCAAGAATATGTGCTTCGACCTGCTTCGTTCGGGAAAGTATACGCTGAGCAAGCAGACCGTGGAGCTGGACAATGTGCAGGATGTACAGTCGGCCGACCATCTGGAGACGAAGGAAGATGTGCGCGAGGTGAAGCGCATCATCAGCCGCCTGCCTCTGCAACAACAGCAGGTTGTGACCTTGCACGACGTCAAGGGATGCTCCTACGAAGAAATAGAGCGGGTCACGGGACTGAAGGCGGTGAATATCCGCGTGCTGCTGTCGCGTGCCCGGAAGAAGATACGTGAGGAATTTAATAAATGGAGTAATTATGAAAGTCGAAGAAATTGAAAAGCTGCTCGTCAAGTTTTACGAAGGCACTGCCATCGAGAGCGAGGAAAAATGGCTGGAGGACGCTTTCCGCACAGGAGAGGTGCCCGAACATTTGCAGGCCGACCGGAGAATCGTTTTGGCTCTTCGCGGAAGTGATACCGAGGCCGAAGACGTTCCCGTGGGTTTGGCAGACCGACTGAACCGTATGATTGACGCGAAAGCCGAGGAAGAACAACGCTTCTTCCGCCGCAACCGGGCGAAGCGCAATTGGCGCTGGATAGGGGGCATCGCCGCTACCGTGCTGCTGCTGATAGGCATGGCGTATGGCATTGCCAACTTCGGGACAAAAGCCTGTCCTCCTACTCCGCAAGACACGTTCACCAATCCGGAAGATGCCTATCGGGCATTGCAGGCCACACTGATAGAAATGTCTGCCAATCTGAATGCGGGCATCGAGCAGATGAAGGAAACACAGCAGGACATGGCCCACATCAATCAGGAAATAAGAAACGAAATAAAAAGATAACATATCTGTATTATGAAAGCTGTTAGAATCATATTATTGGCTTTATGGGTGGCATTGCCGGGGCTGTGTCATGCCCAGCACGAGTTGTTCAACAAGTACAACGACCAGAAAGGAGTGAAGTCTGTGTATATCTCCAAGGCTATGATTGAAATGAGCAAGAACCTGTTTACGAACGATATAAGCATCGGCCATCTGTCCGGACAGTTGAACTCCGTACAGGTCCTTACTACGATGGATGCCGGTGTGAAGAAGGATATGCGGAAGGACATCCGTTCGTTGGTGAGTGCTTCGAAGTACGAACTGCTGATGAAGCAGAAGGGGACGACCTCCAGTTCGGAGTTCTATGCTTATCGCAAAGGGGACAAGGTGAAGGAACTGATAATGATTGTAGATGGTGCCGCCACGCTGAAGTTTGTCTATCTGGAAGGAGAAATGACCCAGAAAGACATTCAGAATATCATCATGTTCCAGAGTAGCAATTGGATAGAATGTCCCGACAACTTACTGATACCCGAAAACGCTCTGGCTGCCATTGATGCCTTGCGTGGCAAGGACTGGACGCAATATGTAGATGACCTCAAAAAAGGTGTGTGGAACAGTTTGGACGGAATCATCGACCTGAGAGATGATAAGTGCCTGAGGGAATGGATGGATGCAGACACATGGAAACGATTTGAGAGGGGAATGAATAAACTGGAAGAACGGTTGAAGAACCTATGATGGTATAAAGGGAGGGCGTACGCTAATGAAAGAATCATTAAGGTACGCCCTCCTGTTGTATTGGTCGATAGGCTTTTATTTCTCTTTCTGCAATTCTGCAAAAATCAGTCCTTCCAGCTCTTCTGCCAATTCGGGATTGTCCAGAATCACCTGCTTGGCGGCATCACGTCCTTGAGCCAGCTTGGTGTCGTTGTAGCTGAACCACGAACCACTCTTCTTGATGATGCCCAAGTCGGAGCCCAGGTCGATAATCTCACCGGCCCGCGAGATGCCCTCACCAAACATGATGTCGAATTCTGCCTTGCGGAAGGGAGGTGCCACTTTGTTCTTCACAACCTTTACTTTAGTCTGCTTGCCTATCACCTCGTCGCCGTTCTTGATGGCCTGTCCCGGACGGATGTCGATGCGCACGGAAGCATAGAACTTCAAGGCATTACCACCCGTGGTCGTTTCCGGATTGCCAAACATCACGCCAATCTTCTCGCGCAGCTGATTGATGAAGATGCAAGTGGTGCGCGTCTTGCTGATGGCGGAAGTCAGCTTGCGTAGAGCTTGTGACATCAGTCGGGCTTGCAGACCCACCTTGTTGTCGCCCATGTCGCCTTCAATCTCGGCTTTGGGAGTCAAGGCGGCTACGGAGTCTATCACGATGATGTCGATGGCCGAAGAGTGAATCAGTTGGTCGGCAATCTCCAATGCCTGCTCACCGTTGTCGGGTTGCGAAATCAGCAGGTTGTCAATATCCACACCGAGCTTGGCGGCGTAGAAGCGGTCGAAGGCGTGTTCGGCGTCGATGAAGGCGGCGATGCCCCCTGTCTTTTGTGCCTCGGCGATGGCGTGGATGGCCAGTGTTGTTTTACCTGAAGATTCGGGACCGTAGATTTCGATGATACGTCCGCGCGGATAACCACCTACACCCAGAGCTACGTTCAGTCCGATGGAACCGGTGGGGATGACCTCAATCTGCTCGATGTTGTCACCGCCCATCTTCATGATGGAGCCTTTGCCGAAGCTCTTCTCTATCTTGTCCATGGCAGCTTGCAAGGCTTTAAGCTTCTCGCTGGATGCCGTCGGAGTGCTCTCGTTTTCAAAGTTAAATTCGTCTTTCTTTGCCATATAATTAGAGTTTGTAAGTTTTTAGTTTGT
>JAUNJD010000234.1 GCA_030523205.1 Bacteroides sp.
GAAATAATTAAAATTTAAATAGAAAAATCAAAGAGGACGACTGCTTTTTTCATTGCCAAGGATTAAAAAATAATCCTTGGTGCAACCGATGTAGGCCTATCCTCCATATGTATACCTTATATATTATATGATAGAGAAGAAAATCAATATATAAGGTAGAGAAAGAAAATCAGTACATGGTAGAGAAAGAAATCAATGAAGTATTTTGAAGACCAGTTCGCGGAGCAAATCGCCATCGCTCAAGGAAGTGTTGCCCACTCCTTTTGACTTGGCATCGGTATATCTTATTTCACCAATAATCTGCATAGTCTTTACGCCGCTATAACGCCTCATGGCTGTCAAGTATTCACGGGCTTGCCAGGGAGTTTTCAGTCCTAGGAACGTGGCAATACCCTGTTCGGACTTTTCGGGTGCATAATAAGCCAACATCAAGTTGGAATAGAATCCGAAAAGTAAAGATAAAGTCATCTGAAGAGGGTTTGTTTTTGGATTTTCCTCAAAATATTTTATTATTTTATTAGCTTTCAGGACATCTTTTTCAACCAAAGCACTCCGAAGTTCGAAATTATTGTAGTCTTTGCTTATTCCTATATTGTGTTCTATCTGTTCGGGTGTAACGCGCATCTGACCTTTAGGAAGTGTAATGATTAATTTCTCCAATTCTCCGGTCAGGCGGCTGAGGTCGGTCCCTACAAAGTCGGCCAGCATAGAGGTTGCTTTGGGTTCCATATCTACCCCTTTTCGCTTCATGTACGAGGTGATGAATGCCGGCAATTGAGCATCCTTTACCTTCTTCGATTCGAACAGAATACCCGTTTTTTCAATTTCGGCAGCCAGCTTTTTTCTTCTGTCCAGCACTCCATGCTTATGGCATATAACAAGGATGGTAGATTTCAAAGGCTTTTGGAGGTAATAGGACAGTTCTTCCATGTTGCGGATGGATTGCGCTTCCTTCACCACCACTACCTGATGCTCGGACATCATGGGATAGCGCTTGGCGGCATTGATGACGGTAGCTATATCTACATCGGCACCATACACTACGGTCAGGTTGAATTCCTTTTCCGTGTCGGTGAGCACATTGTCGGTGATGTAGTCGGCTATGACATCAATATAGTAAGATTCTTCTCCCATCAGGTAGTAGATGGGGCGATATTGCTTGGCACGCAGTTCCTTCAGGATATCGTCGCACGTTAATTCTTGTTTGGCCATGGGCTGCTGGTGTTATTGGTATTTCTTTGGGTTATTGGTATCTTTTCTATGGGTTTACCAATCAAATTTCAGGTGTTTCACGGTTTTCTTTTCATCGATAATCATGCGCAATGACTCAATGCCGATTTCCACATGGCCGGCCACATAGTTTTGGGTTACGGCATTGTCGCTTTTGTCGGTCTTTACACCTTCGGGAATCATGGGCTGGTCGGAGACCAACAACAAGGCTCCGGTGGGAATATGATTGGCAAAGCCGCAGCTGAACAAGGTGGCGGTCTCCATATCGACAGCCATGGCACGAGTCTTCTTGAGGTATTCCTTGAAGCTGTCGTCATGCTCCCAGATGCGTCGGTTGGTGGTATATACCGTTCCTGTCCAATAGTCGCGTCCGTGGTCGCGGATGGCAGAAGACACGGCTCGTTGCAGCATAAATGCCGGCAGCGAAGGTACTTCCGGAGGGAAATAGTCATTGGAGGTACCTTCTCCGCGGATGGCGGCTATGGGAAGGATAAGGTCCCCTATCTTGTTTTTGCGGTCTATTCCTCCGCATTTTCCCAGAAACAGGCAGGCTTTCGGATGGATGGCACTCAGCAGGTCCATGATGATAGCCGCATTGGGGCTTCCCATACCGAAGTTGATGATTGTTATTCCTTCTGCGCTGGCCGATATCATATTGGCATCTCTGCCCAGAATGGGAACATTGAATTTCTCGGCAAATATCTCTACGTATTTGTTGAAGTTGGTCAACAGAATATACTCTCCAAAGTCTTCCAGATTTCGTTTTGTGTAGCGAGGCAGCCAATTGGCCACGATTTCTTCTTTTGTTTTCATGAGAATTCATTAAATTTGTGTTCCGTATAATAGGAAACCATTATTTAACTTACAAAAATAGTAAATGTTATCGTTAAACTTACCAACATTCGATGCTAAAATAGCGACAAGGAATGGAAAAAATGTTATTTTCGATGTGATACGCCGCCGTTATGTCGCTCTGACGCCCGAGGAATGGGTGCGCCAGCACTTTGTTCACTACCTTTTTGCCCACAAAGGCTATCCGCAGGCACTGATGGCCAACGAGGTTCAGTTGCATCTGAATGGCACGAAGAAGCGATGCGACACGGTGCTGTACAAACGCGACCTTACGGCAAAGATGATTGTCGAATACAAGGCTCCGGATGTGGAGATTACGCAAAAGGTTTTCGACCAGATTACCCGCTACAACATTGTTCTGCGCGTTGACTATCTGGTGGTTAGCAATGGATTGCAGCACTATTGCTGCCGAATGGATTATGAGCGGAACAGCTATACTTTTTTGAAGGATATTCCCGACTATCAAGACTTATTATAACACACGCCTATCTTTTTTTTGACGCATTGCAAGCCTGAGAAAAAAAGAAAGCCTGTGTCATGCAAAGATGATACACAGGCTCTTTCCCTCCTATTTGATTGTTTTGTACAAATTGCTGTTTTATTCCGCTTCGGCAGCTTTTCTTCTGCTTCTTGTCGGCTTTTCCTTCACCTCTTCTTTGTGTTCGAGGGTTACACCTGCCAATTCAGGGTCTATCATGATGCGGCCGCAATATTCGCAGACGATGACTTTCTTGCGCGAACGGATGTCCAGTTGTCTCTGAGGCGGAATCTTGTTGAAGCAACCTCCACACGCATCACGCTGCACGTAAACGATGCCCAGACCATTGCGCGAATTCTTGCGGATGCGCTTGAACGACTGAAGCAGACGCGGTTCGATTTTCGTTTCCAGGTCTTTCGACTTTTCTCTCAGTCTTTCTTCTTCCTGCTTGGTTTCCGAAACGATTTCGTCCAGTTCGTTCTTCTTCACTTCCAAGTCCTTTTCGCGTTCCTCCAAGGCAGCTGTACTCTTGGCAACCTCTTCCGAACGTTCCTGCTCCTGTGCAGTGAACTCCCGGATACGCTTCTCGCAAAGCTCGATTTCCAGTGTCTGGAATTCGATTTCCTTGCTCAGGAAATCGTATTCGCGGTTGTTGCGAACGTTTTCTTGTTGGTCTTTATATTTGGCGACAGAAGCCTTGGCTGCTTCAATTTCCACCTTCTTTCCGGCGATGGAAGTCTTCAGTTCGGCTACTTCCGACTTAATTCTTTCAATACGTGTGCTCAGACCGGCAATCTCGTCTTCCAGGTCTTGTACTTCCAACGGCAATTCTCCGCGCAACGTCTTGATTTCATCAATCTTAGACAGGGTAGTCTGAAGTTGATACAACGTTTTCAGCTTTTGTTCAACCGTCAATTCTTGGGGATCTTTTTTTGCTTCTTTAGCCATTTTTCCTACAAATATTTTATGGGATTCGTGTTTACTTTGCTTATTTGCAGCTCAAAGTAAGGGAACGCTTCCCGGATTATTGTATATAATATTTCTTTCGTATATTGTTCGCTTTCGTAGTGCCCTATCTCAGCCAGCAGGATGTCGGATTCATGTCCGAAATACTCGTGGTATCTGATTTCGCCCGTGATGAACACATCCGCATGGTTGCGTATGGCCAGCGGCATCAGGAAGGCTCCTGCACCGCCACACAAAGCCACGGTCTGTATCTCGCGTCCTGTCAGTTTGTTGTGCTTCACGCAGCCCACCTCGAATGTCTTCTTGATGCGCTTCAGGAATTCCGATTCGGTTTCGGGCGTTTCCAGCTCTCCTATGATTCCCGATCCGGCCTGCATCCATTCGTTCTGTATGGCGTAGAGGTCATATACGGGTTCTTCGTAGGGGTGAGCCGACAGCAAGGCTTTCACCACTTCCCGCTTCCGATGAGCCGGCAGCACGGTCTCGATGCGCACCTCTTTCTCTGCGTGTAGCTTTCCTATTTCGCCACAATACGGATGCGCATTCTCTTTGGCGCGGAAAGTCCCCTCTCCTTCCAGATTGTAGCTGCACGAATCGTAGTTGCCTATGCATCCGCATCCTGCCGCAAACAACGCTTTCCGCACGGCTTCGGCATGATCCGTCGGCACAAAGGTCACCAGCTTCATCAGGGCATTCTCCTGAGGAGCCAGCACACGTACATTCTTCAACCCGATTTTCTCGGCCATCTTGAAGTTCACTCCCCCCAAGGCATTGTCCAGATTGGTATGGGCGGCATATATCACAATGTCGTTCTTGATGGCTTTCAAGATGCAGCGTTCGATATAGTCTTTTCCCGTAATGGATTTCACGCCTTTGAAGAGGAGCGGATGATGCGCTATCACCAGGTTGTAGCCCAAGGCGATGGCTTCGTCCAGCACAGCTTCGTTAACGTCAAGACACAACAAAGCCCCTGTTGCTTCCGCATCTGTCAATCCGATTTGCAGGCCGGCATTATCAAATCCGTCTTGCAATGGCAGAGGCGCGAACCGTTCAAGGGCACTTACTATTTCCTTAATTTTCATTCGTCAGAAAATTTGGGTACAAATGTACTAAAAAAGTTGGGTATTCTGCGTATTTTTCCGATTTATTTTTTCTTCTGTTGCTCCACGAGGTTGTACGGAGAACTTGCGATGCGCTTTCTTTGAGGCACGGACTACACGGATAAACGCCGTTTTTTTGATGAATTTCTCCGCGAACCGAAGGTCGGCGAAGCTGAAATCCGCGTAATCCGTGCCTATAAATACCTAGTATGCTTTATTGTCTTTCGGGCAATCTCCCCTATTCTACTTCTTCTCTTCCGCCGTCAGGCTCTTGGCATACAGATTGTCGATGATGCCGTCTGCCAAGCCGATAACAGGCACATGCACGTACTCCGCCTTCACTATCTCGGCAATGGTCAGGAAGATTTCGGCGGCAGGCACAATAACGTCCGCACGGTCGGCCTTCAGATTGAATTCCGTCATGCGCTGTTCGGGCGTAAGCGGCTTCAGCTCTTCGTAGATGGCTTGCAGCGAGACGATGGGCATCCGCAGCTTCTTCTTGTCCTTCTTGTCGGCCAAGCGGTAGAGCTTGTTGATGTTTCCGCCCGACCCGATGATGTTGATGCCTTGGAAGTCGGCCGTCAGTCGTGCCAAGTCGTCCTTCATCTGCGTCCAGGTTTCGTCCTTCACGGCTCCGCTCAGTATGCGCACGGTGCCGATGTTGTACGAGAGCGACTGCACCAGTTCGCCGTTGGTCAGCAGGTTTATCTCCGTGCTGCCACCGCCTACGTCCACGTAGATGTAGTTGCCCGTGCGGTCTTCCAGGCACTCGATGTGATTGTTGTAAATCATGCGGGCTTCCTCCTGACCGTCAATCACTTCGATGTTGATGCCCGTATCTTTCAGAATCTTCTTGATGATGCCTTTCCCGTTCTTGGCATCGCGCATGGCCGAGGTGGCGCACGCCCGATAGTCGGTCACTTCGTATATCTTCATCAGCTGGCGGAAGGCCTTCATCAGTCGGCGCAGTTTGATGGCCTTCCCTTCCGACACCTCGCCCAGCGAAAACACATCGAATCCCAAACGCAGAGGCACCCGCAGCAGCAATGCCTTGGAAAGTCGTTTGTTCACCAGATTCTCGTTATCCTTTACCTTTTTAATCATAAGCCGCACGGCGTTGGAGCCGATGTCGATGGCGGCATAGCATTCATTGTTCATCCTTTTTATAAATTCTTCA
>JAUNJD010000235.1 GCA_030523205.1 Bacteroides sp.
CCTAACTATACGACTGAGATAGGCTAAGAATACGACTGAGGTAGGCTCATTCTACAGCCGCTGATAATCAGGCAATTACAAAAGCCCTACAAATCATTTTCTGATAGTAAAAAAGGAGGACGCTTTACATTTCTTTTTCACCCCAAAGCGACCCTTACACCATGAAGTCCTTGCGGCGCAACACGAAGCTGTTGCTGAGGTATTTCTCGCGCACAATCTGGTTTTCGGCCAGTTCTTCGGGCGTTCCCTGAAACAGAATCTTGCCCTCGAACAGCAGGTAGGCACGGCTCGTGATGCTCAGCGTCTCCTGCACGTTGTGGTCGGTGATGAGGATGCCGATGTTCTTGTCCTTCAGCTTCCACACAATCTGCTGAATGTCTTCCACAGCAATGGGGTCAACGCCGGCAAAGGGTTCGTCGAGCATGATGAACTTGGGGTCGATGGCCAGGCAACGGGCAATCTCCGTGCGGCGACGCTCGCCACCGGAAAGCTGGTTACCCTTGTTCTTGCGCACCTTCTGGAGGCGGAACTCGGCAATCAGGCTTTCGAGCTTCTCCTTCTGATAGTCCAGCGGTTTGTTGGTCATCTCAAGCACCGAGGTGATGTTGTCCTCCACGCTCATCTGCCGGAACACGGAGGCTTCCTGCGCCAGATAGCCGATGCCGGTCTGCGCACGTTTATACACAGGATACTTCGTTATATCCAAGTCGTCCAGGAAGATACGTCCCTCATTGGGGGTTATCAGCCCTACGGTCATATAGAACGATGTGGTCTTGCCGGCACCGTTCGGCCCCAGCAGTCCTACGATTTCTCCTTGCTTCACGTCGAACGACACGTGGCTCACCACCGTACGTTTACCGTACTTTTTGACCAAATCTTCCGTCCGAAGTACCATCTTGCTTTCTTCCATATCAGCGTTATTTTGCCGCAAATGTAGCAAAAATAAGCTGAAAAGCCGTACATTTGCAGACAAATACTTATAAGTCATGATCAAAGCACTCAGAACCGTAGGCAAATACATCCTCCTGATGGGGCGTACCTTTGCCCGTCCGGAACGAATCAGGATGTCGCTCCGCCAATATCTGGACGAGATGGAGAAGCTGGGAGTGAACTCCATAGGCATCGTACTGCTGATATCCTTCTTCATCGGAGCCGTCATCACCATCCAAATCAAGCTGAACATCGAAAGCCCCTTCATGCCGCGCTGGACGGTGGGCTACGTCACCCGCGAAATCATGCTGCTGGAGTTCTCCTCGTCCATCATGTGTCTGATTCTGGCCGGAAAGGTAGGGTCGAACATCGCCTCCGAGCTGGGGACGATGCGCGTCACCCAGCAGATTGACGCCCTCGAAATCATGGGCATCAACTCGGCCAACTACCTGATATTGCCAAAAATCATGGCATTGGTCACCACCATACCGCTCATGGTGACGTTCAGCATCTTTGCGGGGGTCATCGGTGCCTTCTGCACCTGCTGGTTCAACGGCACCATGTCGGCCGTCGACTTGGAATACGGTCTGCAATATATGTTTGTGGAATGGTACATCTGGTGCGGCATCATCAAGTCGCTCTTCTTTGCCTTCATCATCGCCAGCGTATCGGCCTTCTTCGGCTACACGGTAGAGGGTGGCTCCATCGAGGTGGGCAAGGCATCCACCGACTCGGTGGTGTGCAGCAGCGTGCTCATCCTGTTTGCCGACCTCATACTGACCCAGCTGCTGATGGGATAAGATTTAAACTTAAAAACTCAAGAACTCAAAATGATAGAACTGAAAGGACTCTGCAAGTCGTTCGAAGGGAAAGAGGTGCTGAAAGACATCAACGCCACCTTCGAGAACGGAAAGACCAACCTTATCATCGGGCAAAGCGGCTCGGGTAAGACGGTACTGATGAAGTGCATCGTAGGACTGCTCACCCCCAACAGCGGTGAACTGCTGTACGACAACCGCGACTTCCTCGTCATGGGCAAGAAGGAGAAGAAAGCCTTGCGCCGAGAGATGGGGATGATATTCCAAAGCGCAGCCCTGTTCGACTCAATGACCGTGCTGGACAACGTGATGTTCCCGCTGAATATGTTCAGCAACGACACCCTGCGCGACCGCACACGGCGTGCCATGTTCTGCCTGGACCGCGTCAACCTGACCGAAGCCAAAGACAAATATCCGGGCGAGATAAGCGGCGGTATGCAGAAACGTGTAGCCATCGCCCGCGCCATCGCGCTGAACCCGCAATACCTGTTCTGCGACGAACCCAACTCGGGTCTGGACCCCAAGACATCGCTCGTCATCGACGACCTGATACAGGGCATCACCCGCGAGTACAACATGACAACCCTCATCAACACCCACGACATGAACTCCGTGATGGGCATCGGCGAGAAAATCATCTATATATACGAGGGACACAAAGAATGGGAAGGCAGCAAGGACGACATATTCACCTCCACCAACGAACGGCTGAACAACTTCATCTTTGCCTCCGACCTCTTCCGCAAAGTGAAGGAAGTGGAGATTCAGAACATCGAGGGATAAACTGGCAAGCCGCAGGAAACACCGACCGGCACAAACGAAAAAGGCGCAACTTCACGTTGCGCCTTGTCCTCATAAAACCAGTTAATAGAATTGACTATATCATCACGATATACAAATTGTCCATACTGCCCATGCTATGCATGAGGCAAAATTTCAATTACAGGACAAAGATAAGAGTTTGATTTTATAAAAAAATCACGGGAAACCGTTACACGTTCATTTTTACGGACTTACTCCAATGTAATCCATCCCTTGGAAACAGCCTTTACCACTAGATCTATCGCATTCTTGGCCCCAAATTTGGCCATCAACCTTTTCCGAAAAGTTTCGACAGTATTTTCTGAAATTTGCAATAAATTAGCTATTTCGTGCGTATTCAGGCCCTTTCCTAGCGCCTGAAGCACATCGCATTCGCGCTTGGTAGGCACATCTCGGGGCAGCAACTCCGACGAATTGCGGTTCAGCTTCTGACTGATGGAAGCAAAGCGGGCACAGGTATAAGGCTCGCCCTTCAGCACGCTCCGCACAGCCTCCACCAATTCCGTCGAGGCCGACGCCTTCAGCACCACGGCGTTCACTCCGCTTTGCGCCAACCTGTTCACCGTCCATACTTCTTCGTGCATGGTATTCACAATAATCCGCGCATTCTCGTTCAGTTCGCGAATCTGCGCAATCAAGTCGAATCCCGACATATCGGGAATGCTCACGTCCAATATGTAGATGTCGTAGTCACGCTTGGCTATCAGCTCGGAGGCTTTCAAGCCTGAGGTGACCGCATCGGCCACCACGACTTCGGACATCTTGTTCACAACCTTACAGATGCCCTCCAGAACCAAGCTGTGGTCATCTACAACTAAAATCTCTGCTTTTACCCTTTTATCCATATTCATAGTCCACATTAACCGTAACTTTCAAATCCACCCCTGCACCGGGTGCGGTTTGGCAATCTACCGTAGCGCCAATGGCGTCGGCCCGTTGCACGATGGTCCGCAACCCGATTCCTTTCTTCTTTTTGCTCATGTCAAAGCCTTTGCCATCATCACGTACGGTCAAAGACAGTATATGTTTGTCCCACAGCAGCTCCACCCGGATATGGCGGGCCTCTGCATACTTCACGGCATTGGCCACCGCCTCTTGCGCGATGCGGTAGAATTCAAAGCCTACATTCTGCGGTATGCGCTTCCAGTCGATAAGCTCCGTGGCATGGTATTCCAACTTCAAGCCTTTAGGCAGGGCCAAATGGCTCAGGTAGTCCGACAGCATCTCGTCGATGGTGGCATACTGGAAGGCCGGCGGCATCAGCTCGTGCGACATATTGCGCAGGCGTTCGCGGGTATTGCTCAGCTGCGTCAATTGCTCATTCATGGCCGGCGTGCAGCCTTCTTCGGTCATCGAACGGAAGTTCATCTCGAAGGCCAGCAGGCTGTTGCACACGTCGTCGTGCAGCTCGGTGGCCATCCGCTCGCGTTCGCTCTCCAGACCGTCGATGTACTTTTGGGTCAGGCGCTGCTCCGTTTCCTTCTGCAACACCAGGAATTGGCGTTCCTTCTCGCCCACGGACTGTGCCAGGCGAGCCAACTTCACCTTCTGACGCTGGCGGATGTAGAGGAACACCAATATCACAATCAGCAAAGCAGCACCCGTACCGCCCCAACCGACACGGTTGCGCAGAAGCAACTCTTCGCGCTCCAGTTCGCTCTGCCGCAGGCGGGCAATCTCCAGTTCCTTCTCCTGCGTCTGATACTTCACGGAGAAGTCGGACAACTGCTCGGTATATTCGTGATAGAAGGCCGAATCGCGAATGGCATACGCCTCGTACAGATTATCGTAGGCAAGCCCGTCGCAGTGCAAGGCATGATAGCACTCGGACAAGTGCAGGTAATGCTCATAATCCTTGGAGTCGCGGTAGCCCGCCTCCAGCATATCCGTCAGATGGCGGTAGCTTTGCACAGCCCCCGCATAGTCCTCCCGATACTGCAACAACTGGGCCCTTGCCTGATGATAACGATAACGCTCCACATCCGTTTTTAGTTCACCGGACAATGCCTCCAATTTATGCAAATAGTACATGGCACTGTCGGCTTGCTCCAGATAGAGGTAAGCATTGGTCAGGTGATTGTAGGCCTCGCACAGGCGCCGCTTGTTGTTCACGCTCTCCAGCACGGGGATGGCCTTTTGCAGGGTTGCAATGGCTTCACGCTTCTTCTCGGGCATACTGATTTGTATGGCACCAAGGTTTACATAGAAGATGCCTATCATCTGCGGAGTGCCATACTTCAAGGCATACTCCAGTGCCTTCTGAGAAAAAGGTATGGCATCGGCAGGCCGCTTCCATTCGCCATAGACGGTCGCTATGTTCCCATAGATATAGGTGGCCGTCCTGAAGTTCCCCTGAGCCTCGCACAGGCTGAGGGCCTTCTTGAAATTCTCGACGCACTCGTCCATCGACTTCTTCCGGCGATAGATGGTACCCAGCTGATTCAAGTTCTCAATCCACATGGCCGTATCTTTGTCGGCCAACGAGCGTTTCTCCGCCCGAAGCGCATAGACCAAGGCCGAATCGGTCTTCCCTTCGAACAAGAATGAACTGGCATAGTTAGTCAGCATATTCCGATATTGAGCCGACTGCGACGGAACAGTCTCCGTCATGTCGATGCCACGCTTGAGGTAATAGCGGGCCGAATCGTACTGAGCCGCAACGTTGAAGTAATATCCCATATTGGCACAGCAAGTCACGGCATCTTCCAGCCGCTTGTCCCGTTCGGCCAATGCCAATGTCTTGCGATACCAGTAAGCTCCGTTGGTGAAATCTCCCTGTATGAAGTAGGCCTCTCCTCTCCATCGGTAACACTCCATGAAATAGGCGGCTTTATTCTCCTGCATGGCCAACTGATAAATGGAATCGGCATACAGCAGGAGCAAGTCGGGATGCAGTTCTATGTTTGACAAATATTCACAGACGGCCGAATATCCTTTCACGTCTTTCTGCACAGCTGCTTTCTGACGCAACAAGGATAATTCACTGTCTTCATCGGCTCCCCAGCCCAGCTGAGGCAACAGACATAAGAGTATGAACAACGTCCTGAACATTTTCATATATTTGCACATTTTTTTGTTTTGAGACAAAAATAAATAAAAGCTTCCTACAAACCTACACTTTGATACTTTTCCTGACTTCATCACTTTTTTGCGCCATCATATAGCGCACAATGATAATCAGC
>JAUNJD010000236.1 GCA_030523205.1 Bacteroides sp.
TGCCCATCATCAAAAATGTAGGAGACGACGAAAGGCAACAGTACCTCTCGTCCTGCACCTGCACCAACCGGAAGCTGAAGCTATTGGGCGAGAAAATAGGGCTAAACATCCCGCTCACCATGTATGTAGCCCGCCACAGCTGGGCCAGCATCGCCCGCAACAAGAACATCCCGCTTTCGGTAATATCCGAGAGCTTGGGACATGATTCGGAGATGACCACCCGGATTTACCTGTCGTCGCTGGACACATCGATGGTAGATAGGGCCAACCGAGTCATATTGGGAAGTCTGTAAGGCTATTCCTTGTCAGCAGAAATCCGAAAAATTTCTGTCGAAAAAGATAGGTGGGATGGCTTCCACGGAACCTATTCCACCTTTCCCCCGCTCAGAACAAGTCCGAGAAAGTCCTCTTCCGGCGTCCATAGAACAGAAACAGAATGCTGCTCCCCATGCGTTCGGGGATAGAGGTCAGCGTGGCTTTCTCCATATTCTCCCGACGAACAGCCTTGTACGACGACCGAAGAGCATGATAGGCCGCCCGCGCACGGAGCACGGCAGCCGCATTGGCGAAATGTCCCTTCAACAGGAAGCTGACCGCAGCCACATAGTCGAGCAGCGTACGCACCAGCATCACCGAATACAGTTCTCGCGACGGGAGGTTCTTATAGAGCATCAGCAGATTGTTGCGGAAATTGAGAAACGTCTTGCGCGGGTCTTCTTTCTTCAGCGTGGCAGCCCCCACGTGATAGACCACACTCTGAGGCACACACACCAACAGCCTACCTCGCGCCCGCAAACGCCAACACAAGTCTATTTCTTCCATGTGGGCAAAGAAACGTCCGTCCAACCCACCGGCTTCAAGATAATCTTTCAAGCGAATAAACAAAGCCGCTCCCGTAGCCCAAAACACAGGAGACACCGTGTCATACTGCCCGTGGTCTGTCTCCACCACCCCCAATATGCGTCCGCGGCAGAAGGGGTATCCGTATCGGTCGATGAAACCACCCGCTGCACCGGCGTATTCGAAGTCTTCCTTCTGCCTCCAGCTCAGCAGCTTGGGCTGGCATCCAGCCACCTCGGGATGTGCGTCCATATAGGCCACAAGCGGCAGCAACCAGTGCTCGGTCACCTCCACATCCGAGTTGAGCAACACCACATATTCGGCTTCCAGTGTTCGCAAGGCAAGGTTGTAGCCGTCGGCAAAACCATGATTGCGCGACAGCAGAATAAGACGCACCGAGGGAAACTCACGGCGAAGCATCTCCACTGAATCATCCGTAGAACCGTTGTCTACCACATAAACAGCTCCTCCATCGGCTTCGGAATAGCGAAGTACGGAGGGCAGAAAGGTACGGAGCATATCATGTCCGTTCCAGTTCAACACAACAATGGCAATCTTATCCATGTTTCGTATCTGAAGGTTTAAGTTTCCAGCGCTTGTGCGACCAGAACCAATAAGGCGGGTCGCGCCGTATCGTCTGCTCCAGTCGGCGGACAAAGCATTCGGTAATGGCACCGTCGGGCATCTGTTGGGGTGTCTCGGTTATCAAGTCAAAAATCACCTTGCAATGTCCCCTGCCCTGCCGTTGCAACTCGCTGTAAAAAACGGGGAAGTTCATCAGCTTGGCTATGCGTTCGCCGCCGTCCATGAACACGGTCTGCTGGTTCAGGAAAGTTGTCCAGTAATGGGCTTCGCTCAGATTGGGAGACTGGTCGGTAATCAGCCCGACGGCCATGTGTCTGTTCTCGCGACGCAGCTTAATCATCTCGCGGGCCGTGGAGTGCTTCGGGATGTTGTACCCTCCGAAACGGGCGCGGATGCGCTTGAACATCTCGTCCATATAGCGGTTGTGCAGAGGCTTGTACACCTGCACCGGCAAGTCGCCCTCGCGCATAATGGCTCCCATGCCTATCAGCCACTCGAAGTTGGCGTAATGGGGTATGAGCACCACGATGCCTCCATGCTTTGCTATCATGGCAAGGTATTCTTCCTTGTTGTCGTACTCCATGCGCCGGGCCAGTTCGTCAAAGGACATTCGCAACATCTTGATTTCCTCCATCATATAGTCGCATATATAATGGTAGAATTTATGTTCTATCTCCTTCAGTTCCTGTTCCGACTTCTCGGGGAAAGAGTTTTTCAAGTTCGTACGGACTACTCGGCGACGATAGCGGATGACGTAGCGCAACAACAGATACCCCCCATCCGAAATCAGGTAGAGCGCCCAGAATGGCAAGGAGGCCAGCAGCCACATTCCCGCGTAGGTCAATATGTAGATTAATCTAGATTTCACAGCTGATACTTATTATTTGTTAGAAGAAAGGAATTACAAATTCGTCATTCTCCATTCTTCATTTTAGAAGTTCTCCTCTCAGTGCCGACCCATCGTCGTTGAACTCACCCAAACGGATGTTCACCATCTGATTGTCAAGCGCATCGTCGTGCGGCACCTCCACCCGGATGTAGTTGGGCGTGAAGCCATGCATCGGTGCTCCGGCCTTCGAGCGTTCCAGCAACACGGGCATCGTCTGTCCGATGTGTCGCGCATAGAAGGCACGAGTTTTCTCGTCCGACAATTCCAGCAGCCGCTGACTACGGCGGTGTTTCTCTTCGGGCGACACCACATAGTCTATCTTCAAGGCCTGCGTGCCGGGACGTTCGGAATAGCTGAACACATGAAGTTGGGTGACATCCAGCCCTTTGATAAAGTTGTATGCTTGCTCAAAGTATTCGTCCGTCTCGCCGCGTGTGCCTACAATCACGTCCACACCGATAAAGGCATCGGGCATCACCTCCTTTATTTTCCTCACCTTTGAGGCAAACAAGGCCGAATCGTAGCGGCGGCGCATCAACTTCAGCACCTCGTCGCTACCGGACTGCAACGGGATATGAAAATGGGGCATAAAACGACGCGAACGGGCAACGAAGTCGATGATGTCATCCGTCAGCAAATTGGGCTCGATGGAAGAGATGCGGTAGCGTTCGATTCCTTCTACCTCGTCCAGCGCCTTCACCAAGTCGAAGAAGGTTTCTCCGGTGGACTTTCCGAAGTCGCCGATGTTCACGCCGGTCAGCACAATCTCGCGGCCACCTTCGGCAGCCGCCTGCCGGGCCTGCTCCACCAACGAAGCAATGCTGCCGTTACGGCTCCGTCCGCGTGCAAAGGGGATGGTGCAGTACGAGCAATAGTAGTCGCATCCGTCCTGCACTTTCAGGAAGAAACGGGTACGGTCTCCCCGCGAACACGAGGGAGCAAAGGAGCGAATATCTTTCAAGGCCGAGGTATAGGCTTCGCCTGTCCCGTGCTTCTGAAGGTTGCCGAGGTATTGCAACAGGTCCTTCTTCTGTTCGGCTCCCAGCACCACATCCACCCCTTCTATCCGGGCCACGGTGTCAGGCTTCAGCTGGGCATAGCAACCCGTAACCACCACAAAGGCACCCGGATGCTGCTTCACCAGCCGATGGATGGCCTGACGGCACTTCTTGTCCGCCACCTCCGTCACCGAGCAGGTATTCACCACACAGATGTCCGCCTGTTCGCCCTTACGGGCTGTCCGCACGCCGGCTTCCCGCAGAATCTTGCCTATGGTGGAAGTCTCCGAGAAGTTCAGTTTGCACCCCAAAGTATAGTAAACAGCCGTCTTATCTTGAAATATATTGGTATCTATCATAAGCTCATAACACACATTTCGGCTGCAAATATACATATTATTAATGTATTTTTCCTACTTTTGCACACTCAACAATAAATTGTGCAATGATACGAGAGAATTTTATCAAGCTGTACGAACATAGTTTTCGTGAAAACTGGGACCTCCCCTGCTACTCCGACTACGGAGAAAACAGTAACTATACCTACGGACAAGTGGCAGAAGAGATTGCCAAGCTACACCTGCTGTTCAAGCATTGCCAGCTGCGCCGGGGCGACAAGATTTCCATCATCGGCAAGAACAACGCCCGTTGGTGCATCGCCTACATGGCCACCATCACTTACGGCGGCATCGTAGTCCCCATCCTGCAAGATTTCAATCCCAACGACGTACACCACATCGTCAATCATTCGGAATCGACCTTCCTCTTCACCAGCGACCCCATCTGGGAGCATCTGGAGGAAGACCGCCTCAGCGGACTGCGTGGCGTATTCTCGCTCACCGACTTCCGGTGCTTGTATCAGCGCGACGGTGAAACCATCCAGCACTTCCTCAAGCACCTGCCCGAGACCATGCAGGAGCGTTATCCCCACGGCTTCGGCAAGGAAGACGTAATTTACACCGACCTCTCCAACGACAAAGTCATGCTGCTGAACTATACTTCCGGCACCACCGGCTTCAGCAAGGGCGTGATGCTGACGGGCAACAACCTGGCAGGCAACGTCACCTTCGGCATCCGCACCCGCCTGCTCGAAAAGGGCGACCGAGTGCTTTCCTTCCTGCCCTTGGCCCATGCCTACGGTTGTGCGTTCGATTTCCTGACGGCCACCGCCGTAGGCACCCACGTCACCCTGCTCGGCAAGACGCCTTCGCCCAAGATACTGATGAAGGCATTCGAGGAGGTGAAGCCCAGCCTGATTATCACCGTCCCTCTGGTCATCGAAAAGATATACAAGAACGTCATACAGCCCATCATCAACAAGAAGAGCATGAAGTGGGCACTCAGCATTCCCCTGCTGGACGGACAAATCTACGGACAGATACGCAAGAAGCTGATAGATGCCCTGGGCGGACGGTTCAAGGAAGTCATCATCGGCGGTGCAGCCATGAATCCGGAAGTTGAAGAATTCTTCCACCGCATCAAGTTCCCCTTCACCATCGGCTACGGCATGACGGAGTGTGCGCCGCTCATCAGTTATGCGCCGTGGAACGAGTTCGTGCCCACCTCGTCGGGCCGCGTGCTCGACATCATGGAGGCCCGCATCTACAAGGAGAACCCCGAAGCGCAGCTTGGCGAGATACAGGTACGCGGCGAAAACGTCATGGTGGGCTATTACAAGAATCCCGAAGCCACCCGCGAAGTATTCACCGAAGACGGCTGGCTACGCACGGGCGACCTAGGCACACTAGACGAACACAACAACCTCTACATCCGCGGACGTAGCAAGACCATGATATTGAGCTCCAACGGACAGAACATTTTCCCCGAAGAGATTGAAGCACGGCTCAACAACCTGCCTTTCATACTCGAAAGCCTCGTCATCGAGCGCAACAAAAAGCTGGTTGCCTTAGTGTATGCCGACTACGAAGCCTTGGATTCGCTGGGCCTCAACCACCCCGAGAACCTGAAGACCATCATGGACGAGAACCTAAAGAATCTGAACAACAGCGTTGCCGCCTACGAAAAGGTCAGCCAGATTCAGCTATACCCCACGGAATTCGAGAAAACTCCCAAGCGGAGCATCAAGAGATACCTGTACAACAGCATTGCCGTCGAATAATATGTTTTACAACATAGATATATTACACTAATAATCAATCAATTACAAAAAGTTACAAAGAAACTTCAAAAAAATATCTAAAAAAAGTTTGGTTTTAGAGAACAACATATCCAAAAAGTGCATACCTTTGCAATGTTTTAATAAAGCAATTGATTGTATTACGTTTTTAAAAGGTAAAGAAAATGAAAAAATTAGTTTTGATGGCAGCAGCTATCGTAGCAGTATCTTTCGCATCTTGTGGTAACAAAGCAGCTAGTGCAGAACAAGCAAAAGCTGATTCTATCCGTATCGCTGATTCAATCGCAGCTG
>JAUNJD010000237.1 GCA_030523205.1 Bacteroides sp.
ATAGGGGAACGGAGAGAGCAATTGACAATGAACAATTGACAATGGGAAATGACCTTAAGAACTTATAAACTAAAAAAACTCACAACTAATGAATCAGAGAACTCATAGCCCGCTTACGTGGGTGCCTTCCGTCTATTTCGCTATGGGACTGCCTTTCATAGCAGTCAATCTGGTATCTACCTTCATGTTCAAGGACTTGGGCATATCGGATACGCAGATAGCTTTCTGGACTTCCATCATCATGCTGCCCTGGACACTGAAATTCCTCTGGAGCCCTTTCCTAGAGATGTATCGGACGAAGAAGTTTTTCGTCGTCGTCACCCAGTTGCTTAGCGGACTGCTGTTTGGCGTGGTGGCCTTCTCGCTGAAGTTTGACTATTTCTTTGCCATCAGCATATCGACCATGGCGGTGATTGCCCTGAGCGGTGCCACGCACGACATTGCCTGCGACGGTGTGTATATGGCCGAACTGCCTGCCGACCAACAGGCGAAATACATCGGTGTGCAGGGTGCCTTCTACAACATTGCCAAGCTGGTGGCCAACGGCGGACTGGTGGCGGTGGCGGGTATGCTGGCCGAGCACTTCGGTGCCACAGACGGTGCTTCGACGCAGGAGAATATGCCTGCCTACCAACAGGCATGGATGATCATATTCATCGTGATTTCGGTGCTGCTGATTGTGCTGGGGCTGTACCACTCGCGGATGTTGCCTTGCACGCAGACCGGCAACCACACCCAACGCACGGGTGCGGAGGTGATGCGCGGCCTGTGGGAAGTCATCAGGAATTTCTTCACCAAGAAGCATATTTTTTATTACATTTGCTTCATCATCCTCTACCGCTTTGCGGAAGGATTCATCATGAAGATTGCCCCCCTCTTCCTGCGCTCGGCACGCGAAGATGGCGGACTGGGGCTTTCGCTGACCGAAATAGGTACGCTGAACGGCGTTTTCGGCTCGGGTGCATTTGTGCTGGGGTCGTTGCTGGCGGGTATCTATGTATCGAAGCGGGGATTGAAGAAGACGCTCTTCTCGCTCTGCTGTGTGTTCAACTTCCCGTTTGTGGCCTACACGCTGCTGGCCGTCTTCCGACCGGAAAACCTGTATGTGATTGGGGCGGGCATTGTGACCGAATACTTCGGCTATGGCTTCGGCTTCGTGGGTCTGACGCTGTTCATGATGCAACAGATAGCCCCCGGCAAGCATCAGATGTCGCACTATGCCTTTGCATCGGGCATCATGAATCTGGGCGTAATGTTGCCCGGCATGATGAGCGGCTTCTTCAGCGACTGGCTGGGCTATGAGAAGTTCTTCATCTATGTGCTGCTGGCTACGATACCGTCGCTGCTGATTACGTACTTTATACCGTTTACATATTCAAATGAAGAATGAAGACTATACCTTGATGTTAAAAATAGGAGATATATTGAGCGTAAGCTAATGAAAAATGAAGAATTTTGGGGAACGCGGACGACGCAGAAGGCGCAGATGAGGCGGATTCTCTAATAATTTAACGTGAGCTTGATGAATTGCAATCACCCTTAAAAGTGAACCGCATACTGTCATGCTGAGCATAGTCGAAGCATCTCCTCCCTCTGTAAACACAGAGAAACGCCTTATCTAAAAGGACTCTGGGAGAAAGAGGAGATCCTTCGACAAGCTCAGGATGACAGACGCACCGAATTCATCGGACTAAGGTTAATTTAGAATTTAAAATTTAAAATTGATATTTATGGAAAAAAAGATTGTTTTGCCTTGGGAAGAACGCCCTGCCGGATGTACGGATGTGATGTGGCGTTACTCAAAGAATCCCGTTATCGGACGCTATCAGATACCGACGTCCAACAGTATTTTCAATAGTGCAGTGGTGCCCTACGGAGATGGATTTGCGGGGGTGTTCCGTTGCGACAACAAATCGGTGCAGATGAATATCTTTGCCGGATTCAGCAAGGATGGTTTGCACTGGGAGATAGAGCATGAACCTATCTGCTTCAAGGCGGGAAATACGGAGATGATAGAATCGGAATATAAATATGACCCGCGCGTGACGTGGATAGAAGACCGCTACTGGATTACATGGTGCAACGGCTACTATGGCCCTACCATCGGCATCGGCTATACCTTCGACTTCAAGGAGTTCTATCAATGCGAGAATGCTTTCCTGCCCTTCAACCGCAACGGGGTGCTCTTCCCCGAGAAGATAAACGGGAAGTATGCTATGCTGAGCCGCCCGAGCGATAGCGGACACACGCCTTTCGGCGACATCTACATCAGTTATAGCCCGGACATGAAGTATTGGGGAGAGCACCGCCATGTGATGGGTCCTACGCCCTTCCCCGTCAGCGCATGGCAATGCACCAAGGTTGGCGCAGGGTCGGTGCCTTTCCTGACGGACGAAGGCTGGCTGATGTTCTATCACGGTGTGATTACCACGTGCAACGGCTTCCGCTATTCGATGGGTTCGGCCATTCTGGACAAGGAGAATCCGGCGAAGGTGCTCTACCGCACACAGCCCTACCTGCTGGCACCTGCCGCCCTCTACGAGATGACGGGAGATGTGCCCAACGTTGTATTCCCCTGCGCCGCTCTGCATGATGGCGACCGGGTAGCGGTGTATTACGGTGCTGCTGACACGGTGGTGGGCATGGCCTTCGGGTATATCTCGGAAATCGTTGAGTTTACGAAGAAGAATAACATACAATAATTTTAAATTTTAAATTATTAAAAAGCTGATGCCATGAGAAGATACTTATTAACTTACACATTTTCTGTTCTCTTCCTGCTTCCGGCTTCTGCCGGAGGTGGGGAGGGAACTTCCTGCCCTTCTGCTCTTGCGAAAGTGGAGACGCGGGCGGATGATGGGCTACTGAAATACGTCAATCCGTTCATCGGTACTACCAACTTCGGCACTACGAATCCGGGAGCGGTGTGCCCCAACGGACTGATGTCGGTGGTGCCGTTCAACGTCATGGGGTCGGGCGACAATAAATATGACAAGGATGCCCGTTGGTGGTCAACGCCTTACGAGTATCACAATTGTTTCTTCACCGGATTCTCGCACGTCAACCTCAGTGGCGTGGGATGCCCCGAACTGGGTTCGCTCCTGCTGATGCCCACCACCGGAGAGCTTTCCGTAGATTACAAGGAGTATGGAAGCCGCTACCAAGACGAGCAGGCTTCGCCGGGCTATTACAGCAACTACCTGACGCGCTACGGGGTGAAGACCGAAGTATCGGCCACCCCACGCACGGGTGCCACACGCTTCACCTTCCCCGCCGGAGAAAGCCACATCCTGCTGAATCTGGGCGAAGGACTGACCAACGAATCGGGTGCCTTCCTGCGCCAAGTGAGCGATTGCGAGTTTGAGGGGATGAAGCTGCTGGGTACCTTCTGCTACAACCCGCAGGCGGTGTTCCCCATCTACTTCGTGATGCGTGTGAACAAAGCTCCCGAGAAGTCGGGCTACTGGAAGAAGCAACGCCCCATGATCGGTGTGGAAGCCGAATGGGACCCTGACAACGGAAAATACAAGCTCTACACCCAATACCGCAAGGAGCTGGCAGGAGACGACATCGGCATCTTCCTGACTTACCAAACCGAGGCCAACGAACAGATAGAGGTGCAACTGGGCGTTTCGTTTGTCAGCATGGAGAATGCCCGCCTCAACCTGAACGCTGAGCAGAAGGGAAAGGACTTCGACCAAGTGCTGGCCGAAGCACGCGCCCGCTGGACTGACGACCTGTCGCGCATCCGCGTGGAAGGGGGTACGGAGGAGCAGAAAACGGTGTTCTACACCGCCCTCTACCACCTGCTTATCCACCCCAACATCTTGCAGGACGTCAACGGAGAATATCCGGCTATGGAGAGCGACCGCATACTGACCACGCAGGGCAACCGCTATACGGTGTACTCCTTGTGGGATACGTACCGCAACGTTCACCAACTGCTGACGTTGGTCTATCCCGAACGCCAATTGCAGATGGTGCGCACCATGATTGATATGTATCGCGAACATGGCTGGCTGCCCAAATGGGAGCTGTACGGACGCGAGACGCTGACGATGGAGGGCGACCCTGCCATCTCCGTACTGACGGACACTTGGCTGAAAGGCTTGCGCGACTTCGATATTCAGTTGGCTTACGAAGCGATGTATAAGTCGGCTACGCTGCCCGGCAAGGAGAATCTGCTTCGCCCCGACAACGACGACTACATGAAGCTGGGCTATGTGCCCCTGCGCGAGAAGTACGACAACTCGGTATCCCACGCGCTGGAGTATTACATTGCCGACCACTCTCTGTCCTTGCTGGCCGACGCCCTGGCCAAGGAAGCACAGGCGAAAGGCGAGAAGACCGAAGCAGAGAAATACCGGAAGGATGCCCGCCTCTTCCGCGAGCGTTCGCTGGGCTACAAGCATTATTATAGCAAGGAATACGGCACATTCCGCCCACTCCTGCCCGACGGGCAATTCTATGCGCCCTTCAACCCACGGCAGGGTGAGAACTTTGAGCCGAATCCGGGATTCCACGAAGGCAGTGCATGGAACTATACCTTCTACGTGCCGCACGATGTGAAGGGATTGGCCCGGCTGATGGGTGGACGGAAAGCGTTTGTCAGCAAGCTGCAATCGGTGTTCGATGAAGGGCTGTATGACCCTGCCAACGAACCGGACATTGCGTATGCTCACCTCTTCTCGTACTTCGAAGGCGAAGAATGGCGCACGCAGAAGGAGTTGACGCGCCTGATGGGGCAATACTTCAAGAATGCGCCCGACGGCATTCCGGGCAACGAAGATACGGGCACGATGTCGGCATGGGTCATCTTCAATATGCTGGGCTTCTACCCCGACTGTCCGGGTGAGCCTGCCTATACGCTATCGACCCCTGTGTTCGACCGAGCGGAAATCAAGCTGGATGCTGCCGTATGGGGAAAGGATAAGCTGGTGATTGAGACGGAACGCCCCTCCAAGGAATCGGTCTATATCCGCCGGATGGAGCTGGGAGACAAGAAGCTGACCCGCTATCGCATCGGCCACGATGAGCTGGTGAAGGCAGGCCGACTGAAGTTTATTTTGAAGTAGTCAATCGACCTCCGCAAAGCCAATGGCGGGTGTAGTAGTCTTCCTTCAAGCTGCTGACAATGACGCCTTGGCTGGTGCTGGCATGGATGAATTTATCATCTTTCAGATAGATGCCTACATGGGCTACCTTCTTGCGGGAAGCCCGGCTGGTAAAGAAAACCAAATCTCCCTCGCGCAACCGGCGACGGGAGATTTTTTTGCTTTCGGCCAGTTGCCCGTCCGTGCTTCTGGACAGGCGGATGTGATAGACCTGCTTATAGAGCTGATAGGCCAATCCCGAGCAATCTGTACCCTGCCTGCTACTGCCGCCCGCCCGATAAGGGGTGCCTATCCACCGGGCGGCTTGGAGGTAGAGGTCGTGGTTGTCCTCCCACTCCACATCCATGCCTAGGCGGACGGAGGCTTTGGCCAAGGCTTCGTAGTCCAGGCGCGGAGCGGAGGTGTGGCAAGCGGTCAAGGCGAAAAGCAGCAAGCCACACCAAAGCGGATACAGGGTGCGGAGGTGTTGTTTCATAACAGGAAATCTCCCTTTATTCTTTTCCGGCTTCCGGCTTTTCGGAGGTTTCTTCTTTCTCCTGCCCTGCCGGATTCTCGGCTTCAATCTTCTGCTCCGTCGGATTCTCTTCTGCCGAGGTCTCTTCT
>JAUNJD010000238.1 GCA_030523205.1 Bacteroides sp.
GGATTGATTTCCTATTCGGTCCTAGGCTCAATCGGGCTAGGTTCAGGACTTATCCCAGCTAAGTCCGTCATCGAACGCAGTTAACGAGCATTTCGGGGTACAAACCGAAACTTGCAGGCTGAACTTACGAAACTTGAATAATTCATTATTTTTTGTACCTTTGACACACATTATCCATGCTCGGATGCTGGAAGACTTTCACACTAAAGACATTGATATGACGAACGGAACGGAAAAGACGACTTTACGGATTAAGAACATGGTATGCAACCGTTGCATCATGGCCGTCAGGGAACTGCTGGAGAAGCACGGCCTTCATCCCTTGTCCGTAGAACTGGGCACGGCTACGGTGCAAGAGGAGATTGACAGCCCTCTGCTCGCGACCTTACGCAGCAACCTGGAGGCACTGGGTTTTGAACTGATTGACGACCAAAAGTCTCTGCTGATAGAGCAGATAAAGAAAGCCATCATCGAGCTGGTGCACTACAACGAAGACGGACTGACAACCAACCTTTCCGACTACCTCTCCTCCCGGCTGAACCGCGATTACAGCACGCTGAGCAAACTCTTCTCCGAAGCCACCCATACCACCATCGAGAAGTACCTCATCGCCCAAAAGATAGAACGTGCCAAAGAGTTGCTGGCCTATGGCGAGCTATCGATGAGCGAGATAGCCGACCGGCTGAACTATTCCAGCACCGCCTACCTCAGCACACAGTTCAAAAGCCTGACAGGACTTACACCAAGCCAATTCCGGAGTATCAAGGAGAATAGGAGGAAGCCGCTGGATGAAGTGTAAGGTTGAAAGGATATAATTTATAAAACTCAAAAAACTTAAGAACTCAGAGCCTTATATATCAATGGAATTTACTACTTTTGTCAAACTGAAGATTTTAAGGAATGAATTTAGATGGATTGCTCAATAAATATTTCGGCCAATGCTCGTCATTGCCCATTATTGAGATGTTTGATAGTGAAAGCATCTACAACGTCTATAAAGATATTGTAGATATACTGAAGAAGCAACCTGATATTGAGCTTGGCATTTTGCAAACGCTCAGCTATTGCTTCTATGAAATATTGGACAATGTGATGATTCATTCAATGAAGTCGTGTGGAACGGTAGTTCTAAAGTATACTCCTGAAGCGGCTAAAATACAGATAATGGTTGTAGATGATGGCATCGGAATACATCGGTCGCTTGCTGAAAATGAGAAGTATCGGGATATTTCGGAAGCAGATGCACTGGCGCAGTGTATGCACGACCGAGTGACTGACGGAAAGGGTATGGGCTTTGGACTTTATTCCACTGCTTGCTTGATGCGGCAAGCAGGCATCATGTTGCGGTTGCATTCGGGTAAACATGCGTTAGTATCGGATGGGGTGAATGAATGGGTCGAAGAAGCCGATTATTGGCAGGGTACTGTCATTTACTTTGAGTTATACTCTGATAAGGACATAAACCCGAATGGAGTATTGGAGAATCGGACTGACGTTGTTTCGGATTTCAACAACGAATTTCTCGATACAGAAGATATTGAAGAACTTTGGTGAAAATTAATAATAACATTAGATATGGTGACATTTAAATTTGTGACGATTGGCGAATACCTGGGTACCCGTATGCTCGGTGAGAAGGCAAGGAACATATTGTTGCCGATGATACAGGGGAATGAACGAGTGGTGCTCGATTTTGAGGGCGTTGATGTTGTTTCCAATTCTTTTGCTGACGAATGTTTAGCAAAATTGTTGCTTGTCATGCCCTTAGAAGAGCTAAAGAAGCGTACTACATTCCGTGGGCTCAATGACTTTGCCCGTAAAAATATTGCCGTAGCGTTTAAAAGAAGACTGCAAGCTATGCAGTAGGCATTTAAAATCTTATAAAACTATCCCACAATTCCATAACAAACGGAAAACGGAGTTGCCTTACCTTTGCATCAATCTTACAAGAAGAATAAAGATAAGCGTATGGCAAACAAGAATATCGTTCAAGCAAATTTCCCCGTGCTAGGCATGGGGTGTGCCGGATGTGCGGCACGAGTAAGCAAGGTACTGAATCAGCAGTCCGGTGTCAGTGAGGCAGGAGTCAATTATGCTTCGGGAGTGGCAAGCGTCACGTACGACCGCACGGTGTGTACGCCCGAATCGTTGCAACAAGCCGTGCAGGCAGCCGGATACGACCTTGTGATTGCCTCCCAAGAAGAAGCGGAGGAAGAAGTGGAACAGGCGCATGAGCAGAAGTATCAATCTCTGAAGTTCCGCACGATAGGTGCTATTCTGTTGTCCGTACCCGTCATGGTGATAAGCATGTTCTTCATGGATATGCCATACGGGGGATACATCATGTGGGTACTCTCCACCCCCGTTGTCTTTTGGCTGGGACGCGGTTTCTTCATCAATGCGTGGAAACAGTTGAAGCACCGTTCGGCCAATATGGATACATTGGTGGCCAACAGCACAGGCATCGCTTACCTCTTCAGCGTGTTCAACGTTCTCTTTCCCGAATTCTGGCTGTCGAGAGGCATTCAGCCGCACGTCTATTTCGAGGCCTCCAGCGTCATCATCGCCTTTATCCTGCTCGGTCGCCTCTTGGAAGAACGAGCCAAAGGCAACACCTCTTCCGCCATCAAGAAACTGATGGGGCTTAGCCCAAAGACCGTCACCGTGGTAGATGAAGCCTCGCTCCGTCCCTCTTACCCTGTTTCATCACAAAATTCATCTGCACAGCATTCTTCATTCATCACTCTTCATTCTTCATTAAAAGAGATTTCCCAAGTGCGTCCCGGCAACCTTATCCTCGCCAAACCCGGCGAACGCATTGCCGTAGATGGCACCGTTGTAGAAGGCACCTCCTACATAGACGAAAGTATGCTGACCGGCGAACCGATAGCCGTCGGCAAGGAGGTGGGCGCCAAAGTCTTTGCCGGTACCATCAATCAGAAGGGCAGTCTTTGTTATCGTGCCGATAAGGTAGGGACAGACACGTTGCTGGCCAAGATTATCAGCATGGTGCAGGACGCACAAGGCAGCAAAGCCCCCGTGCAGCAGTTGGTGGACAAGATTGCAGGCATATTTGTCCCCACCATCATGGGCATTGCCCTGCTGTCCTTCTTGCTCTGGCTACTGCTTGACCCGACCAACGGATTCACGCATGGCCTGCTGGCACTGGTGACGGTGCTTATCATCGCCTGCCCCTGTGCCCTGGGCTTGGCCACGCCTACCGCCATCATGGTGGGCATTGGCAAGGGAGCCGAACGCGGCATACTGATAAAAGATGCCGAAAGTCTGGAGACGGCCAAGAGCATCCAAGCCGTCGTCCTCGACAAGACAGGTACCGTGACCGAAGGCAAGCCTGTTGTCAGCCGGATGCTATGGACCGACGAGGCTACCGATACCCATAAAGACATCTTCCGGCTATTGGAGAAACATTCCGAACATCCATTGGCCGAAGCCATTGTCCGATACCTTGATGCCACCGAAACCGAGCTTACGCTTACCCACTTCGAAAGCCTTACCGGACTGGGTGTAAAGGCTACCGTCGGCACAACGACTTACTACGCCGGCAACCGCAAGTTGCTGCAACAGATGCACGTCTCCCCCACTCCTTCCTTGGAAGCCGAAGCCGACCGACTGGCCGCTGAAGCCCAAACCGTCATTTGGTTCTTCGATGAAAGCCGGACATGGGCGGTGGTTGGTATCACCGACCGCATCAAGGACAGTTCCCAGCAAGCCATCCACTCCCTGCAATCGTCCGACATCGATGTCTATCTGCTGACGGGTGATAATGAAGTTACCGCCCGCGAGATAGCCCGCAAAGCCGGCATCGCCCACTATCGTGCGGGTGTACTACCCGGAGAGAAGGCCGACTTCATCCGCCAACTCCAGTCGGAGGGCAAGAAAGTAGCCATGGTGGGCGACGGCATCAACGACAGTGCCGCCCTAGCCACTGCCGACCTCAGCATCGCCATGGGCAGTGGCAGCGACATTGCCATGGACGTGGCCCACATGACCATCATCTCCTCCGACCTCACCAAGATTCCCGAAGCCCTGCAACTCTCCCGTCTGACCGTCCGCACCATCCGTCAGAACTTGTTCTGGGCCTTTATATATAATGTAATAGGAGTGCCCATCGCCGCCGGCATCCTCTACCCCATCTGCGGCTTCCTGCTGAACCCCATGATAGCAGGGGCAGCCATGGCTTTCAGCAGTGTGAGCGTGGTGAGCAATAGTTTGCGGTTGAAGCGGAAGAGGTAAAAAAGAGAACACTTTCTTTTGTTGTGAATCAATTTAATTGATATTTTTGTGATGGGATTCTTCTGTTTTTCGACATTTGAGCCTTACCTTCTAAACGGAGCAAAGCGTAGTGATACCTCTTTTATATTGTATATGCGAAACTTCAGTAAAAGTCCTAAATTATTTGTAGTTGTTTTTGTTTTGCAAAAGGGCATGGTTCTTTGTCACGCCCTTCACACTGTTCCCTATTATTACCAATTATAACGAAGTTGAGTAATACGACGTTCATAAGGAGTTCCTATATAACCTGATATAAACTTAAAAAACAATTCATATACACGATCAGGGGACACCGTAACAAGCGGCCACGTTACATTGTATTTTCCACTTTTCACAATGCTTTTGAAACGTTCTGTATCCGACGAAGAGATCATTGATTGTTTACCATCAGAACTGCTTTTCTTAATACAATAATAGCCAATTTGCCTTAATATATCAGTTTCAAACGTCCAGGGTTCCATTCCCCGCGCTAAAAAACTTTGTACCATAAGAGGCTGACCATATAATTCTTGACATCGTTGCTCATAAAATTTGTGCGCAATTCCTTTCATAACCCAATCATTATCCTCAATAAGAAGAAGCACACGCATTGCTGCACATTGACACTCACTCTGCGACAAACTCGTTGACATAACTTTGAAAAAACAGAACAGTGCATTTTCCATGATGCAAGTATAATAATCAATATTCTTTGAATAATACTTTGCAAAGTAAGAAAACACTATTCCGAGCAAATAAGGGTGTTCGGCATTGGGCAAAGGAGACGGAAAAGTGGCATACTCATTGTAAATAGAATGTGCTTTCGATAGAAAAGCCTCATTTAAGAGCCCTCCTTTCTCATAATCTTGGATAGCGGAGGATAGAATTTCTTGATTACTCATAATTTCCTTCTTTGTGTTCTCCAGCGCCCAAAGAACAAACTTTAAATAACACAGAAGCGTGGAACTGTATGCCACGTCTCTATGTGAAGGTGGTAGGAATACCTTGGAAACAGATATGGGAATAACAGCCCCACGCATATGCGTGGAGACCATTACGGCCTCTCTTGTTTCCAGTGATTAGTTTCCTACGCTTTTCACATACAAGAAGAAGACATAACGCCTCTTTTTTTCATTATGTTTTTGAATGAGTAACCTCATTCGAGTACAAAAATAGTCAAAAAATCCAATAATATCTTCTTATTGAATATCTTTCTTCATAAATCAGAGCAATATTTAAGGCCATTAGCATCTTCCGAAGGTTAAAAATAATTCCATAATATGTTGAATTTAAAATATTTAAGGTGTATATGTAGTAGTTGCAATTCGCATCAACTATATTTGCTATCTCAATTAAAATGCATCCGATATTTTAAGTGAAACATCAATGTAGCGAATAAAACCTTAGTCTGAAACCCCCATTATGCTTAAACAACATTATA
>JAUNJD010000239.1 GCA_030523205.1 Bacteroides sp.
TGTCAAAACGAAATACGCTTTCATAATGCTCTGTCATGCTGAGCGTAGTCGAAGCATCTCCTCCCTATGCACACGAGAGAAGAGATCCTTCGACAAGCTCAGGATGACAAAATGTTAGCACATTCGTATTTTGACACACTCTTTTAAGTCCTTAATAAATAAGACTGAAAAGTATGAAAGAAGAAAAGATTGACTTTGCCACCGGCAATGTATCCGGTCTGTTTCGGAAGATTTTCTTCCCGACCGTATTGGGAATGTTGAGTGTTTCCGCCGTGACCACCATCGACGGCATATTCGTCGGGCACGGCGTGGGCAGCGACGGCATTGCGGCTGTCAACATCTGCGTGCCCCTGCTGATGATACTCACCGGATTGGGGCTGATGTTTGGCATGGGCAGTTCGGTGCTGGCCTCCATCTACCTGTCCAAGGGGAAGCCGTTGCGTGCGCGGGCTTGCGTGACGCAGGCCATGCTGATGACGACCATTATCCCTGTGCTAGCCATTGCCTACATTCTGCGCTATCCGCAGGACGTGGCTTACTTGCTGGGCAGTTCGGAACATCTGTTGCCTATTGTGCTGGACTATCTGCTGTGGTTTGCACCCTCGTTGGTGTTCGAGCTGTGGATAGTGGTGGCGCTGTTTGCCGTGCGGTTAGACGGTGCACCGCAGTTGGCCATGTGGAGCAGCATCGTGGCCGCCGTGGTCAACATCGTGCTCGATTGGCTGTTCATCTTCCCCTTCGGCTGGGGCGTAATGGGGGCGGCATTGGCTACCACCATCAGCTGCATGGCCGGAGCGGGCATCGTGGTCTATTACCTGCTGTTCCAAGCCAAGCATGTACGCTTGCATCCGTTGCGCCTGAACGCGCGGGGTGTGAAGTTCTTCCTGCACAGCATTGGCGAGCAATGCAAGATTGGCTCGTCGGCCTTGCTGGGCGAGGCTACGATGGCTGTGCTGATGTTCGTGGGCAACCACGTCTTCATGCAGTATGCGGGCGACGACGGTGTGGGGGCTTTCGGCGTGAGCTGCTATTACCTGCCGTTTGTCTTCATGATAGGCAATGCCATTGCGCAGTCGGCACAGCCCATCATCAGCTATAATTTCGGCTGTGGCAACGTCGGGCGAATGCACGCTGCCCTGCGGGTGTCGCTGCTGACGGCCTGCATCTGCGGACTGATTTCGGGCGTGGCCTTCATCGGCGGCCCCAAGCTGTTGGTCGGACTGTTCCTGCCGCTTGACAACGCGGCGGCCCACATCGCCGTGGCCGGATTCCCCTACTACGGAGCTGGCTTCATCTTCTTCATCCTCAACCTCTGCTTCATCGGCTATTACCAAAGCATCGAGCGGGTGAAGCCGGCCACCGCCTTCGCCCTGCTGCGCGGCTTCATCTTCCTGATTCCCTGCTTCCTGCTGCTGCCCAAGGCATGGAGTGTGCCGGGCATCTGGATGGCGTTGCCGCTGTCGGAAGTGCTGACAACCCTCGTGATTGCCGGTTTCGTCCTGCGGCATATCAAATCTCTTCGTCTCGCCTTCAGAAACGACTTCGGTCACTGACCGAAAGGCGTTCGGCATACGTTGCGCATCCTTTCTTCCTCTGCGGCCTGCCCGAAAACGAAAAAGAGGAAGAATCCGCATTATTCATCTACGTATCGGGGAAAAGCACGACTTTTCCCCTTTTTTCGGCCTTTTTCCACGAATCGCTGTCATTGGTCTATATTAATTTGACGAGACGTCGAGACTGCTTACTTTTACCCTGAAATTAAAACACAGGCATGATGAAGCATATCGTAAAAGTTTTATTATCAGTCGTTATAGGCAGTCTGTACGCCATGCATGGATACGCCCAATGGACCGAGCAGGATTCGTTGAGGCTGAAGAAGATGCTGGAAAGTCCGGACGAGATAGAGTTGAACAAAGAGGCCATCCGGTCGATAGACCTGAACGCCAATCCGTTGCCGGAAAACCCTTCGGTCTATAAGGACTACCTGCGATATAACACCACCATGCCCGAGCTGCCGGACCGTTCGATAAGCGACAGCCTGCCGAAGAGGGGCATGAGCTTGATGCCCTACAACGGAACCACGAAGTACAACTACGACCCTATATCGGGAAAGCGAATTCTTTTTGGCACGGAGATAAAGCGGAACGGTATCAACAGTTTGCCCACCGTGGGCGGGCGGAAGGTGATGGAAGGCACACGCCTCATGCTGATGGGTGGCGGCTTCGGTGCCGACTTCAAGTACGACTTGGGTCGCTTGTTCGAACGGGAGTTCTGGGACTTCCGTTCGCGCCGCGCAGCCAAGAAGACCCTGCTGGCACTGGAGAACTACGTCAATCCGGAGGAGAGCCAGGGAAGGTACGAATATTATTATTTGGATGAGTCGGATTTCTCTGTCAGCTTCACGGGTTCTTCGGAAGCTGAAGAGAAAATCCAGTCCAAGCTGAAGGAATATGAGCCGATGAAGAAAGGACTGCTCTACTTCAAATACACCGCCGACGGCAGCGGCAACTTCACGCTCTACCTGCCCGACGACCAATACGTCAAGGGTACCTTTACCCGCAATTGGCTGGGCTACCGACTGACGTACAACGGCATGGAGCTTGCCGTTTCCTTCTCGCAAATAGGGGGCAGATACTACAAGCTGAACCTCAACCTGACGCGGGAGTTCAAAGAACTGTTTGCCACGGACAGCATCGAGAAGGTGATGCTCGTCACCACGGCCTCGCGCATATCGTCGGGGAGCGACAGGAGGAATTGAGGAGGAAGTATTTTATCTATTACCAATAGATAAATCTCGCCATTTTTATCTATTGACAATATACAAATATGGCTTTGTTTATCTTCTGCCAATAAACAAAGCCATATTTTTTATGTTCGGACGACGACTGCCGTCTTACTTAGAAGCCTACCTTCACTGCTACGCCAAATACACTAGGACTACCGGCTACAAAGGTGGGGAAGCCTATCTGATTTCCTGAGTTTCCGGCATCAATCAGATACTTTTCGTTGAGCACGTTCTTGCCAAAGGCGGAAATCTCGTAATACACGCGCTTGGGCTGCAGACGGATGCCGGCGTTGAAGTTGGCCAGCCCGTAGCCTTCCTGCTTCAAGGCAGGGTCGTTGCTATCTTCGAAGAACACATCCGACTTGTAGGAGTACGAAGGACGTAGGTATATCTGCGTCGTGGTGTTGACGGGGATGTTCACATCCAAGCCCAAGGCAAAGCTGTGCTTCGGGGTGAGACGGAAGCGGTTGCCGGCATAGTATTGCGCATTGCCGTTCTCGTCGGTGTCGTTGAACTTGCCGTCGATGTAGGCGTAGTTGCCGAATACGTTGACATTCTTGGTCAAGGCGTAGCGCAAGCCCAGTTCTACACCGAAGCTGTGAGCCTTTCCGGCATCGTCGCTGATGTAAGTGTTAGCCATGGAGCTGCTTTCCGTGTCGAGGCGGCTTGTCTGGAAGTGGCTCCAGTCGTAGTAATAGACGCTGAAGTCGTAGTTCAGGCGGTCCTTCAGCACACTGCCCTTGATGCCAGCCTCGTAGCTGACGATGATTTCGGGCTTCAGATGTACCGGCTCGTCAGGGCTGTTCTGGAAGTAGAGTACACCCGGACGACGGCCGCGCGACACACTGATGTAGGCATTGTTGCGCTGGAACATATAGTTCAGAGCCACACGGCCTACCCAAGAGTAGTAGTCATCGCTCATATAGACGCGCTTGCCGTTGGAGGTGTTATACATCAAGGCTGTGCTGCCGGTCAGCGTATTGGGTTGAGTGGTGGAGTAATAGCCTGTCTTTTGATGTTCGTACGTACCGCGCAAGCCGACTGTCAACGAAAGTCCTTTCACGATGTGCAGTGTACCGTCGGCAAAGATTTCGGCAGCTTGATTGGTGCCGTAGTCGGTGGCATTCTCCTCTTGGTCTTCGCTCAGGGGCAAGGCAGAGTAAGATTTCAACATCGTAGCGGTGGCTCCGGTGGAATCCATGGCTGCAAGGATGGAGTCAATGCTTGTGCCCAGCAAGGCACCTATCATGGGGTATTGTGTCAGCAGGGCAGTATAGGCCGCGTTGAGGTCACCGTAGAAGTCAGGCGTTGTGGTCATCGGCGTAGTGGCATCGTATTCGTCGGGGAACCACTTGGTCAGCAGAGAAGAGAATGTGTTGTTGAGTATCGGAGCCAGCAGGTTTATTTGCTCGGCATAAGCCGGATACATCTGCTTCAACGACTCGGTCAGTGTGCTGATACCGCTCAGCATTGATTGGAACGTCGGCTTATAGGTGCTGTTGAAGCTGCTGCCAATGTAGGCCGGGAAGAGGTATTGCATATTGGAGTGAATGACATTCTCCACCGATGAGTGTTCGTAGAAGTAGCTGGCGCCCACGAAGCCCGAGAAGCGTCCACCCTTGTCATAGTTGAAGCGGAATTCTTGCGACAACTGTGTCCCCTTCGTATTGTTCTCTACGTCGAGCAAGGGGAGGTAAGTACCATCGCCATCGAAATTCTCATCGGCCTTGAAGGCACGGAAGCCCGTGATGGAAGTCATCTTCCAAGCATCGTTGAGGGTGTGGTCCACCGTAAAGGCGGCACCGCCCACATGACGCTTGATGCCCAGGTCGTCAGCATCCAGTTCGGCAGCCGTGAAAGGGGACGTATCGCCACCACGCGGAGCTATCTTTTGGCTCTTGAAGGAAGTGCCCGGTGCATTGTCGTACTGATAGTCCAGCACGAGGTCCATCACCGTATTCTCTCCGGCAAACAAGCGTGTGGAGTTGCGCAAGGCAATGGCATTCTTTCCGTTCAGCCGTCCACCAGCCAAGTTCTTGATGTAACCATCGTGGGCATCGTAGGAGAAGGCAAAGCGGTTGGCCAGCTTATCCTTCAGAATCGGTGTGTTGATGTATCCGCTGGCACCACGTTGATTGTGCGTGCCATAGTTCACGGAGATTTCACCGCTGAGGTAGTTGGTCGGTTTGTTGCGGATGAGATGCATGGCACCGATTTCGGCTCCACGGCCAAACAGCGTACCTTGTGGACCCTTCACTACCTCCACACGCTCCATGTCGAACAGCTCGACTACCGATGCACGCGAACGCGAGATGGACACACCATCCATGAAGGCCGATATACGCGGCTGCGAGTATGAATCACCCTCGTCCGAAGTCACACCACGGATGACGTATCCGGGGTTATTGGGGCTCTGTATCTGCACCTGCAAGCCGGGGATGAACTGCGACATCTCGTCCATCTGCTGCAAGCCCAGGCGTTGCAGATTGTTACCCGATAGGGCACTGACCGATACCGGCACCTCGATGCTGGTCTGACGGCGCTTCTGTGTAGTTACCACCACCTCGCCCAGCGTCTGTGCATCTTCGCGCATCACGATGGTGAGATTGCTGTCCGTGTCGGCATTGCGTTCGGTGGAGTAGTAGCCGATGTAGGAAAATACCAACTGTCCGTCCGTGGGGAGTTGTATGGAGAAGTTACCGTCGGCATCCGTAATCGTGCCTTTCGAGGTACCTTTTACCACGATGTTGACACCCGGCAGAGTCTCTCCTCTCTCATTCACTACCTTACCCTTGACGGGGACTATCGTGGCATCAACGGCTTCCACCGCAGGATATATACCCGCAGTCGAAGCAAAAATCTGTGAAGGGGCAGCACTTGCTAGTGCTCCCC
>JAUNJD010000240.1 GCA_030523205.1 Bacteroides sp.
CAAAGGGAGCAATCTTGTTTGGCTGAAAGGGTCAAAATTGCGTGGCTTTTCCAGCCGATGAAGACGTGACAGAATAAGGGTTTATGACAAGATATAATGGTTTAGGTTAATAAAGTGTTTCTGTCGGTATTGGTAAGGAATTAAGATTGTTTCAAGGAGAGAGACAATCACATGAAAATGGGCTTTCTTACGGGCACGGATGATGTGAGGTCCTGCGGTAAACGAGTGGCAACTGCAAGGGACGTAGGCATCTTTCCGTGCCCGCTTCGTGAAGCAGGCCCACCGCATAGCCGACGGCATAGAACGAAAAACAAATAAGAACTGGTATATGAGCAAGAAAAGATATATATGGACTCTGGTCCTGCTGTGCGTCAATGCATGGCTGCTCTCTGCGCAGGTGAGGGTGACGGCGGAAGCTGCCTCAGACCGCGATTTCCCCTTGGTCGCCCGGGGCAGGGTGGCGACGGTCTGCATTGCCCCGTCCGATTACGAGGTGGTAGGAGTAGTGGCCGACCTGTTTGCCGACGACGTGAAGCGCGTCAGCGGGCGCAAGGCCAAGGTAAGCCGCCGCACGAAGGTGCAGGGAAAGGCAGTCATAGTGGTCGGTACGTTGGGGCGGAACAGCCTCATCGACCGCTGGGCAAGCCGCGGCACGCTGGACGTATCCGCCATACGCGACGGATGGGAGCAATACGTCATTCAGACCCTCGACAATCCCGAAGAAGGCATCGGGCAGGCATTGGTCATCGCCGGATGCGACCGCCGCGGCACCGCCTACGGGCTGTTGTCCGTGTCCGAGGCCATCGGTGTCAGTCCCTTCTATTGGTGGGCCGACGTGCCCGTACCGCAGCGGAAGTCGCTCTACATCTCGTCATTGCGCTACGCCTCTAAGCGTCCCAGCGTGAAGTATCGCGGCATCTTCATCAACGACGAAGGTTGGGGTTTCCGTCCGTGGGCGGCAGAGACGTTCGAGCCGGAGGTGGGCAACGCCGGTCCGCGCACCTACGCCAAGGTGTGCGAGCTGATACTCCGCCTGAAGGGCAATATGCTGGCACCCGCCATGCATCCCAAGACGGTGGCTTTCCACCGCATCCCCGAAAACCGCGTGGTGGCTGACCGCTACGCCATCGTCATGACCTCCTCACACTGCGAGCCCCTGCTCTATAACAATACGACCGAGTGGGACAAGAAGCTGAACGGCCCCTGGAACTACCTGGAGAACAAGGAAGGCATCAACGCCGTGCTCGACAAGCGTGTATCCGAGACGGCCGCCTACGAGAATGCCTATGTGCTGGCCCTGCGGGGCATTCACGACGGGGGTATGGTAGGCGTTCCAGCCGACCGCAAGGTAGCGGTGACCGGGCAGGCCTTACAGGACCAACGCAACCTGCTGAAGAAGCACATCGACAAGCCTATTGAAGAGATTCCGCAAGTGTTCGTACCCTACAAGGAAGTGCTCGACATCTACGAGCAAGGACTCGACCTGCCCGATGACGTCATACTGGTGTGGCCCGATGATAATTACGGCTATATTAAGCGTCTCAGCAACGCCAAGGAGCAGAAGCGCAAGGGCGGTTCGGGAGTCTACTATCACATATCCTACTTGGGCGAGCCGCACGATTACTTGTGGCTCAACACCACACCACCCACCCTCATCTACGAAGAGATGAAGAAGGCCTATGACACGGGTGCCGACCGCTATTGGTTGCTGAACGTGGGCGACATCAAGCCCGGTGAGTTGGGCATGAAGTTCTTCCTCGACATGGCTTGGGATGTCAGTTCGATGAGTATAGACAAGGCGTATGCCTACACGGCCGATTACCTGTCCGGCATCTTCGGCCGGAAGTACACCGCCGACTTGCAGGACATCATCAGCACCTATTACCTCTTGGGCTTCCAACGAAAGCCGGAGGCTATGGGCTGGGGGCCGGAGTGGAATCACAGCAATGGAGTGGCGCAGTTGCTCAACACTGATTTCTCTTTCGTCAACTATAACGAAGCCGAGAACCGCATGGCGGAGTACGACCGCATCACCGCCAAAAGCGAAGCGCTGATGAACGCCTTGCCCGATGCCTACAAGGCAGCTTTCTTCGAAATGGTGTTCTATCCCGTGAAGGGTGCCTGCCTGATGAACAAGAAGATGCTCACCGCTCAGCAAAACCGCTGGTATGCCGTGCAAGGACGCGCCTCGACGCAACATTTTGCCGACTTGGCGCATAGCTATCACGATAGCATACAGCTCTACACCCGTCAGTTCAACGAGATGCTGGGCGGCAAGTGGAACAAAATGATGTCATTGGCTCCCGGCTGGACGGCCACCTATCTCAAGATGCCGCCCATCGACTCTGTGCAGGTGGCTACGGGCTGTCGGATGAGCATCTTCCTCCCCGGTCAAGACGTGGAATATGCTACCGGGGGCATCAACCTCTTGCCTTGCCTCAACCCATACACCCGACAGCAGACCTTCATCGAACTGTACAACAAGGGTAACATGGCTTTCCGTTGGACGGCCACTACGTCTGCTCCATGGATTAAGCTGAGCAAAAGCAGCGGGAACACCTTGTTGCAAGAGCGCATCGTGGTGGAGGTCGATTGGAAGCAAGCTCCGAAGGGCGAACGAACAACGGGTGAGATTCTTTTGACCTCGGACGGCAAGACGGAAACCGTTTATCTGCCCTTGTTCAATCCGTCGTCTCCGTCTGTCAGCGAGTTGGCAGGTTGGTATGTGGAGGACAATGGTTGCATCAGCATTCCCGCCGGTCGCTTTCATCGCAAGCACGAGAACAGTGACATCCGGATACGTCCTGTCATGGGCTTGGGCTACGAGCCGGAAGCCCTTCAGTTGGGCGAGGCCACCAAACCGAGTCAGCGGTCGGGGCGCATCGGGCAAGTGCCTAAGGCCGAATACGATTTCTACTCGTTCAGTGCCGGAGCAGTGACGGTGCACATCTATGCCCTTCCGCTGTTTGCCATAGACTCCAAGCGCGATAGCCGCTACGGCATCATGATAGATGACGGCGTAGTCTATTGGATGACCACGGCTTCCAAGGAATACTCCAGCCAATGGAGCCAAAATGTAGCCCGCAACAGCGCCGTCAGCACCGTCCGACTGAACGTGAAGCACCCAGGGCGGCATACGCTGAAGTTGCTTTGCGGAGACCCTGGCATGATAATCCAAAAGGTTGTGATTGACTTTGGCGGCATGAAGCGTTCCTATTTAGGACCGGAACCGACTCAGGTGTCAATGAATCAGTAGCGTTTTGTATGAATTGGTGGTAAAGTTTTCTATATGAAATAGGCCGGCACGAATATGTTCTTAAATAATTCTCGGATTCCATTCCTATAACTACGGTTTTTCGGGTAGTTCTCGGAGTGGAATCCGAAAACTTTGGTAACTTTGTGCAGGTGGATAGACGCGGAAACAAGCAGGGCGGCTATCGTGGAATAAAAAGTATATAATAGGAATTATGGCGCAGACTGAAAAGGGTGCATTGAAGGTGAATTATTCAAACGTCTTCCTTTGTTTTAGTTTCAACAATGGGCAGACTTGTCAGCATAGGGTGAAGGACCATACGCTGGTCTATGTCTACTCGGGAGAATTGCTGATAGAAAGCGAAGAGAACAGGCAAAGCATATTCTCCGGCGAATGCGTATTTCTGCCGCGCAACCATAAGGTAAGCATCACAAGGCTGTCGTTGGCGGACGAGCAGTTCAAGGCATTGTTTCTGGTGTTCGATAGGAAATTCCTGCGACGGTTCTATCAAGAGAATGAGAAGAGGCTGCCTTTGGACGGAGAGCGGGAAAAGGCACCGGACTATGTGAAGCTGCCCGACGTCATGGCTATTCGTAGCTTGTTCTATTCGTTGGTGCCTTTTTTAGAATCGTCGGTTGTGCCTACGGAGGAACTGATGGAGTTGAAGCAACAGGAGGGACTGATAGCCTTGTTGGACATCGACCGAGGTCTTTGTGCCACGCTGTTCGACTTCATAGAACCATGGAAAATAGACATCTTGGATTTTCTGAATGATAACTATATGTACGAACTATCTATCAGCGAGATAGCACTTTTTACCGGACGTAGCTTGGCTGCCTTCAAGCGTGACTTCCGGAAGATTAGTTCGCTTCCCCCGCAGAAGTGGGTGATGCAGAAGCGACTGGAAGTAGCTCGGCAGCAGATAGAGGAAGGACAACGGGCATCGGACATCTATCTGAAGCTGGGCTTCAAGAGCCTTTCGCACTTCTCTACGGCGTTCAAGAAGCAATACGGCTGCTCTCCACAACAACTTTCCCTTTGAGCTTTTCAATAAACCTCTTTGAGCCGCAGGCGAAACCAACGCTTGCGGCTTTCATTTTACCTTTGCGGCAGAATTAGAAAACAATAAATTGATTAAAAGTAAGTTATGGAGAATTTTCAGTTTTGCATCAGTACAAAGGTATTATTTGGCAAAGGTCAAATCGAGAATCTGCCCCAAGTGGCAAGCGAGTATGGACAAAGCGTGTTGCTGGTTTACGGCGGCGGAAGCATCAAGCGAATAGGGGTATACGATAGCATCAAGTCGTTGCTTGCAGGTTGCGAAGTGGTGGAATTGAGCGGCATCGCCCCCAATCCGCGCATTGAGAGTGTCCGCGAAGGTGTCAAGCTGTGTCGGGAGCACGGGGTGGATTGGATTTTGGCAGTAGGTGGGGGAAGTGTCATCGATTGCGCCAAGGTCATTGCTGCCGCAGCCTGCACCGACATGGATGCTTGGCAGATGATTGTGAATCATGCCGCTATCACCGAAGCCTTACCAATCTGTGCTATCCCTACGCTGGCGGCTACCGGTAGCGAGACCGATGCGGGGGCGGTTATCTCGAATACGGCTATTAATGAGAAGCGTTCCTTCTTCTCTCCGTTGATTATGCCGAAGGTGGCCATTATGGACCCTACCTATACATTTACCGTACCTGCCTCGCAGACGGCAGCCGGGTCGGCAGACATTCTTTCGCATTTGCTGGAGCAATACTTTGTGCCGCAAAGCACGTTTATGGGCGACCTATTGGTGGAGGGCGTTATGAAAACCATTATCCACTATACCCCGATAGCCTTGGCAGAGCCGGACAACTACGAGGCACGCGCCCAATTGCTTTGGGGGAGTGCCATAGCGGACAACGCCACACTATGCAACGGCAACCGTATCTGTCCTTTTGGCGTGCATGGCATGGAGCATGAATTGAGTGCTTATTACGACATTACCCACGGCGTAGGCTTGGCCATACTTACACCGCGCTGGATGCGTCATGTGCTGAGCGATGCCACGGTGGAACGGTTTGCCCACTTTGCCCAAGCTGTGTGGGGCGTGGCACCTTCCGACGATAAGTATGCCATGGCTCACCAAGGTATAGATGCCACCGAACGATTCTTCAAGAGCATCGGCATACCGATGACCCTGACCGAACTGGGCATTAACAATGAACATTTCGCAGAAATGGCACGTCATGCCGTCGAGACCGAAGGGCTTCTCTACGCCTACGTGCCGCTGACGGAGGAGGATGTAGTGGCGATATTCAATGATTGTATCTGATAAACAAATGTATTCATTATTCATAAGATACGAACTGAACTACCTTGAGTGACGTACCGAGCCCTACTCTGCCCAACACCGAACTATAAATCAATACGGATG
>JAUNJD010000241.1 GCA_030523205.1 Bacteroides sp.
TAGAACATAAAAAGCCCAAATATGTACTATTCGGGCTAAATTAAGGATTATGTGGATTTAATTATTTTTTCAAATCGGGTGCGCTCAACATTTTTCTATAAGCGGCGGAGTCCGTCAGCATTTTTATGGCCTCCTTCAAGTCGTTGTCGTCCTTTAACTGTTCGATGATGGCACCGCGCTGATAATAGTAACGCTTAATGATTTCAATGGCAATCATCGTCCGTATGTCTTTGGCAAAATAATCCAAGTCGCGGTCCAGATTATGGGTCAGTTTCTTCTCCAGCGCCTCAAACTCACCGGAAGCATCGGTCAGATACCCTTCGAACTCTGCCATTTCTTTCAAAGACTTCAGCAACTTCTCGGTCTGTTGGTCATACTTGAAGTCGGCTTTCTTCACCATCGCCTTGAAGTCGGCATAGTCGGCATCCGTAATCTTGAAGTCCTCGGGAGCCGCTATCGTGGCGTGCTTCAGGCAGTAATCGGTGGCGTAGTCGAAAATCAGATTATCGTTCACCAGGTAATAGAGGATATTGGGCAACTTTTCCTGCTTCACCGTCACGTCGGGAGTCACCCCACCGCCATCGCGCACCTCGCGTCCCACGGCTGTATGGAACACGGTAGTCAGACTGTCAGGAATGCGGCCCACACTTCCGTCTTCGTTGCGGTGCGCATAGTCGATGGCCTGCACGCAACGCCCGCTGGGAATGTAATATTTGGAGGTCGTCAGCTTCATGGTACCCCCATAAGGAAGCGGACGGGTAGTCTGTACCAATCCCTTGCCAAAGGTACGATTGCCGACTATCACCGCACGGTCGAGGTCCTGCAACGAACCGGCCAAAATCTCGGAAGAGGAAGCCGTGCCGCTGTTGACCAGCACAGCCAACGGTATTTCCAGGTCCAGCGGCTCGCGCAAAGTCTTGTACGTATTGCTGGCTTGGGCTATCTTACCCTTGGTGGTGACCAGCGTCGTGCCGCGCGGCAGGAAAAAGTTGGCTATCTCGATAGCCTCATCCAGCAATCCGCCGCCGTTGTTGCGCAGGTCGATGACCAAGGAAGTGATGCCCCGCTTCTTCAGGTCGAGAAACGCTTGCTTGAACTCCTTGGAAGGATTGCCCGAAAAAGAGCTGAGATTGATATACCCGACGTGGTTGTCCAGCACGGTATAATAAGGTATAAGGGGCAACTGAATGGAACGGCGCACGATGTCGAACTCCAACGGTTTCTCCGTGCCGGGACGCTGCACCTTCAACTTGAAGCCCGTGCCCACCTGACCGCGAAGCATCTCGCTCACTTCCTGATTGTTCTTGCCCAGCAGGTCCTTGCCGTCTATCTCCAGCAGGATGTCGCCGGCCTTCAGTCCCGATGTGGCGGCAGGCATACCCTCGTAAGGCTCGGCCACCATGGAGCGCTTCAGTTTGGGGTTCCAAGTTATGATGGAGCCAATGCCACCGTATGAATTCTTCAACATCTGTTCCAGCTCGCTTTGGTCGTCCTCCGGATAATACTCCGTATAGGGATCGAGCGAGTAGAGCATGGCATCGATGCCCTCACGAATCGTCTTGTCCGGGTCAATGGTATCTACATAGAACAAATCCAGTTCCTTGACTATCGAATTGAATATATCCAGATTCTTTGCTACCTGAAAACTACGGCCGTCCCCACTCTTAAAGCCCAGCATGGTCACGGCTCCCAGCACTACTGTCACAACGGCCAGCCAGCGCCACTTAAAATATCTTTTCACGCCTATCAGTTATTTATTTCCAATACTTTCTTTATCTTGTCCCATCTCTTCTTCGGCAGGCTCGCTCCAATCACCTGAATCACCTCGCCCGAAAGCAGCGACCCAATCCGTCCGCACTTCTCCAGCGAATAGCCGCACGTCAAGCCATACAGGAAACCGGCCGCAAAGTAATCGCCGGCCCCGGTGGTATCCAGCACCTTGGGCACGTCGGCAGCCTCTACGTGAATCACATCCGACCCCTTGCGAATCATGGCACCCTTGGCACGCATCTTCACGATGGCTATGCTGCACATCTTGGCTATGGCAGCCAATGCCTCCTCGGGGTCCTTGCCCGTAAAGGTCTCCGCCTCCTTTTCGTTGGCAAACACGATGTCCACATACTTGTTCACCAGCAACGAGAAGAAGTCATGGTCTTCCTCCACAATGTTATAGCTTGCCAGGTCCAGACAGACTTGCAGACCTGCTTCCTTCGCCAGTTCGATGGCACGGAGAATCATGTCGTGGTTCTGCACCAGATAGCCCTCGATGAACAGGTAGGCATATCCCTTGAACATATCCAGCGACAGCTCTTCGGCCTTCAGCGTAGAGGCTGCGCCCAGATAGGTGCCGAACGTTCGTTCTCCGTCGGGCGACACAAAGGTAGATGCCACCCCCGAAGGCAGCTCGGACGAAACCAGCAAATGAGCCTCCGTCCCGCGTTTCTGCAAACTGCTGCGGAAAAATTCGCCATAATAGTCGTTGCTCACCTTACCGATGAAGCCCGTACCCGCTCCAAGCGAGGCCAGACCGGCTATTGCGTTCCCGGCAGACCCTCCGGTGGCCAAGTGCGTCTGCATCTGGCTGAACCGTTCGTTGATTCTCAGTAATTTATGCTCGTCAATCAATGTCATGGCACCCTTTGGCAGCTCCATTTCTGCCAGCAAATCGTCGTTTTCGAGGGTCACCAATACATCGACCAAAGCGTTTCCCAAACCAATTATTTTATCCATTACAAGATTTTTTTTGCAAAGATATTGCATATTTCAAAATATCCTATTACTTTTGCACCGCATTTGAGAAAAAACAACATTCTTCGTTAGCTCAGTCGGTTAGAGCATCTGACTGTTAATCAGAGGGTCCTTGGTTCAAGTCCAAGACGAAGAGCGAAAGTAAAGCCCAAATGCAACATTCTTCGTTAGCTCAGTCGGTTAGAGCATCTGACTGTTAATCAGAGGGTCCTTGGTTCAAGTCCAAGACGAAGAGCAGAAGCCACCTACCAAGGTGGCTTTTTTGTTTTTATCCCCTTCCGTTAGTTGGCCACCGCCAGCGTCAGCACGCTGATGCGCACACCTTCCACCTGCGCGAAAGCATCGGCACAGGCCGTCGTCGTGGCACCGGTGGTCAGCACATCGTCAATAATCAGCACATGCTTCCCCACGAAGGCCTTGGGATGCCGGAGCTGGAAAATCCCTTCCGTATTCTCCCAACGCTCATAGACGGACTTGCGTGTCTGCGACTCCGTATGCTTGCAGCGTACCACCGAGGATGCATCCACCGGTATGCCCGTCACCCGCGACACCCCCTCCGCTATGCAACGGCTCTGATTATAACCGCGCATCCGCTCCTTGCGGGGATGCAAAGGCACGGGCACAATGACGTCCATGTCGCGAAAGAAATGCACCGCCTCCAGCTCCATCGCCACAAAGCGACCCATGACTTCTCCCAAGTCCTTCCGGCCTCCGTACTTCAGTTGATGCAGCAGATTGCGGAAATCACTCCCCTTCTGATAATAGAAGTAAGCAGTGGCACGCTCCAGGGTAAACTTACCCCAAAACATACGCTCCACCGGATTGCCTTCCTCCAAATGATAATTGGTACGCGGCAAGTCCATGTTGCAGCGCAGGCAAAGCCCTTCTTCCCCTTCGTTCAATATGTTGCCACACACCACACAACGGGAGGGGAAAAACAGGTGCCACAAAGCCGAAGTCCAGGCTCTGAGTGCGTCCTTCGCGCCAACAAGCGAATGCGTCATAACGTATGAGGTTTTCCGAACTAAGAAACAATGTTTCCCGGTGTAAAAAACAGTGTTTCCCGAAGCAAGAAACAACGTTTTCTCCCGAATGTAAGCAACCTACAACAACGGTGGTTCTTCCTTTATCAGCTCCAGCATCAGGGGATGCAAGGGACCGTTGGTAGCCACAATGTGGTGTCCCTCCAAGAAAGCATCGCTTCCATGAAAGTCCGTCACCCGTCCGCCGGCTTCCTGCACCATGAGGGCTGCCGCCGAGAAGTCCCACTTACCAATGAAGGCCTCCAGCCATGCGTCGAAGCGTCCCGCCGCCACGTAGCAGATGGCCATAGCCGCCGACCCCGTCATGCGAATGCCGCCCACCTTGCCATAAAGCCGATGAATCAAATGCTCGCCGGTACGTGCATAGCGATCGGCGTTATAGGGAAGTTCCACCACGATGAAGGCATTCTCGGCCTCCGCCTCGGCAGACACGTGCATAGGCGTACCGTTCACATAAGCTCCTCCACCCTTCCAGGCATAGAAACACTCGTCGCGGCAAGGGTCATAGACCACGCCCACCAGCAGCTCCTGCTTGCTCCGCAAGCCGATACTGACGCAGTAGGGGGCATTGTCGTGAATATAGTTAGTGGTTCCGTCCAGCGGGTCCACCACCCAGCAGTAAGGCTCATCGTGATAGTCGGCCGACCCTTCCTCGGCTATGAAACCGGCTTCGGGCAACAGTGCTTTCAGTGCGGCCACAATTCTACGCTCCGACTCTTTATCTACATACGACACATAGTCGTGCGAATGTTTCAGTTGTACAGCCTCCTGCCGGAAGTTCTTCCGCTCTTCCTTCAAGAATGCTCCCGCCTCGCGGGCAATGCAGCAGACCGATTCGGTCAATGTTTTCAAATCATCCACGTTATTCTAATTTTTATAAGCATACATACGTATTTCTCCACGCCAAAGATAGCAAAGATATTTATTAATAGGGTCATTCCACGTCCGCTACATTTCAAATTTCAACATTTCACAAAAAATTAACCCTTCCTCATGCAATATTTCACAAGATAACGGATTTCATAAACGAGGACAGAAAACGTCCCCGGCAACATTTATCAAAAAGGACAGAAAACAAGAAATGAAAATCGTAACAACAAACATTATGAACAGCAATTACATCGTTATGCTAGCATTGGCCGGCTGTCTGTGTGCAGGCTGCCAGAGCAAATCGGCCAAAGCCGAAACCAATCCGTCGCAGACGGAAACCGTCAGTACCGAAGAGCAGGACATTCCTTACAAGATTGCCGAAGGATATTTCCAGAACAATCAGGTGAAGCAACTACCTTCCGCTCCTATCACCACGAACAAGGACTTCGACAGCCTGTTCGGCATGGCCACCGTCATGGGCGAAAACGGCGCCCCCACAGCCATCGACTTCACCAAGGAGTATGTGATAGCCGTCGGCAAACCGAAGACGGACATTGCCACCACCCTTATCCCACTGAGCCTGAAAAGGAATGCAGATGGAGAAATCGTATTCAAATACCACACCATAACAGGTGCCAAGCAGTCGTACTCCATCCTGCCCTGCCTGATTATCATCGTGCCGAACGAATACAAAGGGCGGGTCGTTCTGCAAGAAGCTGAATAAATATTCCCTACCGCTTTGCCGGATTGCCACGTTGCCACGTTGCCACACCCCCATGTCGTGGCAACGCATAACTTTTAGTTATAACGAAAGGCGCATTCACGGCGTTTCAAACGCCTAAACGACACCATACCCGCTCCACACCTGCTCCATACCAAGTCCGTACCTGCTCCGTATCAGCCCGCCTATAAGTTTTTTTTATACCGAGGGAGCAGGTAAGGGGTGGTTATGACCCCGAAATGGACCAAGAGTGGAGCATGT
>JAUNJD010000020.1 GCA_030523205.1 Bacteroides sp.
GAGGTAAAGGTAATGAGAAAATATGAGATGGACAAACGATGTAGTGGGTTTGTACGCTCGGGATTTATGTTTATCGGGCTTGCGATGCACCACTGCGATGTCAGTAGGGGGTATATCACAGAAAGAATGCCTTGGAAAAAACGCCGGTTTACCATTTTTCTATGAAAACGTACGATTTTACATTCCTAGAGAAGGGACTTTGGACTAGGTTTGCAGGCGAATTAAGCGACAAAACTATTAAAACCGACACTACTAGTAACAATTTTGGAAGAAACTGATTCATGGAATTACTGTATCTATGCAAATCGTGTTTTGTAGGAAGCGTTTGATTCAAGCGAGAATTATTAACCCATATTCACAAACTTTGTTCAACTAAAAAATTGAAAGTATGAAAGACAGAAAAGACAAAACTCTGTTGAGCCATCGGGGAAAAGGAAGGTGGCTACTTATCATTACTTTATTTGCAATGCTGTTTTGCGTTCCGGTCGGGATGCACGCAGACGAGGTTGCAGTGCAGTCTGTGCAACAGCAGACACGGACTGTGACCGGTACGGTAATCGACGGCACAGGGGAGCCAATCATTGGCGCCAACGTTACCGTGAAAGGAAACAATGCTCTGGGAACCATTACCGACCTGAATGGAAACTTCCGGCTGCCCAACGTGCCGCAGGGAGCCAAATTGGTGGTATCGTTCATCGGCTACAAGACGCAGGAAGTCACCGCCAAGGGCAATAAGGTAACCATTACGCTGGAAGACGATTCTCAACTGCTGGGTGAGGTAGAAGTCGTGGCCTACGGCGTGCAGAAGAAAGTGTCCGTCACAGGTGCTATTTCCAGCATGAAGGGCGACGAACTGACCAAGACACCCACAGGTTCGGTGTCCAATATGCTCTCCGGTCAGATGGCTGGTCTTACTACCGTGCAGTATTCGGGTGAGCCGGGCAGCGATGCGGCCACCGTGTACGTGCGTGGTCAGGCCACCTTCAACGATGCCACTCCGCTGATTCAGGTGGACGGCGTGGAGCGTGACTTCGACGACATCGACCCCAACGAGATTGAAAGCATCTCCATCTTGAAAGATGCCTCGGCCACCGCCGTGTTCGGTGTGCGTGGTGCCAACGGTGTGGTGCTCATCACCACTAAACGAGGTAAGGAAGGAAAGCCCCGCATTTCCATCACCACTTCGGCCAGCATCATTGCACCCACCAAGACCATGAAGTTGGCCAATTCCTACGAGTACGTCACCTTCTACAACCAAATCAACGAGAGTGACGGACAGTCGCAGACCTTCAGCGACGAGATTGTGGCCAAGTTCAAGGACGGTAGCGACCCCATCCGTTTCCCCAGCATCGACTGGATAGACTACTGCCTGAAGGACATGACCGTGCAGACGCAGCACAATGTCAACATATCGGGCGGTACGGACCGCGTACGTTACTTCATCTCGGCCGGTGCCTACACGCAGGGAGGTCTGTTCAAGCAGTTCTATCAGACGTACGACAACTCCTACCAGTACAACCGCTTCAACTACCGTGCCAATTTGGACATCGATGTGTCCAAGACGACCACCATCTCCATGGGCGTATCGGGCAACGTGAACAATTCGTCCAAGCCCTATACGGGGCAAGGCAGCTCGGGGATGCTTATCAATATGTACTACTCCACGCCCTTCTCCTGTGCAGGCTTCGTGGACGGCAAGCTGGTGTACACCTCCACCGACTATACGGATGAAAACATGCAGCTGCCTTTCACCGGAAGCGACCCCATGAGCTACTACGGCAATGGCTACATGAAGACCAGTAACAACACCCTGAACGCCGACTTGCAGCTGAAGCAGAAACTGGACTTCATTACCAAAGGTCTGTCGTTCCATCTGAAGGGAGCTTACAACAGTTCGTTCACGGCCTATACCAACGCCAGTGCCGACATAGCCACTTATACGCCCGTGATACAGACCGATTCGGATACGGGTGAAACCTATATCGCTTACAAGAAATCGGGGCAGGACACCCTGCTGAGCTATTCTACCGATACGGATAAGGATCGCGATTGGTACATGGAAGCTGCCTTCAACTATGCCCGTTCCTTTGGCGACCACAATGTGACCGGCCTTTTGCTGTACAACCAGAGTAAGATGTACTATCCGGCCTCTTACTCCGACATCCCGCGCTGCTACGTGGGCATGGTGGGCCGCGTCACCTACGACTGGAAGAACCGTTATTTGGCCGAGTTCAATGTGGGCTACAATGGTTCGGAGAATTTTGCTCCCGGCAAGCGCTTCGGTTGGTTTCCTGCCGGCTCATTCGGCTGGGTAATGAGCGAAGAGAAGTTCTTTGCTCCGCTGAAGCCCATAGTCAGCTTTCTGAAACTGCGCTACACCATCGGGGTGGTGGGCAACGACCGCTATGAAGATGACGAATACCGCTTCATGTACACCGCCGATTCCTATGTGGTGAACAACTCCACACTCATCAACCGTGGCGGTCATGGTACGCTCTTCGGCTACGACAACTCTACCGCCACCCTGGCTGCCTACGAAAGCACCAAGAACAACCAGGACATCACTTGGGAAAAGGCTGTCAAGATAAACTACGGTGTGGATGTCAATTTCCTGAACGACCGCCTGCGCACCTCCTTCGACTACTATCACGAAGACCGCAGCGACATTCTGCTGACCGACGAAACGGCTCCGGGCATACTGGGCTTTACGGTACCCATTTCCAATCTGGGAAAGATGAGAAGCTGGGGATGGGAACTGACGCTGAAGTGGAACGACCGTATAGGCAAGGATTTCCGCTACAATGTAGGACTGAACTTGATGTACAACCAGAATCGTGTGGTAGAGAAGAAGGAAGCCCCGCAGGACGAGGATTATATGTACATCAAGGGACACCGTCTAGGTTCTAGAAGTCAGTATCTGTTTTTCGGCTACTACGACGAAGACACCACCAACGACCTCTATCGCGCTGCCTATGGCACCGATATGCCCACACAGTTGGTAGAAGATGCCTTGCAGGAGGGCGACTGTGTGTATGTTGACTTGAATGGCGATGGCCTGATAGACACGACCGACAAGTCGTATGACTACGGACACACCAACGACCCCGAATACATGGCCGGTCTCAATCTAGGATTCAGTTGGAAGGGATTGGACGTGTCCATGCAGTGGACGGCGGCGTGGAACGTGAGCCGCAGTATCTCCTCCGTATTCATGAAGCCTTTCACCGACCGCAACGATGCCGATCAAGGTGGTCTGCTGGCCTATATGCTGAACAATACGTGGACCGAAGACAATCCTAATCCGAATGCCCTCTATCCGCGTGCCACCTTTACCAACGACACGAACAACTACGCTACCTCTACACTTTGGGAGAAGGACTCCAAGTATCTGCGCCTAAAGAGCTTGCAGATAGCCTACAATTTCGACTTTCCGTTCATGAAGAAACTCAAGCTGAACACCTTGCAGTTGTCACTTACCGGCTACAACCTGCTGACGTTCACTCCCTACATCTACGGAGACCCCGAGTCGCGTTCAAGCAGTTCGCCCACTTATCCGCTGACGAAGACTTATTCGCTGAGTCTGAAACTGGGATTTTAGAGATTTCAAAGACATTGCATCCAAAAAACAAAAACGATATGAAACGATATACGAAATGGATATTCAATCTCACATTGGGAGTATTGACCCTCAGCATGGCTTCTTCCTGTGTGGATAAACTGACCTTTGGGAGTTCCTTCTTGGAGAAAGATTCTGGCAGTACCGTGACCAAAGACACCGTGTTCGGCAGTGCCGAATATACCGAACAATACCTCAACTACCTGTATAGTTTGCAGTATTACGGTTTGCCTTACAGGAATGTCACCGACCAAGAATCGTCCAACATCTACGTGGGCAAGCCTAGTGCACTGACCGACCTCTACGTGTTTACATACACTGCCTGTGGCATCAGCGGTCCTTATTATAGCGGAACACATACATCCAGCTACGGCATCCGTCAGGACAAGTTCTCTTACCTGAACAATAATGTATGGGAAGCCGTCCGCGGCTGTTGGCTGCTGATGGAGAATATCGATGCCGTGCCCGATCTGGAAGAAGACCGTAAGGCCGAAATGATAGCCGAAGCCAAGTGCATCCTTGCCACTCGCTACTTCGATGTGTTCCGCCACTACGGTGGTGTACCCATCATTACGAGCACCTTCAGCGGTACGGATGCCGAATACAGCAACCCACGCGGCAGTGTGGAGGAGACCGTGGAGTTCATGGTCAACCTGCTGGACGAAGCCGCCGCTGTGCTTAGCTGGAATGTGGAAACGCCGGCTTCTGAATCCGGACGTTGGAACAAGGCTGCCGCCTTGGCCTACAAATGCCGCATCTTGCAGTTTGCCGCCTCTCCACTCTTCAACGACGACGAACCTTACTATGCCGGTGAGACCGATAATGATGCCATCTGGTACGGCAATTACAGTTCCGAACGTTGGGACGACCTGCTCGATGCTTGCGAAGAGTTCTTCGATGCGCTGGATGCCAACGGAGAGTTTTATTTGCAGGAGGCTAGCGGCACGCGGCCCGAAGACTATCGTCTGGCTTATCGCATCGGTTATGCCGACCTCGAAAGTCCCGAGGTGCTGATCAATACCCGTGTGATAGACTACGATGCCTTCAAGTCGAGCTATTACGTGTGGCACACTTGGGGCGACCCGCTTCTAAGCATTCACCGTGGCTATAGCCCCACACAGGAATATATGGAAATGTTCCCCTGGAGCGACGGCACACCCTTCGACTGGGACGAGACAGAAAGCGAAGGCAAGCTGGACGAGATGTTCCTGACCGGCAACATAGACGATGACAACATTGTGCTGACCCGCGATCCCCGCCTGTACGAAGAAATCATTGTGAACGGTCAACCCGTCAGCCTCGACTGGACCACCGGCAATATGTCGGGCCGTATGTTCGAGTCCTGGATAGGCGGCTACGATGCCAGTACAGGCCCCAATACGCAGACAGGATCCTTTGCCACGGGCTATGCGCCTATTAAGTTTTTGATGGGTAACGATATGCTCCGTCAGTACGTGCAATGGCCTTGCATCCGCTTGTCCGAGATGTATCTTATTTATGCTGAAGCTCTCTGTCAGACCGGCAACTTGTCCGAAGCCATCGAGCAGGTGGACATTGTGCGTGCCCGTGTAGGCATGGGCGGACTGGCCGACTGCAACCCCGACCTGAACCTGACCAGTGACCAAGATGCCTTGCTGGAAGAAATCCTTCGTGAGCGTTGTTGCGAACTAGGCATGGAAGATGCCCGGTTCTTCGACCTGATACGTTACAAGCGTTCGGACATATTCGAAACTCAGCTGCATGGCTTGAAGATGTATCGCCTGGAAGATGGCGTGGAGCGTAACGTGGCCTGGTATGGTAACGATGATGACGACTACGATTTCCCCAGCACCTATAGCTATACGAAGTTCGAACTGACCAACCCCACTCGCTATTGGTGGACTGCGGGCTTCGACTCTAAGTGGTATTTGTCTCCCTTCCCTGCCACCGAAATCAACAAAGATTACGGTTTGGTGCAGAATCCGGGATGGTAAGGACTATGAGCCATTGATAGTTAATAATTGACAATGAGGTTGACAAGTGAACAAGTCAACAAGGATACTGGGAAAAGAGCGGACAGGGCAGCAAGGAGTATGCACAGCAATTGTCGGACTATGCTCCTTATAGCTCTTTTAACTCTTCCTGATTCCTTAAAAAACAAAGTTCAAAATTCAATATTCAATAAAATGATTATGAAGAAAAATAAGATAGTCATAACGATACTTCTTGCCGTCCTTTGCCAACAAGGACGTGCCCAAGAACAGACCGACACCCTTTCGATGGAGAAGCCTCTTGAACTGTCAGCGAGAGTGGTGCCCACTGCCCAACACAAGCTGCATACCCTGAAGGAATCTACCGGATCCGTCTCCATTGTGTATAGCGACGATTTCAATAAACGCAGTTCCAAGGATGTTGCTAACTCGCTTTTTGGTTACGGCACAGGACTTACCGTCCTGCAAAGTTCCGGCTCTTACGGTGATACCGATCCTACGCTCTATGTACGCGGCCTTCAGAGCCTGTCAACCAACACACCGCTGATACTGGTGGACGGCATTGAACGCGACATTACCGACATTACTCCTGAAGAAGTTGAATCTGTTGCTATCCTGAAAGATGCGGCTGCACTGGCCCTCTATGGCTATAAAGGCATTAACGGTGCAGTGAACATCACCACCAAGCGCGGCAAGTACAATACACGTGAAATCAACTTCAATTACGACCATGGCTATGGCTGGCAAGCCCGTCGCCCGAAGTTTGTGGATGCTTATACCTATGCCAGTGCAGTGAACGAAGCCTTGACCAACGATGGTAGTTCCGAGCGTTACAGTTCCAACGAATTGGCCGCTTTCAAGAGTGGTGCCTATCCTTATTTATATCCCAATGTGGATTGGATTAAGGAGACCTTCCGCAACCACGATGCTACCAACATCTACAACATCAGTTTTCGTGGCGGTGCCCGAAATTTCCGTTACTATGCCATGGCCAACCTGACTACCAATAAGGGGTTCATTGGCAATCCCTACACCAATGTCGATTACTCCACGCAAGACCAATATTCGCGTGCCAACCTGCGTACTAATCTGGACATTGACCTGACACCCAAGACCAAACTGAAACTGAACGTAATGGGTGTACTGTCCGAGCACCGTATGCCGGGTGCCGATGGTGAAACAGGTGCTGACTTGTGGGAGATGATTTATACCTTGCCTTCGGCCGCTTTCCCTGTTTCCCTAGAAGACGGTACTTGGGGAGGCAGTGCCACGTGGGAAGGAACAAGCAATCCCGTTGCCGTGTCGCAGGATGCCGGCTATACAAAATTGCACGAGCGTACCCTCTTTGCCGATATGACCTTGACGCAGGACCTCTCGTCCATTACACCGGGACTAGGCGCAAGTGTCTTGCTGTCCTACGATAACAGTGCCACTTATTGGGAGGACCATTCAAAGACCTTCGTTTATGGCAGCTATACGGCTACTTGGTCGAACGGAATGCCTACTTCTACCACGTACTATACCGACGGTAGTTCAAGCTCCTTGGGCGAAGATGCCGACTGCATCGCCTTTACTCGTGTCTATAACTTTGCCGGTACGGTGTATTATGACCGCCAGTTTGGTAAAAACCACAGCTTGTACGGTCAGTTGAAGTACGATTATGAGTACCGCAACACCGAGGGAGTGAATGAAACCTACTATCGAAACAACTTCTCACTGTACGGTCATTATGGTTACAAAAACAGATACTTTGCCGACCTTACGGTGATGGCTTCCGGCAGCAACAAACTGGCTCCGGGCAGCAAGTGGGCCGTGTCGCCTACGTTGGGACTGGCTTGGGTGGCTTCAGAAGAAAAAGCCTTGAAGGATGTTTCTTGGATTGATTTCTTGAAGGTGCGTGCTTCGGCCGGTGTCATCAATACCGACTACATTCCTACCGAATACTATTGGCAACAGAACTACGAGTCGGCTAGCTACTATCCTTTTGATACCAGTTACTCCATCAATACCGACAGTTGGGCGTTGGGACAACTTGCCTCCACGAGCAACCGTCATGAGAAGGCCTACAAGTACAACTTTGGTTTCGATGCCACTCTGTTCAAAGGACTTGACTTGACAGCCGATGCCTACTACGAACGCCGTTCCGACATTTGGGTATCTTCCGAAGGCAACTATTCTACCGTGTTGGGTTTTGATGCTCCTTACGAGAATGGCGGCATTGTGGATAGCTGGGGCTTTGAATTGGGTGCCAACTACCGCAAACGTATCGGTGCTTTGACTTTCAACGTAGGTGCCAACTTTTCGCTGAACCGCAACAAGATTGTAGAGCAGATGGAAGAACCGCAGATATACGACAATCTGGTGACAACAGGCAATCCGCTGAAGTCCACCTATGGCTTGATAGCCCTCGGTTTCTTTGAGGACGACGATGACATAGCCAACAGTGCGGAACATACATTCAGTGATGTGGTTCCCGGTGACATCAAATATAAAGATGTGAACGGTGACGGGCTGATTGATTCCAATGACGAAGTACGCATCGGTTATAGTACGACGGCCCCCGAAATCTATTATTCCTTCAATCTTGGTGCCGAATGGAAGGGATGGGGATTCAACGCCATGTTCCAAGGAGCAGGCCGTTACTCGGCTGTACTGAATACGACGAGCGTCTATTGGCCGCTTATCAGCGACACTAATATTTCGGAAGAATATTACAACAACCGCTGGACAACGGAGACTGCTGCCACAGCCAAGTACCCCCGCCTAAGCGAAGAAAGCAACGAGAACAATTACCAGACCAATACCCTTTGGTTGGCTGACCGCTCGTTCTTGAAGTTACGCAGTGTAGAATTGTATTACAACTTCCCCGACCGCTTGTTGAAAAAGACCGGTTTCCTGAACAAGGCTCGCATTTACGTGCGTGGGGTTGACTTGCTATGCTTCGACCACATCAAAATTGCCGACCCCGAAGTTTACGGAGCTACCGACCCCGTAACCCGTAGCATTGTCACTGGACTGAGCGTCAGCTTTTAATCATTGAATTTCAGTATTCATCATTAAACATTCATAAACATAATTAGTATGAATATCAAGAAAACAATTACCGGAATAGCTTGTGCAGCATTGCTGACAGGCTGCAATCTGGACTATAGCGAATATTCCAATTACGATGAGGACTACATAAGCGAAAGCTACGAAAACGTGATTGCCATTATCACGAATGTGTATTCCATGCTGGACTATGACTTCGGTCAGAACTACTCGGGTGGTATGCTTGCTTCTGCCTGTGATGAGGCTGAATATGCTTATAGCAGCAACGATATATGTGACTTTACCAATGGTTCGTGGAGCGCTTCGAATCCGCAGTCGGTCATTTGGACAGACAGTTACGAGGCTATTCAGATATGCAACTACTATCTGGAGAATTTTCAGGGAATGGACTTTGAAGAACTGGAGCTGAACGATGATTATAAGGCTCAGATGTTCCGTTACACCAATAGTTTCAACGAAGCCCGTCTGCTGCGTGCTTACTTCTATTTTAATTTGGCTCGTGCCTATGGTGATGTTCCTTACTTTACGGAGACGGTAAGTACAGACAATGTTAACACTCTGACCCGTACACCGGTACTTCAGGTGTTCGATTCCATTATGGCGACCTGCGACGAATTGTACACCGAACTTCCCGCAGACTATACCAATTTAGGAACAAGTGGTATTTCTCCTTCTGAGACTGGACGCTTCACTTGCTATGCAGCTTTGGCTTTAAAAGCGCGTACAGCCTTGTATGCGGCCAGCCCCTTGTTCAATACCGATGGTGATGAGTCGCGGTGGGAGGCTGCTGTAGAAGCTAATAAGGCCGTCATTGATACCTGCCTTGCCAATGGCTTCCAGCTGAACGATTACGAGGATCTGTGGGGCACAAGCAATTGGTCGAATACGGAAATGATTTTCGTACGTCGTTACTCCAAAACTACAACCGGTGCCTCTAGTGTACTAGAGGGTTACAACTATCCTATTGGTACCACAGGAGGCAACTCAGGAAATTGCCCTTCTCAGAATTTGGTTGATGCCTACGAAATGCAAGCTACGGGTCTTGCATGGGATGAAGACGGTAGCGGATACGATGCCGAGAATCCCTATGATGGACGTGACCCACGTTTCGAGATGACCATTGCTAAGAATGGTGATACATGGCCTACGAGCTACGGCACCACCCTTGCGACTTACTATGGTGGTACGAATGGTTTACCTACTTCGGGGGCTACTCCTACGGGCTACTATCTAAAAAAATATTTGGACGGTAACATTGATTTGAGTTCCAGCAGTACCTATAAGACCAGTGTACATTCTTGGATTACCTACCGTTTAGGTGAATTTTATTTGAACTATGCTGAGGCTATTTTCCAGTTGACTGGTTCGGCCGATGATGACGGTGGCTATGGCATGACAGCCCGCGAAGCCGTGAACGTTATTCGCAATCGCGATGATGTTCAGATGCCTGAGTTTGAGGAAGGTATGACGGCCGATGCTTTTTGGGAGAAGTACCAGAATGAACGTATGGTGGAACTTGCCTTCGAAGGACATCGTTTCTACGACCTGCGCCGCTGGGAAGAGGGTGATAAACTGTCGAGCATCACCGAAATGAACATCACGCTGAACGATGATGGTTCCTATACTTACGAACGTGAAACAGTTAGTCGCACATGGGACGATAAAATGTATTTGTTCCCCATTCCGCAGACGGAAATTGCAAAGAATCCGAATCTGACTCAGAATTCGGGATGGTAACTTGTCTGAAATGACAAACGGTTTCTTACCAAGATTGTTTAAATGGAATAGGTGTTAGTTGTAAAAGCCCAAATCTGCGGAATTCGCCTGATTTGGGCTTTAGTTTCTAGGAAATGACCGAATTTTCCATGAAAATCCGCATAAAAATCCAGCATAATGTACGATTTTCTATATGATTAATAGTTTTTCTTGCTTATTTTTGTAACGGAATCTCTTTCCACTTCGTACACTATGAAAGCATTAATATAATTAAGGTATATATGAAAATAGAGAAAAATCTTCTTTGCACCCGATTGCTGATGGCGTGCGCCCTCCTTTGGGGATGCGCAACGTGGGTCTGCGCACAGGACAAGCATGTGCCCGGCCCCATGAAAGACGTCAATCAGGTGGTTGACAATACGTTAGATAGCTTGAACAAGGCACGGACGGCACGCCCCGTAGCAGGCTCCAGCCGTAAGGGAAACAATCCGGTGCTCTTCCTGGTGGGCAACTCCACCATGCGCACGGGCACGCTGGGCAACGGCAACAACGGTCAGTGGGGCTGGGGATACTATATGAACGAATATTTCGATACCGACAAGATAACCGTGGAGAATCATGCGCTGGGAGGCACCAGCAGCCGCACCTTCTACAACAAGCTGTGGCCCGACGTACTGAAAGGCATACAGGCCGGCGACTGGGTCATCATCGAGCTGGGGCATAACGACAACGGTCCCTACGACAGCGGACGCGCCCGCGCTTCCATACCCGGCATCGGCAAGGACACGCTGCACGTCACCATCAAGGAGACCGGCGTGCAGGAGACCGTCTATACGTATGGCGAATATATGCGCCGCTTCGTGCGCGAGGTTAAGGCCAAGGGAGCGCACCCCATCCTCTTCTCGCTGACGCCGCGCAATGCATGGGACGATGCCGACAGCACCGTCATCACCCGCGTCAACACCACTTTCGGCCTTTGGGCAAAGCAAGTGGCCAAAAAGGAGCGCATTCCCTTCATCGACCTGAACGAAATATCGGCCCGCAAGTTCGAGACCTTCGGCAAGGAGAAGGTGAAATATATGTTCTACCTGGACCGCATACACACCAGCGCATTCGGTGCCCGCGTCAATGCGGAGTCGGCTGTGGAGGGCATACGTGCCTACAAGAAGCTGAAGCTGGCCAACTACCTGAAGCCGGTGGAGAAGGATACGGTGACCGCCACTGCACGCCGTCCGGGCATACCGATGCTGTTCACCGTGGGCGACAGCACCGTGAAGAATTACGACGACGACCCCAACGGAATGTGGGGCTGGGGCAGCGTGATAGCCGAAGAATTCGATACCGACCGTATCACGGTGGACAACTGTGCCAAGGCCGGACGCAGTGCCCGCACCTATCTGGACGAAGGCCGCTGGGACAAGGTTTATAACGCCCTTCAGCCGGGAGACTTCGTGCTGATACAGTTTGGCCACAACGACGCGGGCGACATCAACCGCGGAAAGGCACGTGCCGAACTGCCGGGAGCAGGCGAGGAGAGCAAGGTGTTCCTGATGGAGCCTACGGGCAAGTATCAGGTGATATACACCTTCGGGTGGTATCTACGCAAGTTCATACGTGACGTGAAGGAGAAAGGGGCTACGCCCATCGTACTCAGCCATACGCCGCGCAACATTTGGGATGACGGAAAGATTCAGCGAAATACAGACTCCTTCGGACTGTGGACGCGCCAAGCTGCCGAACAGGCCGGCGCTTACTTCATCGACCTGAATAAGCTGTCCGCCGACAAGCTGCAAGATATGGGTTACAACCAAGGGCTAAAGGTAGTGGCCGAATACTTCAACCACGACCATACGCACACTTCCTTGAAAGGTGCGCACATGAATGCACGCAGCATTGCCGAAGGACTGCGAGCAACGGACTGCGAGCTGAAGAATTACTTGAAATAATTAATAACTAAAATAGATAAAAGCATCATGAGAACACATTTGAGTATTAGTGTCCTGAGTTTATTGATTGTACTGTGTATGAGCGGATGTTCTTCTTCCGCTACGTCGAAGCCGGATAAAGAAGAGGTGCTGAAAGCTCTTCGTCTGGCCAATGATCACTTCTTGAACAAATGGAGCGATCCGGGAGAATCCATTCCGTATCCCTCGCGTAACAAAAGCTATGAGTCCAACCTTTGGACGCGCGGTTGCTATTTCGAAGGACTGCTGGAGTTCTGGGAGATTGACCCGCAACAACGCTATCTGGACTACGCCATCGAATGGGGTAACAAGCACGACTGGAAGCTGCGTCATGCGAAAGATGGTTGGAATACGCGAAATGCCGACAACCAATGTGCCGGACAAGCTTACATCACGCTGTACGAAATGGACCCTGCCAAGCCTGCACACTACATCGAGGCCATCAAGACTTCCATCGACTCGATGATGGTGACCACCAAGATTGACGACTGGCACTGGATTGACGCTGTACAGATGTGTATGCCCATCTTCGCTCAGATAGGTAACCTGACGGGCGATACGGCTTACTACAACCGCGCTTACGATATGTATATGTACACCAAGACGAAGCATGGCGATAACGGCCTCTACAACCCGGCCGACGGCCTGTGGTGGAGAGATGCCGACTTCGATCCTCCCTATACCGAACCCAACGGTGAAGATTGCTACTGGTCGCGCGGCAATGGTTGGATTGTAATGGCTATGGTACGTATGCTGGAACTGCTGCCTGCCGACGAGCCTCACCGTGACGAATATAAGAATATGCTGGTCAGCATGTGCCAGACCTTGAAAGGCCTGCAACGCGAAGACGGCTTCTGGAATGTCAGTCTGCACGATGCCAACAACTTTGGTGGTAAGGAGCTGACCGGAACAGCCATGTTCACCTACGGTATGGCTTACTGCGTGAACAAGGGTCTGCTGGATGCTGCCGAATATGCCCCCGTTGTCTATAAGGCATGGAACGCCATGGTGAAGGATTGCTTGCATCCCGATGGCTTCTTGGGTTATGTGCAAGGCACGGGCAAGGAACCGAAGGAGGCACAGCCCGTCACCTACGACCACGAACCCGACTTCGACGACTACGGTCTGGGAGCCTTCCTGTTGGCCGGTACCGAGGTCTATCGGATGGAATAAGAGTTTTTAAAGGTGTTAGTTTTGCTATCGAAGGAGTAGTGGTAATGCATGGGCCAATACTCCTTCTTTGCTAATAGCGAATGCCATCGCTAGCCCGTCCGTGCCTAAAAGAAGACACATCATGAATTCTCAGACAGTCTCCCCCGATAAGAGAAATATTGCCGAATTATCTAATAACATTCGTATAATGAAGAAGAAACCTTTATTGATTATCTTGCTTTTGTATGCGCTGGCACTGGATGTCGTGGCGCAGAATCATTCCCTTAGCCTGGCCGGACAGTGGAAGTTCCGGATAGACCGCGAGGACGTGGGAGTGACCGAGAAATGGTTTGCAAAGACCTTGGACGACCACATCAACCTGCCCGGCTCTATGCCCGAACGGCTGAAGGGCGATGATGTCACCGCACGTACCCGCTGGACGGGTAGCCTCTACGACAGCTCCTATTACTTCAACCCCTATATGGAGAAATACCGGATAGACGGACAGGTGAAGCTGCCCTTCTTCCTGACACCGGACAAGCATTATGTAGGCGTCGCTTGGTATCAGAAGGAAGTGACGGTGCCTGCCGACTGGAAAGGCGAACGCATCCAGCTCTTCCTGGAACGTCCGCATATCGAGACTACCATTTGGGTAAACCGCAAGCAGGTGGGGATGCAGAACAGCCTTTGTGTGCCCCATGTATATGACTTGACCGCCTCCGTGGCTCCCGGCAAGAAATACCTGATTACCATCCGCGTGGATAACCGCATCAAGGACATCAACGTAGGCCCCGACTCGCACAGCATCACCGACCAGACGCAAGGCAACTGGAACGGCATCGTGGGACGGATGGAACTGCAAGCCTCGCCCAAGACGTATATGGACGACATTCAAGTGTATCCCGACCTGAAAGCGCAGAAGGCAGTGGTGCGCATCAGCCTTCAGGCATCTGCCGCCGGTAAGGTGGATCTGACCTTGTCTGCCGCCAGCTTCAACTCGGACAAGCAGCATACGGTGGCCCCTGTGCAAGGAACCTATTCCGTGAAGGCAGGACAGAACAGTCTAGAGATAGACCTGCCGATGGGGAAGGACTTCCTGACGTGGGATGAATTTGACCCTGCCCTCTACCGATTGACCGCCACCTTGAAGCGTGGAAAGCAGACCGATACCCGCGATGTGCAGTTTGGTATGCGCGAGTTTACCATACAAGGCAAGTGGTTCTACGTCAACGGCCGGAAGACCATGCTGCGCGGCACGGTGGAGAACTGCGACTTCCCGCTGACAGGATATGCGCCGATGGATGTGGATGCTTGGGAGCGTGTGTTCCGCATCTGCCGCAACTACGGACTGAACCACATGCGCTTCCATTCCTACTGTCCGCCTGAGGCGGCTTTCATCGCTGCCGACCGTGTGGGCTTCTACTTGCAGCCCGAAGGTCCCAGTTGGCCCAATCACGGTCCGAAGCTGGGCAACGGACAGCCCATCGACACGTATCTGATGGACGAGACCATCGCGCTGACCAAGGCGTATGGCAACTATGCTTCTTACTGTATGCTGGCTTGTGGCAACGAACCCTCCGGCCGTTGGGTGGCATGGGTGAGCAAGTTTGTGGACTATTGGAAGGCTACCGACCCGCGTAGGGTATATACCGGTGCATCGGTGGGGGGCAGTTGGCAGTGGCAGCCGCGCAGTCAGTATCACGTGAAGGCCGGTGCCCGCGGGCTCGACTGGAACAAGGTGCGTCCCGAGAGTATGTCGGACTTCCGTGCCCGCATCGACACCGTAAGCCAGCCGTACGTGTCGCACGAGACGGGACAGTGGTGTGTCTTCCCCAACTTTGAGGAGATACACAAGTACACCGGCGTGAACAAGGCCAAGAACTTTGAAATATTCCGCGACATACTGAACGACAACGACATGGGCGAACAGGGGCATAAGTTCATGATGGCCTCGGGCAAGCTTCAGGCACTGTGCTATAAGTACGAGATTGAGAAGACGATGCGTACGCCCGACTATGCCGGATTCCAACTGTTGGCACTGAACGACTATTCGGGTCAGGGCACGGCCTTGGTGGGAGTGCTGGACGTATTCTTCGACGAGAAGGGATATATGGATGCCGATGCGTTCCGCCGTTTCTGTAGCCCCACTGTTCCGTTGGCACGCATACCGAAGTTTGTCTATGCCAATGACGAGACTTTCACTGCTGACATCGAGGTGTCTCACTTCGGCAAGGCGGCTTTGCAGGGTGCACGGACCACTTATACCGTTCGCGATGCATACGGCACGGTCTATGCCGATGGCGTGGTAGGCATTCACGACATTCCTGTGGGCAATATGTGTTCGCTGGGCAGGGTGGAAGTGCTTTTGGCCGACATCACGGCTCCCCGTAAACTGAATCTGGAAGTGAAGATTGAAGGTACCGAAGCCGTCAACGACTGGGACTTCTGGGTATATCCCGCCCAAACGGAGGTGGCAGAGGGCGATGTCTATACCACCGATACGCTGGATGCCAAGGCACTTTCCGTGCTCGAAGCAGGCGGCAATGTGCTGATTACGGCAGCCGGAAAAATCAAGTATGGTAAGGAGGTGGTGCAGCAGTTTACGCCTGTATTCTGGAATACCTCTTGGTTCAAGATGCGTCCGCCACATACGACGGGTATCTATCTGAACAACTATCATCCCTTGTTCCGCTCCTTCCCCACGGAGTATCATAGCAATCTGCAATGGTGGGAGTTGCTGAACAAGTCGCAGGTGATGCAGTTCACCGGCTTCCCCGCAGGCTTCCAACCCTTGGTGCAGAGCATTGACACTTGGTTCATCAGCCGCAAGATTGGTGTGCTGTTCGAAGCCAAGGTGCTGAATGGCAAGCTGATGATGACCAGCATGGACATCACTTCTGAACCTGAGACACGCATCGTAGCCCGCCAAATGCGGAAAGCCATCTACGACTATATGAACTCCGATGCCTTCCGCCCGACGATGGAAGTATCGGCCGAACAGATTCAGGAACTCTTCACCAAGGTGGCCGGTGATGTGAAGTCTTATACGAAAGATTCACCGGACGAGCTGAAGCCGAAGAAGGTGTTCTGATGTATCTCTAATTAATATCCGCTAAAATATGAAACATCTTATAATTCCTTTGCTGTGCGCCTCTCTCAGCACATTCGCCCAGCAACCCTCGTCGAATACATATACCTTGGCCGATGCTCCTCGTTACAGCGAGGAGACCGGCTATGGCTATGACCTGACAGATACCCCTACGAAAGGCAGCAATGTCCCGTTCTTCTTCTCCGTCCGTGTGCCGGATGGCAATTATAAAGTAACCGTGCGGCTGGGCAGTAAGAAGAAAGCCGGAGTGACGACCGTGCGTGGCGAATCGCGCCGTCTGTTTGTGGAAAACCTTCCGACAAAGAAGAAACAGTTTGTAGAGAAGACTTTCATGGTCAACAAACGTACTCCTCGCATCTCTGATAAGGAATCGGTGCGCATCAAGCTGCGTGAGAAGCATAAGCTGAACTGGGACGATAAACTGACGCTCGAATTTAACGGCGATGCCCCCGTATGCGAAAGCATCAGCATAGAGCCCGCCGATTCATCCGTCATAACGGTGTTCCTCTGTGGCAACAGTACGGTGGTGGACCAGGACAATGAACCGTGGGCCAGCTGGGGACAGATGATTACCCGCTTCTTCGATGCCGGAGTGTGCGTGGCCAATTATGCCGAGAGCGGCGAGAGTGCCAATACATTCATCGGTGCCGGTCGCTTGAAGAAAGCCTTGACGCAGATGAAGGCCGGCGACTACGTGTTCATGGAGTTCGGTCACAACGACCAGAAGCAGAAAGGACCGGGCAAGGGTGCCTACTACTCGTACATGACGAGCCTGAAGACCTTTATAGATGAGGCTCGTCTGCGTGGTGCCCATCCAGTATTGGTGACGCCTACCCAGCGCCGCACGTTCAATGACGAAGGTCGTATCTACGATACGCACGAAGATTTTCCGGAAGCCATGCGTTGGCTTGCCGACAAGGAGGATGTCCCCTTGATAGACCTCAACGAAATGACCCGTACGCTGTACGAGGCCATGGGGCCGGAGAATTCCAAACGGGCCTTTGTTCATTATCCGGCAGGTACTTATCCCGGTCAGACCAAAGACTTTGCCGACGATACTCACTTCAATCCGTATGGTGCTTACGAGATAGCCAAGTGCGTCATGGAAGGTATCAAGAAGGCTGTTCCTGCCTTGGCTACCCATCTGAAGGATGCCGCAACATTCGATCCTGCCCGGCCGGATAGTCTGGATTCTTTCCATTGGAACGATTCACCATTTACGGAGATTGAAAAGCCGGACGGCAACTAAAAAACAAAACGACAGGCTGTTTCAGAGGAGCGATGCTCCGAGAAACAGCCTGTCGTCTGTATAGGTAGCCGTATGTATGCGGCTATTTAGTTCTTTTGTTCATCATTCATCACTTTATGCCCAGCTGTGCTTTTACTTTAGCTGTAACATCGATGCTCTGTGCACCAATGAAAGGTATGGAAGTACGGGCCAAGTCGAAGATGTAGATAACGCCTTCGGCAGCACCTACGGCCTGAATGGCATCATCCAACTTCTTGTAGATAGGAGTCATGGCATCATTCTGAGCCTTCTGCATAGCTTGTGAAGCTTCCTGTTGGAATTGTTGCTGACGTTGAGCCATGTCTTGGATTTCTTTCTGACGTCTGTCTGCAATATTCTTCGGCAGAGAGTCGGCCTGTTGCAGGAACTCTTGGTATTTCTTGTTGAGTTCAGCTTCGCCGGTTTCCATTTCCTTCTGATACTGTTTTGCCAGGGCATCAAGGTCAGCCTGTGCTTTGGTAAATTCAGGCATTACGGTGATTACTTCCTGTGAGTTCATGTGAGCAAATTTTGCTTGTGCCATAGCTCCCAGCGGGAGAACAAACATTACTACGGCAATTGCGATTTTTTTAAGCATAACGTTTATTATTTATTTGAATGATTATTAGATTAGTAATTTGGTAGCAAATGTATAAAATTAATTTGAATATCCGAGTTTTGCAAGCACTTCATTGCTGATATCGATGCTTGGAGTGGCAAAAATGATGCTTGTAGCAGATGCACGGTCGATGACGGCGGCATATCCTTTCTGCGTGGCAATCTCCTTTACAGCATTGTATATCTCGTCTTCTATCGGTTGCATCAGCTCGTTGCGTTTCTTGCTCAGTTCGCCTTCGGGACCAAAGTAAGCACGGCGCAACTCGGCGGCCGATTTCTCTTTCTCCACGATGGCATTCTCCTTTGCGGTTTTCTGGGCGGCGGTCAGCTTTTGTCCATTCGATTGGTAGTCTTGATACAATGTCTGGGCTTCTTGCGACAGCTTTTCTACTTCGTCCATCCAGTTTTGCGAAGCTTTGTTTAATTCTTCGTTGGCACGTTCGTAGGCAGGAATATTCTTCAAGATATACTCCATGTCAATCAGCGCAAACTTCTGCGCGTTGGCTGCCGTGCAGATGGCAAGCAGCGCAACTATGAATAGGATACTTCTTTTCATACTTCTTTTGTCTTTATATCAGTTACATGAATGAGGAGTAAATTCTTCATTCTTCATTCTTAGTTCTTCATTCAACTTAGAATTCCTGTCCCAAAATGAAGTGGAACTGGCTGCCACCGTATGTCTTGGAACCGAATATCTTGTCGAAACCGTATGCCCAGTCGATACCCATCATACCAATCATCGGGAGGTAGATACGAACACCCAGACCGGCGGAACGCTTCAGGTCGAACGGATTGAAGTCGCTGACTTCATGCCAAGCATTACCGGCTTCTACAAAGCCCAAGGCGTAGATACTGGTACTGGTCTCCAGCATCAGCGGGTATCTCAACTCCAGGCCGAGGCGGGCGTATGCATAGCCTTCGTAGCCGTAGGGGGTCAGAGAGCTGTTCTCATAACCACGCAGGGCAACGCTTTCGGTTGCATAGCTGGAGTAACCCGTCATACCATCACCACCCACGTCGAAGGTCTCAAACGGAGATTTCTTGTGCTCGTTGTAATGACCCAGCAAGCCAAATTCTACGCGGCTCATGATGACCGGCGTACGCTTCACTGACATCGGGTCGGCCAACGGGATATATGTCTTTGATTTGAACTTCCACTTGTGGTATTCCACCCATTTGTGTATCTTGTTCATGTCGTCCTGATTGTCGGTGTCGTACGATGAGTAGTTGATACCATCAACCAGCGAATAGGGCGGTGTGAACTGTACCGACAGAGACATTTCCGAACCTTGGCGCGGATAAATCGGGTTGTCGATAGAGCTACGCGATACGGTGAGGTTCAAGCTCAAGTTGTTACAGTTACCGTTGGTCACGGGGAAGTAACGCCAGTCGCGCAGAATGTAGCGTTGGTAGGACAACTCGGCAGTGAATTGGAAGTAGTCATCCGGCCAGCGCAGACGCTTACCGAACATGACGGCCAATCCGAACATCTGGATGGACTTGCTCTCGTCGAAGTAGCTGGAGTAGTCGGTAGTACCATAATTATAATTACCCATACCGTAGCTGTACATACTATTGTAATAGCTGTTCAGGTAAGCAGAACTATAATACGAACTACTGATGTCCGTCTGCTTGGAGTAGAAGGCCGATACGGAGAAGGCATTCGGACGCTTGCCGCCAAACCAGGGGTCGTAGAACGAAATGCTGTACGACTGATAGTATTTGGCATTGGTTTGTCCGCTCAGGGTCAGTGTCTGACCATCGCCTTGAGGCAGGATGCCTCGGTAGTTGTCGCTCGGGTGCAACAGGTTAGCCAGTGAGAAGTTGGTGAACTTCAAGCTCAGCTTACCGATGATACCGGTCTGTCCCCAACCTGCTGAGAATTCCACTTGGTCGTTGGCCTTCGATATAAGGTCATAACCTATATCTACGGTTCCATCTTCGGGTCTGGGTTGGATGTCCGGAGTAATCTGTTCCGGGTCGAAGTGACCCATTTGCTGAATCTCACGCATAGAACGCATCAAGTCGTCGCGGCTGAACAGTTCGCCCGGGCGGGTACGGAGTTCGCGGCGTACTACGTTTTCGTACAGGCGGTCGTTACCGTTGATGCTTACCTTGTTGATGGTAGCCTGACGGCCTTCGTAGATACGCATCTCCAAGTCGATGGAGTCGCCTACGATGTTCACTTCCACCGGTTCGAGGTTGTAGAACAGGTATCCGTTGTTGTAATAGAGGTTGCCGATAGCGTCATCATCGGTGCTGATTCGTTCTTCCAGCATCTTCTGATTATATACGTCGCCCTTCTTCATGCGCAGCAGATAGTCCAGTTGCTCGGAAGGATACAGCGTATTACCCACCCACGTGATGTTGCGCAGATAGTATTTCTGTCCTTCTTCGATTTCCATATAGATATCTACCGTGCGGTCGTCGTACGGCTTTACGCTGTCTGTCACAATCATAGCGTCACGATAACCCAATTCGTTATATTTGTCGAGAATCAGTTGCTTGTCGGCTTCATAATTCTCTTCAACGAACTTCTTGGTACGGAACAAGTTAACCAGCTTGCGCTTTTCGTTGGTCTTCTTCATTACGCGCTTCAGCTTCTTGGTGGTAAGAGCCTCGTTGCCCACGATGGTGATTTGGTGTACCTTTACTTTCTCCTTCTTGTCGATGATGATATCTACGATTACTTCGTTTGTCTTGTCGGGGTCATCCTTCTGATTGATGGTTACTTCGGCATTCTTGAAGCCCTTTTCATCGAAGTATCGCTTGATGAGTGTCTTGGCGCGGTCTACGGCGTTCGGGGTAATCTGATTGCCTTTCAGCAAGGCCACTCTGGATTCAAGGTCTTCGCGTTCGGACTTCTTCACGCCTTGGTAGCGGATGTCGGATACGCGGGGGCGCATTGCCAAATGGATGCTCAGCCAAACCTTATTGTCTTCTATCTTGTCTGCTTCGATGCGTACGTTCGAGAACAGTCCATGACGCCAATACCGTTTACAAGCCTGGGTGATTTCGTCGCCGGGGATGGTGATTGTCTGTCCTTTGGAGAGTCCTGACAGACCTATGATGACGTAATCTTCATAGTTCTGGGCACCTTCCACTTTGATGTCTGCAATTTCATACTTCTTGGGTTGTCCCGTATAGAGAATAACCGGTTTTTCAGTTTCATCGGTGCGGTCGGTGTCTTGTGCTTCTGCATTGAACACGCAGCCGAAGAGACAGATAAACGTTACAAATATGGAGAAAATACGGTACTGCATTTATATTACGATTAAAATATGTTTTAGGTTTAACTGATTTGTTCACTGGTTTTCCCGAACCTGCGTTCTCGTTTCTGATAGCTAAGAATGGCTTCCCGAAGTTCCTCCGCATGGAAGTCCGGCCAATATGTGTCACAGAAATACAGTTCGGAATAGGCACACTGCCACAGCAGATAGTTGCTCAGACGAAGTTCGCCCCCGGTGCGTATCAGCAAATCAGGGTCGGGCATGAAGTTGGTAGTCAGATGCTGCGACAACAGGTCGCTGTCAATCTGCTCCGGCTGCAATTCGCCTTTTTGGATTTTTATGGCTATTTGCCGTGTAGCTTCTGTTATTTCCCAGCGTGCAGAATAGCTGAGTGCCAGCACTAGGCACATTCCGGTGTTTCGGGAGGTGTGCTCTATGCAGGCATACAGTCGCTCTTTGACGTTAGCCGGCAGTTTGTCGGTATCTCCTATCACCCGAAACCGGACATTGTTCTTCATGAAGGTTTCTTCTTCGATGCTTTCGAACAGAAGCCCCATCAAAGCCGCCACTTCTTCCGAAGGCCGGTTCCAGTTTTCGGTGGAAAAGGTGTATAAAGTCAGATACTCCACTCCCAGCCGGGCAGCTTCTTCCGTTATGATGTGTACGGTCTCTGCTCCGGCCTGATGTCCGAAGCAACGCTCTTGTCCACGCTGCTTGGCCCACCGCCCGTTACCGTCCATGATGATAGCCACGTGTCGGGGTATCCGCTTTAAATCGATTTGCTCTATATGTTGCATTTTCTAATACTTATCTATTTAATCCTTTTTGCCTAAAGGACTGTCTGTTAATGTTCAACAGCCTGTCTTTAAGGCGTGCGGGTGTCTGCATGGCAGCCATCGTCGGAGGTTGTCCGTTCGGATGCGGCCGATGAGACCTTACTCCCATCTTTTAAATGATGGCATTAATTACAAGTTGCAAAAATAGGAACATTTTTTTCTATAAACGGCTTTACGGGCAAGTTTTATATAAAATTATAGATAATGTGGCAGTTTTTGCCGATAAAAAAGCCCTAGAAAGAAGCTATTTACAGAACCTTTCTGCTATATAATGACGAATGACGTGTCCGAAATGCTGCTCCGTTTGCCGAAATTTTTTCTTGTTTATTTCGGGAGCCTTCACGCCGTCGTGTATTGTCACGCAACTTTCTTCCACAAAGATTTCATCCCACAAACCGGCATCAATAAAGGATTGCAGCAGGATGCTGCCGCCTTCGACCAAGAGCGATTGCAGCCCTCGGACATACAAAGCTGCCATGATGGAAGGAAGGATGTCTTGCTTGAAGTCTATCGGAATATACTCCACCTTGCCGGATTGGGCTTGGGGCAGAGGCGTGTGGCTGGCGTCGGTGAATATCAGTGTAGGAACGCTTCCGTCGAATAGTCGGAGGGAGATTGGCAATGCACCTTCTTTGTCCAAGACGATGCGTACAGGCGAAGGTCCATACCAATTGCGCACGGTCAGGCTCGGATTGTCGAGTAGGGCTGTGCGGGTGCCTACCATGATGGCGCTGTGCTCGGCCCGTTTCTTGTGTACCAGCATGGAAGTCAGCGGTGTAGATAGGATGACGGGGCTTCCACCTTCACGATGGATGTCTAGATAGCCGTCGGCCGACTCGGCCCATTTTAATGTAATGTAGGAGCGATGGCAAGTGTGGAAAGTAATGAAGCGGCGGATGAGGTAGCGGCATTCTTCTTCCAGTACGCCCACGATAACCTCCCGTCCGGCATCGCGCAGCTTCTGGATGCCTCTTCCGGCCACTTTGGAGAAAGGGTCCTGACAGCCGACAACGATGCGCGGTATTTGCTTCTCGATGATTAAGTCGGCGCATGGCGGGGTCTTTCCGTAATGCGAGCAAGGCTCCAGACTGACGTAGATGGTAGAACGCTTCAGCAGCGAAGGGTCTTTGACGGAACGGATTGCATTGACCTCTGCATGGGCTTCGCCGCAACGGATGTGGTATCCTTCGCCTATTATCTTTCCATCGCAGACAATGACGGCTCCCACCATCGGGTTGGGGGCTGTGTTGCAAAGGCCGTTCTGTGCCAGCTGGATGCAGCGCCGCATATACTTTTCTTCTTCCATACTTTTTTCGTTTTTCGGATTATATTCTTATTTTTGCAGGCCGAAAACAGCCCTCTATACATCATGAGTACAACCATTTCTTACGTTCGCAGCCGTTTGCAGCCGTTCTATTCCCGACAAGAGGCTGCCAACCTGACCCGGATTATCTGCTGTGAGATTCTGGGGCAGCGGTCGGTTGACTATTATGTGGGCAAAGATATGATTTTATCTTCAAATGAAGAGCAGGAATTGGAAACCATTATTTCCCGCCTTTGCAAATTTGAACCGATACAGTATATACAAGGGTTCGCCCGTTTCGGAGGGCGTACCTTCAAGGTGACTCCCGATGTGCTGATTCCTCGTCCAGAGACGGAAGAGTTGGTGGAACGGATGTTGAAGGAGGTTTCTCCCACGTCTCGCATCCTGGATATAGGCACCGGTAGCGGCTGTATAGCCATTACCCTGTCCAAAGAATTGCCGGAAGCCGAAGTCACTGCATGGGATGTCTCGGACAAAGCTATGCTTTGCGCCCAAGAAAACAATGTTTTGCTGGACGCAAAAGTATGTTTTGAGAAGCGGGACGTGCTGACGTATCAGCCCGATGCGCAGGCCCGCTACGACGTCATCGTCAGCAATCCTCCCTATGTGACCGACTCCGAGCGGAAGGATATGGAGCGGAATGTTTTGGATTGGGAACCTTCGTTGGCCCTGTTTGTGCCGGATGATGACCCGTTGCGCTTCTATCGCCGCATTGCGGACATAGGGCAAGGGTTGCTAGTGTCCGGCGGCGCACTCTATTTCGAGATAAACCGAGCTTTCGGAGCCGAGACAGTCGCCATGCTTCGGCATCAAGGCTACTCGGAAGCATATATAGAAAAAGATATTTCCGGCAACGACCGGTTTGTAATAGCAAGAAAATGACAGAAATAACAGAAACAGATGCTTTTGGCAGACTGACTGCCTATTGCGCCGCTTCCGAACATTGCCGGGCGGAAATCGTAGAGAAAATGCAGCGTTGGGGAATCCCCTATGCGTCAATCGACTCCATCGTCGAGCGTTTGATACAGGAAAAGTATATCGACGAAGAACGCTTTTGCCGTGCCTTCGTGAATGATAAATATCGTTTCGCCAAATGGGGCAAGGTGAAGATAGGGCAGGCGCTCCGTCTGAAGAAGATTCCCCCCACTACTTATTTGCCTTTCCTCAACGAGATAGACGACGAAGAATACTTGTCCATCCTGCAAGGACTGCTTTCGACCAAGAAGAAAAGCGTACACGCCGAAAACGAATACGAACTGAATGGCAAGTTGGTGCGTTTTGCCTTGAGCCGAGGCTTCGAGATGAAGGATATACGCCGTTGCATCGATGTTTCGGACGAAAATGAGTATTCGGAGTGAAAAATATCAGAATTCTTTTTTCTATTTTCGTTCACTTTCCGTATTTTTGCATCCGTATTTACCATAATAGTTAGTTTGCTATGAAAACTTTGGAAAGATTGTTTGCAGAGAAGTTGCTGAAAATTAAAGCAATCAAACTTCAGCCGGCCAACCCCTTCACTTGGGCGTCCGGATGGAAATCCCCCTTTTATTGTGATAATCGCAAAACCCTGTCTTATCCTTCCCTCCGCAATTTTGTGAAGATAGAGATAACCCGTCTGATATTGGAGCGTTTCGGACAGGTGGATGCTATTGCCGGTGTGGCCACAGGGGCTATCCCCCAAGGAGCTTTGGTTGCCGATGCGCTGAATCTGCCTTTCGTATATGTACGTTCCACTCCCAAAGACCATGGACTGGAAAACCTGATAGAAGGTGAACTTCGTCCGGGCATGAAGGTGGTGGTTGTCGAAGACTTGATTTCTACCGGCGGAAGCAGCCTGAAGGCCGTCGAAGCCATCCGTCGTGATGGATGCGATGTCATCGGTATGGTTGCTGCCTACACATACGGTTTCCCCGTGGCCGAGAAAGCCTTCAAGGAGGCAAAAGTTCCTTTGGTGACGCTGACCAACTACGAAGCCGTCCTCGATGTCGCATTGCGTACAGGCTATATCGAAGAAGAAGATGTGCAGACATTGAACGAATGGCGTAAAGACCCTGCACATTGGGATGCTGGAAAATAACCCCTGCTTTTTTTAACAAAATGATATTTGTTTGACGAAAGAGCCGTTCGGATAGTTTCTGTCCGGATAGTTCTTTTTGTCTTTTAAAGACCGATTATATTATGACGAAATTTGAAAGTGAAGTAAAGGTGATACCCGCTTCGCAGGAAGCTGTTTACGAAAAACTCTCCGACCTCAATAACCTGGAGAAGGTGAAAGACCGTCTGTCCGAAGACAAAGTGAAAAACTTGAGTTTCGATGCCGAAAGCCTGTCGGTCGAAGTGCCGCCTGTCGGTACGATAGTCTTGAAGATTATCGAGAAAGAACCTTGTAAGTGCATCAAGTTCGAAACAACCACCTCGCCGCTTCCGTTCAACCTTTGGATACAGATTCTGCCGATTGGCGAAAACGAATGCAAGATGAAGCTGACCATCGGTTTGGAAATCAATCCGTTTATGAAGGCTATGGTGCAGAAGCCCTTGCAAGACGGCGTGCAAAAGATAGCCGATATGCTGGCGCTGATAAACTATGCCCAGTAACTTCCTGTTTGTTTAATCTCTAAAAAATATTGTTGTGGCTCAGAAACTTTGGGAGAAATCCGTTCAGGTAAACAAAGATATTGAACGCTTCACGGTGGGGCGCGACCGTGAGATGGACCTTTATTTGGCCAAGCACGATGTGCTGGGCTCAATGGCGCACATCACGATGCTCCAAAGCATCGGACTGCTGACGAAAGATGAGTTGGAAATCTTGTTGGCGGAACTGAAGAATATTTATGCAACAGCCGAAAGCGGCGAGTTTGTTATCGAAGAAGGCGTTGAAGATGTACATTCGCAGGTGGAATTGATGCTGACGCGCAAGCTGGGCGATGTGGGCAAGAAGATTCATAGCGGTCGTTCGCGCAACGATCAGGTGTTGCTCGACCTGAAGCTCTTTACCCGTGCGCAGATTAAGGAAATAGCCGAAGCCGTAGAACAACTGTTCCATGTGCTCATCATGCAGAGCAATCGCTACAAAGATGTTCTGATGCCCGGCTATACGCATTTGCAGATAGCCATGCCTTCCTCTTTCGGCCTGTGGTTCGGAGCATACGCCGAAAGCTTGGTGGATGATATGCTTTTCTTGCAGGCTGCCTTCAAGATGTGCAATCGCAATCCCTTGGGCTCTGCTGCTGGATATGGATCTTCCTTCCCGTTGAACCGTACGATGACCACCCGTCTGCTGGGTTTCGATTCGCTGAACTACAACGTGGTCTATGCCCAAATGGGGCGTGGCAAGATGGAGCGCAATGTAGCCTTTGCATTGGCCAGCATAGCGGGTACCGTTTCCAAACTGGCGTTTGACGCATGTCTGTTCAATAGTCAGAACTTCGGATTCGTGAAATTGCCGGACGACTGCACTACCGGTTCCAGCATCATGCCCCACAAGAAGAACCCCGACGTGTTCGAGTTGACCCGTGCCAAGTGCAACAAATTGCAATCCCTTCCCCAACAAATCATGATGATTGCCAACAATCTGCCGTCCGGCTACTTCCGCGATTTGCAGATTATCAAGGAAGTCTTCCTTCCCGCCTTCCAGGAGTTGAAGGACTGTTTGCAGATGACTACCTACATCATGAACGAAATCAAGGTGAACGAGCATATCCTCGATGATGACAAATACCTGCTGATATTCAGTGTGGAAGAAGTGAACCGTTTGGCTCGCGAAGGAATGCCTTTCCGCGATGCGTATAAGAAGGTCGGCTTGGATATTGAAGCCGGTCATTTCTCGCACAGCAAGGAAGTGCATCACACGCACGAAGGCAGCATTGGCAATCTGTGCAACGATGAAATATCCGCATTGATGCAGCAGGTTGTAGATGGATTTAATTTTGAAGGAATGGAGGCTGCCGAGCGCATTTTGTTAGGTCGGTAACCCGAAAATCTTATGGAAAAGTTTGGCTATAATGAGGAAACTGCTTATCTTTGCACCCGTTCTTCAAAAGCCGCGGAAATAGCTCAGTTGGTAGAGCACAACCTTGCCAAGGTTGGGGTCGCGAGTTCGAGTCTCGTTTTCCGCTCTTTCCTTTCTTTTTAGGGATGCTCGAATGGTGGAATGGTAGACACGAAGGACTTAAAATCCTTTGGCCATTGCGGCTGTGCGGGTTCAAGTCCCGCTTCGAGTACAGTAAATGACGCCAATCGCTTATAATACAAGTGGTTGGCGTTTTCTATTTTTAAATACCTATTACCCGATGGCAACGAAGCCCATCTTTGGATTGCCACATTGCCACGTTGCCACACCCCCAAGTCGTGGCAACGCATAATTTTCTCCGTACCCGCTCCATACCTTCTCCGT